>JAZROJ010000001.1:0-7647 GCA_045648625.1 Candidatus Scatovivens sp.
ACCATTCATAATAGCACGCAATTTTGAAATTGTAAGAAGATTTTTCTCATCTACAATAAGAGTTGCTTTTTTTGGTAAATAATTAAAATTACCAATTTGAATAGAATATTCAGTTGTATTGTAATTGCTAAAAATGCTTGATTTTTCTAAAGTAGAATTGTAGAATTTTTGTAGAGCTTCTACATCTTTTTTAGTTAAAACAAGAACACCTTTACAAGGAAATACTGCTCTCAATTTTTTCACCTTCCAAATAATATTATGTATATATCTTATCAATAATATTATTTTTTTGTAAATACTTTTGTAAAAAATGTAAAATTCTTTTATAAAAAATGTAAAATACTTTTATAAAAAATGTAAAATTATTGTGCAAAAAAGTAAAATACTTTTATAAAAAAATATAAAGTCATTGACAGAAAAGGAAAGATATGTTAACATAAGTAATGTAAACAAGAGTACATCTAAGCAATTTTGTGAGCGATGTAGGATGAAAATCTACACTTGATTAGGTTAAGCCTATAAGAGGAGTCTTGAAAAAGATTCTTTCTTATGGGCTTTTTTGATTTTCAAAATATTTTTTGTACAAATTAATTTATTAATATATTTAATAGAAAAAATATTAGATAAAAAGCTCACTAAGCTAGTATATTCTATTTGTTTTACATTAAGATTCTATATCAATAAACTTAAACTATATTTAAAAGAAGGGGGATAAAAATGATAGAAGTAAAAAATTTAAAAAAAGTATTTACAAAAACAGTAAAAAAAGCTGGAATTAAAAATTTTTTCTTTCCAGAGAAAACGGAGTACACAGCCGTACAAGATGTAAATCTAAAAATTGAAAAAGGAGAAATAGTAGCATTTGTAGGTCCAAATGGTGCTGGAAAATCAACAACAATAAAAATGCTTACTGGAATTTTGCATCCAACTTCTGGAAGTATAGCAGTAGCTGGATTGAATCCTAGTAAAGATAGAAAAAGATTAGCTTACAAAATCGGATGTATGTTTGGTCAAAAATCTAGTTTATGGATGCACTTACCAGCAATAGATACATACAAATTATATGGTGCAATGTATGATATTGAAAAAGAAGAGTTAGATAATAGAATTGAAAATATTATAAAAATGTTTGACTTACAAGAAATAGTAAATGTACCAGTTAGAAAATTGTCTTTAGGTCAAAGAATGATTTGCGAAATTGGAGCAATAATGCTTCATGAACCAGAAATATTATTTTTAGATGAGCCAACAATAGGTCTTGACATAGTTGTAAAAGAAAAAGTAAGAAATGCGATATTAAAAATTCACAAAGAAAAAAATACAACAATATTTTTAACAAGTCACGATTTAGGGGATATCGAAAAATTGTGTGAAAGAATTATAATTATAGATCATGGAAGAATTATAAAAGATGAAAGTTTGGAAAATTTAAAGAAAGATTATTTAAAAGAAAAATTTATAACAATTTTGTATGAAGATTCTATAGAAAATACAGAATTTGAATATCCAATAGTTTCAAAAGAAACACACAAGGTTGCAATAAAAGTAGATACAAGTATAAATAGTGTTTCAAGTATATTAGAAAAATTTATGAAATATGGAAATGTTATTGATATAGAAGCCATTCCAGTACCTTTAGAAGAGGTTATATATGATATATATACAAGAGGTGATGAAAAGTGCGAAAGTACATAGAAATAATTAAATATAGTATAAAAACAAAGTTAACTTTTATTTGGAATTATTTGTTTTCATTATGTTCATTTGCAATACACGTATTCATTTTTAACGAATTATGGGAATATATTTTGCAAGGAAAAATGATAGCTGGTTACACAAAAGCAGAGTTAATTTGGTATATTATTATTGCAGAATTTATTACATATACAAAAGAGTCAAAATATAAGCAAATATCTAGTATGGTAAAACAGGGGGATATAGCTAATATGTTAATAAAGCCAGTAGATATGATTCATTATTTTATAGCAGAAGAAGCAGCTTTAATAATAAAAGGAGTAATTAATTTTGTAGTAGCTATAATATTAGGTTTATTATTAGCTGGCCCAATACAAGTAACTTTAGGAAACATTTTATTGATGTTAATTGCAAGTGTAATTGGAATTTTTATAGGAGTATTACTTCAAATATTAATAGGAATAATTTCATTTTTTACAGAAGAAAATCATTCTATATATTTGATTTTACAAAAAATGAGTTTGCTAGTAGTATTTACTCCATTAGAATTTTATCCTGAAATTATACAAAAAATATTTTGGTGTCTGCCAACTACACATTATGTATATGTACCATCAAAAATACTTACAAATGCAGGATTAAGTGAATCAATAATATTATTAGGAATAGAAATATTATCTGCAGCTTTTTTATATTTGACAATTCGAATTTTATACAAGAAAGGAGCTAGAAAAATCAATGTTAACGGAGGTTAAAAATAATATAAAATTTTTACTTATAAGTTTAAAATATAATTTAAAATCTAGTCTAGAATATAAAACTAGTTTTATTATTCAAAGTATATTTATGGCTATAAATAATGGTTTTTTCTTAATATTTTGGTTACTTGTATTTAGCATAAATAATGGAGATGTTAATGGTTTAGAGATGAATGATATTTTGTTTATATGGGCTGTTTCACCAGCATCTTGGGGGCTTGCAAACTTTTTGTTTGGTGGACTAAGAGAAATTAACAGATATGTTCTAAATGGAAGTTTAGATACATATCTATTACAACCAAAAAATATTTTACTAAGTGTAGCAACATCTAAATGTGATTTTTCAGCTTTTGGAGATTTGATATATGGATTAGTTATAGGGTGGATAGCTTGTGGAAAAATAAGTTTATATTTGCAATTTTTATCATATGTTTTAATAGGAACTGTAGTAACTTGTGCTTCATTTATATTAATAAGAATTTTAGTTATTTGGATAGGAGAAGTAGAACAAATAGCACATATTTATGAAAATAGTTTATTTATAACTCTTTGTACATATCCTTATGAAATATTTGGAAGTTTTATGAAAGGACTTATGTTTACACTTGTTCCAGCAGCTTATGTTGCTCATATTCCACTAAAATTGTTAGGTAATTTTGATATAAAAATATTTTTGTTTCTAATATTAGCTACAATATTTTATATTAGTTTTGCAAGTTTTGTATTTTACAAATCATTAACAAAATATGAGTCTGGAAATAATATAGCTATGAAAGAATAATAAGAGATAAGAAAAAATTTGGAATTTAAAAAATGTATGAGAACAAACACGGAGCACATAAATATGTTTTAAAATATAAAACATATTAAATGTGCTCCTTTTACTGTGTACAAAAATTTAAAAATGTGATAAAATACAAAATAGCTTTGAAAAAAAATATAATGGAAAGGAAAATCAATTGCCAGATATTACTATTTAATATTAGTTAATACAAGTTTAATTCTTGGTTGTTATTAAATAGTGTACAAAGATATTATAAAATTGATTATATAAAAATTATGAAATTAAATATTGTTTTAGTAGAACCAGAAATACCACAAAATACAGGAAACATAGCAAGAACATGTGCAGCATTAGGCGCAAAATTACATTTAGTGCACCCGCTAGGATTTTCAATTTCGGAAAAACAAGTGAAAAGAGCAGGACTTGATTATTGGGATAAATTAGAAATAGAAGAACATGAAAATTTTAAAGCTTTTTTAGAAAAATACAAACCAGAAGAAAATGACATGTTTTTTGTAACAACAAAAGGTCAACATGTATATTCAGAGCCAGATTATGCAAGTTGTAAAGAAGTATTTTTATTGTTTGGAAAAGAAACAAAAGGATTGCCAGAAGATGTGCTAAAAAAATATATAAATAAAACAATTAGAATACCAATGAGAGAAAATTTGCGTTCATTAAATTTATCAAATGCTGTAGCTATAGTAGCATATGATGTAGAAAGAAAATGCAATTTTGAAAATTTACAAGAAATAAGCACATATTTTTCATAAAGAGATATTATAGTATTGGTTTTGATTAAGCTATAAATTATTTTAAAAAATTAGGAAATAATACTTGGATATTATAAAAAAATAATATATAATTCTGAAAGTGAAATTTATATAATTGCATAATAAGCAAAGGAGGAAAATTAAGTGAGAAAGGCAATAAGTATTTTAATTATATTTGCAATGTTATTTGTGCTTACAGGGTGTGAACAACAAGAAGAAAGCTTAACTAGCACAAATTCAACAAGCAAACAAAATGTAGTAGAAAATAAAGAAGAAAACAAAACAAACACAGAAAATAAAGAAAGTGAGGAAAATAAAGTGGATTACAAAGTAGCAGCAGAAAAACAAATGTCACTTCCAAAAGAGGGAGAAACAATAGCTATTTTTAAAGTTAAAGATTTTGGAGAGATAAAAGTTAAATTTTTTGAAGATGTAGCTCCAAAAGCAGTAGAAAATTTTGTAACACATGCAAAAGAAGGATATTATAATGGAGTAACTTTCCATAGAGTAATGGAAGAATTTATGATTCAAGGTGGAGATCCATTAGGTACAGGAACAGGTGGAGAAAGCATCTGGGGAGAAGGTTTTGGAGAAGAACTTTCTTATGAATTAGTACCTTATAGAGGTTCTTTATGTATGGCAAGTAGAGGAACTGGTACATCAAGTTTAGGAAGTCAATTCTTTATTACACAAGCAAACTATTCAGAACAAATGGCTTCATATTTAAAACAATATGGGTATCCAGAAGATTTATTAGAACAATATAAAGAAAATGGTGGATATTTAAGTTTATATTTACAATATACTGTTTTTGGACAAGTATTTGAAGGTATGGATGTTGTAGATGCAATAGCAAAAGTAGAAACTCATACAACAGCACAAGGTCAAGAAAATAAACCAGTAAAAGATGTAATTATAGAAAAAATTGAAGTTACAACTTATTCTGAAAAATAATTTTATAAAACTAAAGAGGCACATGGTATATACGAAATTTTTTGTAATATATGTGCTTTATTTTTATTTAGAGAACTAAGATTCAGATATGAAATTATAGAAAGTATTAAATGTAGCTTTGGTTAAATTATAAAAAATTAGAAAGGAGCGGATAAATAAATTATCCGATAGTTATGTACGAAGAATTTGAAATAAGTGAAAATATAATAAATTTAGCACAAGAAGTAGAAAAAGAAATAGAACCAATATTTAAAGAAATAGAACAAAATTGTTTAAAAAATAGTATAAAAGTATTAAGTGCTTTTCAAAAAGAAAATGTATCAACAACAGATTTTAATGAAGTTACAGGATACGGATATTATGATGGTGGAAGAGAAAAATTAGAAAGGGTTTATGCAAGAATTTTTAAAGCAGAAGATGCGTTAGTAAGACCTCAAATTATGTCTGGAACACATGCTTTAAGTTTAGCTTTATTTGGTTTATTAAAATATGGAGAAACAATGATAAGTATTTCTGGGGCACCTTATGATACTTTAAAAAGTGTAATAGGTCTTACTGGAGATAGTGAGAATTCTTTGATAAAACATGGAATAAAATATGAACAAATAGAATTAATTAATAATGATTTTGATTATGCAGCAATAGAAGAAAGAGTAAGAAGAGGAAATATAAAATTAATTGAAATTCAACGTTCAAGAGGATATGCTCAAAGAAAAAGTTTAACTATTGAGCAAATAGAAAAAGCAATTAAAGTAATAAAAGATATAGATTCAAACATTATAGTAATGGTAGATAACTGCTATGGAGAATTTGTCCAAGATAGAGAGCCAACAGAAGTAGGAGCAGATTTATTTGTAAGCTCTTTAATGAAAAATTTAGGTGCAGGAATTGCAACAAGTGGTGGATATGTTGTAGGAAAGAAAAACATAATTCATCAAGTGGCAGAAAGACTAACAGCTCCTTGCATAGGAAAAGATTCAGGTGCTAATTTTAATCAATTATTATCTTATTATAAAGGTTTATTTATGGCGCCTTCAGTAGTTGCTTCTGCTTTAAAAACAATGGTTTTTGCTAGCAGAATGCTAGAGAGATGTGGATTTAATGGAGTAAGCCCAAGTTTTGATGAAAAAAGAACTGATATTATTCAAACTATAGAATTATTAGAAGCAGAAAAATTAATTAAGTTCTGTCAAGGTGTTCAAAAAGGAGCTCCAATAGAAGCTTATGTTACTCCTGTTCCAGATGATATGCCTGGTTATGAGCATAAAGAAATTATGGCTGGTGGTTCTTTTACTCCTGGTGCTACTATTGAGCTTAGCTGTGATGGTCCTTTATGTGAGCCTTACACTGCTTATATGCAAGGTGGTTTGACTTTTGAATATGGTAAAATTGGGATTATGATTGCTGTGGATAATATGCTTAAATAGTTTTTTGCTATTTTATATTTTTATGTTTGGTGATTTTAATATGTGAATTTTTTATTAAATTTTTATGAATTTGTAAAATTAAAATTATATGATTAAATAAATATATAAGTTTATTTCGTTTAAATATTTTGTATACGCTAAAATTTCGTATAAATTCTAATGAAGTAAAATGAGCCTCTCTCAGCAGAGCGGAGCATTCCTCATTTTACTTCAAAGAATTTCTAACTTCAATTTTAGATACGCAAAATATTTGCTCTCTTTAAACATATATACTTATTTTTTTAGTTGTAATTTATAAAATTATGAAGATAAATTGTAATAAAAATGTAATATGAATTTGCTTGTACAAAAATGCTATTAAAGTTATAATAAAAGTGTATATTTAGTATTAAAAAAATATATTTTATAATTTTTTGAAATTTAATAAAAATAATAATTAAAACAAAAAGGGGAACCAAAGAAATGCAAGAAAATGAGAGAAGATTGCAAGAGGAATTAGAAAGCTTAGAGAATTTAGAAAAATCATGTGTAGAAAATTCAGCAAATGAGAAAAAAGCAAATTATAAAGCACGTAAAAGAAGAATAAGAGTAGCATTTACAAAAATGAGCTTAATGGCAATGCTATTAATATTCTCAACATATGCATGGTTTACAACTCAAAAAGATATTTCTATTTCAAACTTAAGAGGAACAGTAGAAGTAGCAGAGAATATGGAAATATCATTAGATGCAAAAACATGGAGTCAAGAAATAGATTTAAAAAATGCAGCAAGTAAATTTGCAACAGCACAAACAACAAGACAAAGTGCATTTAAAACAAGCCCATCAGACACAACAACAGACCCATATATAACAAGAGCAGGAGCAATTCTGCCAAATGAATTGTTACCAGTATCAACAGCAGGAGAAAAAGATATAACAGCATCTTGGGCAGATGGTGGGACAACATATAACTATTCACTAATGCCATTTTATGAAGGAAAAGCAACAGGAACATCATTATCAGAAATAGCAATGTGTAATGAGTATGATGAAACAAATGAAGTGATGGAAGATAATGGCTATTTTGCATTTGACATATACATAAGGAATACATCAAGAGATGGAGAAGATGATAAATTACAATTAAATATAAATTCAGCAGTACAAGTATTAGCAAATAATATAGTAAATCCAATGCCAGGCCAAACAAATGAAATAATAAGTAAAATGGTAAATGGAACAAATAGAGAATATAAAGGAAATGAAGATTCAGG
>JAZROJ010000002.1:0-47545 GCA_045648625.1 Candidatus Scatovivens sp.
AAAATATAATTGTTACTAACTGTCAAATAACACATTATAAAATTCCTGAAAAATTTAATAATTATAAAATAGTACAATTAACAGATATACATTCAATAAGAAGTATAAAACAAAAGGATAAAATAATTACTAAAGTAAAAGAACAAAAACCACATACTATATTTATAACAGGGGATTTGATTGATTCTGACTATTATTTAAAAGAAAGTAGTAAATATCAGGCAAAAGAAATCGAAACACCAGATGGATTAACAATAGAATTTGTTAAAGAATTAACTGAAATTGCAACAGTTTATTGGGTTTATGGAAATCATGAAATGATGTTACTTGATGACCCTGAGAACAATGTATTTAAAGTAGCTTTAGAAGAATTAGGAGTTATTCTTTTAAATAATAAAATAGAAGAAATTAATATTGAAGGAGAGACTATAAGCTTAGTAGGAATGCAAGACCCAGCTACTTTATACAAAGATAAAAAATATGCTAATGTTGGTGAAAATAATAAAGATAAAGCTAAAAAAATGTTAGATGATTTATTTAATAATCAAGAAAATAACTCATATTCACAAGAAAAATTTACAATACTTTTATCACATAGACCAGAATATTTTAAAATATATACAGGATATCCGATAGATTTAGCATTAACAGGTCATACTCATGGTGGAATTGTTAAAATTCCAGAAGTAGGAGGGTTATATGCTCATCCTCAAGGATGGTTTCCAACATATTCAAGTGGAGCATATAAAGATGGAGAATTCCAGATGATAGTTGGTTCTGGTATAGGATATTCAAAAATACCAATTAGAATCTTTAATCCACCAGAAATTATATCAATAACACTTAATAGTGTAGATTAATAAGGGCAGAAAATATACTAATTTAAATAGTAGATTTATATTAAATATTAGGATAAAAATTTTATTTTATATATTATAATTAAAAATAAATTAAATTTTGAAGAGTAGTGATAAACAAAAAAATATAAAATTAAAGAATGGCAAATAAAACGTCAACTGAAAAGGTAAATGCATTATTATGTAAATAAAATAAAAAAATCAAATAAGTGATTGAAAAAAATAAAAATATATGTTATTATATTTTATGTAAAATTTAATAAAGCCGATGAAAAAGCAAAGTAAGTAGATAGAAAATGTATTAAAGAGAGAATAAATTGTAAGCTGAAAGTTTATTCATACATTATTTACTGAAATTTCACTTTTGAGGTTTTGGATTGAAAATATAGTAGGTTCAAACGATAGCAACGTTATAGCTATAATGAGGTTAGTTTAAAAAAGTTTAAATTAATAAAATTAGGTGGTAACACGGAAATATTCGTCCTATGCAGTAGAAATATTGCATAGGATTTTTTGTTTAATATTAAAGTTTGTTTTTGTATTAAATAAAATGCTACACGTGTTAATTGTTCTAAGCAGAAAATAAAGGAGGTATAAAATGAAAGAAAAAATTAAAGAAATTCAAAGAGATGCCGAAGAGAATATTGCAAAAATACAAAATTTGCAAGAATTGCAAGAATTAAAAGTAAAATTATTAGGTAAAAAAAGTGAACTTTCATCACTTTTAAAAGGACTTGGAGGGTTAACTCCAGAAGAAAGACCTATAATTGGAGGATTAGTAAATGAAGCAAGAAATCAAATTGAGGAAAAGCTTGCTGAGGCTGAAAAAGTTTTTAAAGAGAAAGCTATTTCAGAAAAGTTAGAAAAAGAAAAAATAGATATTACAATGCCTAGTGTAAAAATAAAAAGAGGAAGTAAACACCCTATAAATAGAGTTATAGAAGAGATTCAAGACCTATTTGTTTCTATGGGATATGATGTAATAGAAGGTCCAGAATTAGAAACAGATGAATTTTGTTTTGAAAGACTAAATCTTCCACAAGGACATCCTGCAAGAGATATGCAAGATAGTTTTTATATTACTAACGAATATTTATTAAGAACTCAAACTTCAGCAGTTCAAGCAAGAACAATGCTTGCAAATGAAGAAAAATCTCCAATTCGTATGATTTGTACAGGTAAAACATATAGAAGAGAAGATGATGCAACACATTCTCATCAATTCAATCAAGTTGAAGGTTTAGTAATTGATAAAAAAGAAATGAATGTATCTTTAGCAGATTTAAAAGGAACTTTAGAAGTTTTTGTTAAAAAAATGATAGGAGCAAATTCAGAATTAAGATTTAGACCAAGCTATTTTCCTTTTACAGAACCTTCTTATGAAGTAGATGTTACTTGCTTTAAATGTGGTGGAAAAGGTTGTCCACTTTGCAAAAAAACAGGTTGGATAGAAGTTTTAGGAGCTGGAATGGTACATCCTCATGTATTAGAAATGAATGGATATGACCCAGAAAAATATGCTGGATTTGCATTTGGTACAGGAATTGACAGATTAGCAATGTTTAAATATGGAATCACAGATATGCGTTATTTATATACTAATGATGTGAGGTTTTTAAGTCAATTTGATAGAAAGGATGAAGAATAATCTTGTAAAGATACTAATTTATTTACAAAATTAGATTTTGGAGGTAAGAAATGATATTAAGTAAAAACTTTTTAAAAGACTATGTTGATATAGATGTAGATGTAAAAACTTTAGCAGAAGATATGACTAGAGTTGGAAACGAATATGATAGTGCTGAAAAACTAATACCTAGTACAAAATTAATAATTGGTAAAGTATTAGAATGTGAAAATCATCCTGATTCTGACCATTTGCATGTTTGTAAAGTAGATATTGGAACAGAAGTATTGGATATTGTTTGTGGTGCACAAAATGTAAGAGCTGGAATTAAAGTTATTGTTGCACAAGTTGGAGCTGAACTTCCAGGAGATTTCAAAATAAAAAAAGGGATGATTAGAGGACAAGAATCTAATGGAATGATATGTGCTTTATATGAAATTGGGCTTGACAAAAAATTCCTATCTGAAGAAGATAAAAATGGTATTCATATTTTGAGTGATGAAGCACCTGTTGGGGCAGATCCAATTGAATATTTAAAATTAAATGATGAAATAATCGATTTTGAACTTACAGCAAACAGAGGAGATTTATTAAGTATATTAGGAATGGCTTATGAAGTAGGAGCTATTTACGGAAAAGAAGTAAAAGAGCCAGTTCTATCACACAAAGAAGAAGGAGAAGACTTAAACAATAGTTTTTCAGTAAATGTAAATACTGATAATTGTAAATTGTTTTTAGCTAGAAAAGCTTTAAATGTAACTATTAAAGAAAGTCCAGATTTTATAAAAAATAGATTAATAGCTTTAGGAATAAGACCAATTAACAATGTAGTAGATATTAGTAATTATGTTATGATGGAACTTGGGCAACCTTTACATTTTTATGATGCTGATAAATTAGAAAACTGTATAGAAACAAGAATGGCCGAGCAAGGAGAAAAATTAACAACATTAGATGGTATAGAAAGAGAATTAGAAAATACTGATATAGTAATTTCAGATGGAAAAAGAGCTATAGGATTAGCTGGAGTTATGGGTGGTTTAGACACAGAAATCGTAGAAACAACAAAAAATGTATTAATAGAAGCAGCTATATTTGATTCTGTAAAAGTTAGAAAAACATCTAAAAAAATAATAAGAAGTGAAGCTAGCAATCGTTTTGAAAAAGGATTAGACCCAAATAGAACTTATATGGCTATGGCAAGAGCTGTTAAATTATTAGAAGAATATGCCAGTGCTACAATTCAAACAGGAACTGTTGTATATGATAAAACTGATAAAACAGAAAAGAAAATAGATATTACAGTAAATGATATTAATACACTTTTAGGAACTTCAATAGAAAAAGAAGAAGTTTTAAATGTATTTAAAAAATTAGGATTTTCTTATTTAGTAGAACAAGAAAAAATTACTGTAATAGTACCAACTAGAAGATTAGATATTTCTATAAAAGAAGATTTAATTGAAGAAGTTGGAAGAATTTATGGAGTAGATAATATTAAAGGAAAATTACCTACAGTACCAATGAGAATGGGAAGTGTAAATAAAACAGAAAGAGGAATTAGAGATAAAATGGTTTCTCTAGGTTTAAATGAAACTTTATCTTATATATTAATTAATGATAAAGAAGTTCATAAATATACAAACGATTCATTTGAAGAGTTATCTTTATTAGATCCAATGACAGAAGATAGAAACACTTTAAGATATAGCTTAATCCCTTCTTTATATAAAATTTATGAATACAATAAATCTCATTATACAAAAGATGTTTGTATATTTGAAATAGGAAAAGGTTTCTGGAAAAAAGAAGAAATTTATGGTGAAGATACAAAATTATGTGGTTTAATGACTGGAGATTATTATTTAGGAATAGGAAATAAAAAACAAGTAGATTTCTATATAATAAAAGGAATAGTAGAAGAGGTATTAGATTATTTAGGATATGGAAATCGTTATAGTTTTGTATTACCAAAACAAAATTTAAAAGAATTCCATCCAGGTCAAGTAGCAGAAATAAATGTTAATGGAGAAGTTCTAGGAGTGATTGGTAGAATTCATCCAGAAATTTCAAAAGAACCAGTATTTGTATTTGAAATAAACTTACAAAAATTATTAAATAAAAAAGTAAGTAAAATGAAATTTAAAGAAATTTCTATTTATCCTACAATTAAAAAAGATATAGCAATTATGTTAGATAAAAAGGTAACTTCAGAAGAAATTTCAAAAGTTATAAAAAAAGCAGGAGGAAACTTGTTAGTAGCTCAAGAAATGTTTGATATATATACTAGTGAAGTATTAGGAGACAAAAAAAGTGTTGCTTATTCATTAGCATTTGGTTCAAATACAAAAACTCTAACAGATGATGAAGTAAATCCTGTATTAGATAAAATAATTGAAGCATTAGAAAAATCATTAAATGCAGAATTAAGAAAATAATAATAGTGATTTATTTAACAAAATTTATCATGTATATAAAAAAACACCAAGAGTTTTGAAACTCTCGGTGTTTTTTGCTTTAGTTGTGCGTATTCCTAAACTAGAAATAGTAACAGGAATGCCTAAGCGAAAGTGCGCTTAGATTACGACTCTTTTTAGGACTGCGCCAGGGTATCCGTTATCCAAACATGGAGATATTTAGGGTTGCTCTTGCTTCTTCCAATTACGGCAACGACAAAACTCTTCGGGTCGACAACAAATTCTTTGTCGAAATACCAAGTGTCATCGTCAATAAACAGCGGCATGGTTTTGAATGCAAATAAGTCTTTGGATGATAATGTATGATTCTTAACTTTTTGCATAATCATAGTTGCTGTTGCTTTGGAACGAAGCATATCTGTCATCCGATGCTCAGGGACAATATGAACGACAATTTTTTCCGATTCCAGTTCTTTTTCCATCATTCGATTCAAAAGCTTATGGGCAATAGGATCTTTGGAGAAGAGTTCCGAGATTTTGGAGATATCTTCCTGGTCTGCAAATGTCTTCGGACCGATAATGTACCAGAAGCCAAGAAGACTACGATCAGAAACCCACGAAGGCCTAGATTCCTTCTGCTGATACATAAACCGGATTGCGTCGTTTACCTGGGTGTTGATGTTTGCCATGATGTACTCCTAAAAAAATATAAAATTTGTATAGAGTCGTAGATTCCCAAGTAGGAACCAAAACTACTCAACATACTATTATAGTATAGCACGATTGACATAAAATGTCAAATTGCTAATCCTTACATATATTAAATATTCTATTTATTAGGAGATTTGTGATAAAATGAAAAAGCATGGGAAGTCCCATGCTTTTGATATTTTGCATTACCGATTGATATCTTCTGTGATACCCTTTTTGTGTTTTTGGATGATATTTTCAACTTCTGATTTGTTAGAAATTAAAATATCACCTGGAATGGTGCATTTTAAAGCTGAGAAAGCATCTCCATATTCTTGCGCAATTTGGCAAGAATAATTGAAATTAAGCAAGCCATAAAGTACACCAGCAATATAGGCATCACCACTACCAACTCTATCTATAACATCAATATCATAAGGTTTAGAAGAGTGATAATATTTTTCTCCAAACTTTTGAAAAATAAGAGAAGAGAATTGGTGATGGCTTTGATCAATAACTTTGCGTTTAGTGGAAACAATGTTTTGGATGTTATAAGTTTTCGAAAATTTTTTTAAAATTTCTTCATGTGTTCCTGTACATCTAAACATTTTCCTGCAAGTTTCTTCTGAAATAAAGAGAATGTCAACATAAGGTAAAATTTCCTCAATTGTTGCTTTAGCTTCTTCTTCACTCCAAAGATTGGCCCGATAGTTTACATCAAAAGAGATTGTAGTATGACAAGCCGCAAAAGATTTTATCATCTCTATTGCGGTTTTTCGAGTGTTTTCACTTAAAGCAAGTGTTATGCCTGTTGTGTGAAAAATTCTCGCAGATGAAAAGAAATCAATTCCATAATCTGCAAGAGTGCTTTCAATAAAACTACTATTTCTTCTGTCATAAACCACAGAGGGGGTACGCGGGCGAGAGCCTTGTTCATAATAATAAGTTCCAACTCGCTGACCTCCATGTGCAATGAATTCTGTATTGATATTATACGAATTCAAAAAATGTTCGACCCATCTGCCCATAGAATTGTCCGGAAGTTTTGTTATAATAGCTGTTTTGAGGTTTCCAATAGTGGAAATGGCAGCAGAAACATTAACTTCTGCTCCTCCTAAAGCCATTCTAAGCAAATCTGTCCTTTCAAGCCTCTCAAATGGGTTGTTAGGTTCGAACCGGATTAAGGGTTCTCCAAAGGTAATAACATCATACATAAAGTACGCCTCCTTATTAGTATTTATTTAATGATGTTTGCAAAATATCTTTTTACCTCACTTATAATTTTTTGTGAGACAAAAGATTAAGCGTTGGTATTATATCAGGAAAAACTACTTTTTTCAATAGAATGTAAATACATAAAATCAAAATAAAACCTACAGATTGATTTTTTTGAATTTTAACTATATAATAATCAAAAATTTAAAAGAAAGGGAGTAATCAATTAAATAGATTAATATTTCTAGATAACTGATTATACGAAAAATATGGAGAAAAATTTAGATTTTTTACACAAACTACTTTTAGAACAATTTGAAGAAAATATAGTAAATAAAATTATAGAAGGATATGAAGCAAAGAGAAAAGTTTCATTAAGAGTAAATACCCTAAAAACAGATAGGGAAAAAATAAATGAGATATTAAAATCAAATGACATTAATAGCACAAGTGTAGAATTTTACAAAGAAGCTTATATAATAGAAAATGCAAGAGAAGATAAAATAAAAGATTTAGATATGTTTAATAATGGAGAAATTTATTTACAAAGTCTATCTTCAATGATACCACCAATAGTGCTAAATCCTAAAAAAGGAGAAAATATTTTAGATATGGCAGCAGCACCAGGTGGAAAAACAACACAGATGGCTGTTTTATCAGAAAATGAGGCTATGATTACAGCTTGTGAAAAAAACAAAATAAGAAGTGAAAGACTAAAATATAATTTAGAAAAACAAGGCGCAACTAAAGTAAATGTAATGGTAGAAGATGCTAGAAATTTAAGTGATTATTTTTCTTTTGATAAAATATTATTAGATGCTCCTTGTAGTGGAAGTGGCACAATATCATTAAAAGAAGAAAATACATACAAAAGTTTTTCTAAAGAATTGATAGAAAGATCTGCAAAAACACAAGAACAGCTTTTAACAAAAGCTTTAAAAATATTAAAATCAGGCGGAGAAATGGTTTATTCAACTTGTTCTATACTAGCTAAAGAAAATGAAGATATTGTAAATAAAGTTTTGAAAAAATTTAAAGCTGAAATTATACCAATAGAAGATGAATGGACAAAAGAAATACCAAAATTACCAGTAAAATTAAAAGGAACATTATGTGTTTGTCCAAATGAATTATATGAAGGATTTTTTGTAGCAAAAATAAAAAAAGTATAAAAAATATTTAATAAATTAAGAAAAAAATATTGAATTTTAATTAAAAAACACCTAAAAAAGAGCATAAAACAGCAATAAAAATGCAAAAAAGCTTGCATTTGTGATATTTTGTGATATAATAAATAGGCATGTTTTAAGGAAAGAAATTGGAGGAATTAAAATGAGTGTAAAAGTTGAAAAGACAGAAAACAAAAATGAGTTAAAATTAGAATTTAAAGTAGAAGCAAAAATATTTGATGAAGGAATGAAAAAAGTATTTGCTAAAAGTTCTAAATACATTAGTATACCAGGATTTAGAAAAGGAAAAGCACCAATGAATATTGTTGAAAAATATTATGGAGCAGAAATTTTCTATGAAGATACATTTAATGAAATAGTACCAAGCATATATGATGAAGCTATCAAAGCAGAAAAATTAGAAGTTGTTAGCAAACCAAATATCGAAGTAATCCAAATAGGAAAAGGACAAGAATTAATATTTACAGCTATAGTTCAAACTAAACCAGAAGTAAAACTTGGAAAATATAAAGGAATTTCATTAGAAAAAAATGAATATAAAGTAACAGACCATGATGTAGAACACGAATTATTACATATGGCAGAACACAATTCAAGAATGGTTACAGTAACAGATAGACCAGCAGAAGATGGAGATATAGCTGTAATTGATTTTGTTGGAACTGTAGATGGAGTAGAATTCGAAGGTGGAAAAGCTGAAAATCATGAATTAGAATTAGGAAGCGGAACATTTATCCCTGGTTTTGAAGCACAAGTAGTTGGAATGAAACCAGAAGAAGTAAAAGATGTAAATGTTAATTTCCCAGAAGATTATTTTTCAAAAGATTTAGCTGGAAAACCTGCAGTATTTAAAGTAACATTACATGAAATCAAGAAAAAAGAATTACCAGCAATAGATGATGAATTTGCAAAAGATGTTAGTGAATTCAACAATCTTGACGAATTAAAAGCTGATATCAAATCAAAAAAAGAAGCTCAAAATGCAGATAGAGCAAAAGCAGAATTAGAAGAAAAAGCAGTAAGAGCAGTAGCAGAAGCATCAGAAGTAGAAATTCCATCAGGAATGGTAGAAGTAGAGCTTGATAATATGGCAGAAGATATGAATAGAAGATTATCATATCAAGGAATTTCTTTTGAACAATACTTACAAATGTTAGGAAAAACAATGGCTGATTTCAGAAAAGAAAGTGAAGAACCAGCTAAAGAATCTATAAAAATGAGATTAGTATTAGAAGCTGTTTGCAAAGATGCTAAAATCGAAGTTTCTGAAGAAGAATTAAATAGCAAAGTTACAGAACTTGCTACAAGCTATGGAAGAAAAGAAGAAGATTTAAAAGCAAATGAAGGCTTAATGAATCATATTGCAGAAAACGCAAAAACAGAAAAAGCAATAAAAACAATCATTGATGAAGCAAAAGTAAAAGTTGTAGAAGTAGAAGAAGAACATGAATGTGAACATACAAAAAAAGCTGCTAAAAAAACAACTACTAAAAAAACAGCTAAAAAAGAAGAAAAAGTAGAAGAAAAAGCTGAAGAAAAAGAAGAAGTAAAAGAAGCTAAAAAAACATGTAAAAAATCTACAAAAAAAGCTGAATAATAAATAAGTTTATTAAATTTCAAAGAGAGTACGAAAGTACTCTCTTATTATTTATTTTAATGTCGAAAAACGAAACATAAAATTACAAGAAATTTACAAATAAATATTGAAAAAAAATAGCATTTAGTATATAGTAAGTTAGAGTTTAAAGGAAATACAAAAAAAGAAATTTAAAACAAGAGATTATTAACAAAAAGAAAGGATGATAAAAATGTTAGAAAACAGTTTAGTACCATATGTTGTTGAACAAACAAGCAAAGGAGAGAGATCATATGATATCTTTTCTAGATTATTAAAAGATAGAATTATATTTTTAGCAGAGGATGTAAATCCTGCATCAGCTAGCTTAGTAGTAGCTCAATTATTATTTTTAGAATCAGAAGATCCAGATAAAGAAATCTTTTTATATATAAATAGCCCAGGAGGGTCAATTACAGACGGAATGGCTATAGTAGATACAATTAATTATATTAAATGTCCAGTATCTACAATTTGTATAGGAATGGCAGCTAGTATGGGAGCAGTACTTTTAGCTTCTGGAGCAAAAGGAAAAAGATTTGCTACACCAAATGCTGAAATTTTAATTCATCAACCATTAATAGCTGGTGGAGGACTTTCTGGTCAAACTACAGAAATTAAAATTCATGCAGACCATATGGTTAGAACAAGAGAAAAATTAAATAAATTATTAAGTGAAAGAACAGGTCAAAGCTTAGAAACAATAGAAAAAGATACAGAAAGAGATAATTATATGACAGCTGAACAAGCTTTAGCTTATGGACTAATTGACGGAATACTTGATAAAAGAAATTAAAAAATAGAAGCAAAAGCAAAATAACAAACATAAGATATACCAATTATAAAAGATAAAAGAGAACAGTTCTGTTTTCAAAAAGTTTAAAAAATGGAAAATAGAACCGTCCCTTTTTCCAATAATAGGGAAAGGAAGTAAAAAAAGAATATGGCTAAAAACCAAGAAAGAATTGTTAAATGTTCATTTTGTGGCAAACCACAAGAAATAGTAAAAAAAATAATTGCAGGTCCAGGAGTATATATTTGTGATGAATGTGTTACATTATGCCAAGATATCATAGATGAAGAAGTTTATGATATTCAAGAGCCAGTTACAGAACAAGAAGAAATGCCAACACCTGCAGAAATAAAAAAAGTATTAGATGATTATGTAATAGGTCAAGAAGAAGCTAAAAAGACATTATCAGTTGCAGTGTACAATCATTATAAAAGAATTAACAATCTAGACTTAATTGATGATATAGAAATACAAAAAAGCAATATATTATTATTAGGTCCAACAGGATGTGGAAAAACTTTATTAGCTCAAACTTTAGCAAAAACACTAGATGTTCCTTTTGCTATAGCAGATGCAACAACATTAACAGAAGCAGGTTATGTAGGAGAAGACGTAGAAAATATTCTTTTAAAATTAATTCAATCTGCAGATTATGATGTTGAAAAAGCTCAAAAAGGAATAATATATATTGATGAAATTGATAAAATTACTAGAAAATCTGAAAATCCATCTATTACAAGAGATGTTAGTGGAGAAGGAGTACAACAAGCTTTACTAAAAATAGTAGAAGGAACAGTTGCTTCTGTACCACCACAAGGAGGAAGAAAACATCCACATCAAGAATTTATACAAATAGATACTTCAAACATTTTATTTATATGTGGAGGAGCTTTTGAAGGATTAGATAATATCATAAAAGATAGAACTGGTAAGAAAACAATAGGTTTTGGAGCCAAAATAGAAGGTAAATCTGAGGAAAATAGAACTGAAATTTTAAAACAATTATTACCACAAGATTTATTAAAATTTGGATTAATACCAGAATTTGTCGGAAGATTACCAATAGTTGCAACACTTGAGGCGCTTACTAAAGAAGCTTTAATAGATATTGTGACAAAACCTAAAAATGCTTTAGTAAAACAATATAAAAAATTGTTTGAATTAGATGGAGTAGAGTTAGAATTTGAGCAAGAAGCTTTAGAAAAAATCGTTGATAAAGCTATAGAAAGAAATACTGGAGCAAGAGGCTTACGTTCTATTATAGAAGAAATTATGAGAGATGTTATGTATGATATTCCATCAAATCATAAAATTGCAAAATGTACAATTACAAAAGAGACTGTTGAGAATAAACAACAACCAGAAGTTGTAATTGATGAAACTAGACAAAAAGAAAATGTAAGACCTAAAAGAAAAGTTAAAAACAAAAAGCAAGAAACTGCTTAATAATTAAAATAAGTATATGAGTTTAATTTTAGATACGCAAAATATTTGCTTTCATTAAACTTATATACTTTTTTTGTAAATAAAATGTAACGTAAATTTGCTTGTGTCAAGATGCTATTAGAGCTATAATAAAAGTGTGTATTTAGTATAAAAAATATAAGAACAATAAATTTTACAATTTTTGAAACTTAAAAAATAATAATTGAAAGAAAAAGGAGAACTAAAGATGTTGCAAGAGAATGAAAGAAGATTGCAAGAAGAATTAGAAAGCTTAGAGAATTTAGAAAAATTAAGTATAGAAAATTCAGTAAATGATAAAAAAGCAAATTATAAAGCGCGAAAAAGAAGAATAAGAGTAGCATTTACAAAAGTAAGTTTAATGGCAATGCTATTAATATTATCAACATATGCATGGTTTACAACTCAAAAAGATATTTCTATTTCAAACTTAAGAGGAACAGTAGAAGTAGCAGAAAATATGGAAATATCTCTAGATGCAAAAACTTGGAGTCAAGAAATAGATTTAAAAGAAGCATCAAGTAAATTTGCAACAGCCCAAACAACAAGACAAAATGCATTTAAAATAAGCCCAACAGATACAACAACAGATGATTATATAACAAGAGCAGGAGCAATTTTACCAAAAGAATTATTACCAGTATCAACAGCAGCAGAAAAAGATATAACAGGGTCATGGGTAGATGGTGCAACAACAAATACATATTCAATAATGCCATTTTATGAAGGAAAAGCAACAGGAACATCATTATCAGAAATAGCAATGTGTAAAGAATATAACGAAGATGACGAAGTAATGGAAGACAATGGATATTTTGCATTTGATATATACATAAGAAATACATCACAAGATGGAGCAGATGATAAATTACAATTAAACATAAATTCAGCAGTACAAGTGCTAGCAAATAATATAACAAATCCAATGCCAGGGCAAACAAATGAAATAATAAATAAAGTAGTAAATGGAACAAATAGAGAATATAAAGGAAATGAAGATTCAGGACTACAAAATACAGTAAGAGTAGCACTAGCATTATATGGAGAAAAACAAGCAGATGGAACATTAAATGGACTAGCAAGTGCAACAGCAACCCAAAAAGAAATATTAACAGCAACAAAAGATGCGACAATAACAGATATAGCAATATGGGAACCAAATGCATATGACCACGTAGAATACATAGTAAACAATAATAATAAATTAACAGATGGAAGTGGAGCAAAAACAGACGAACAATTAAAATTTGACCACGGAGAAGCAGTAGAAACATATGGCTTAAAAAGCACAGCAATAGGAACAACAATAGAAAATGTGTATGATATAGCAACAACAGGACTAGATAATCCAAGCACATTTAAAACAGATAATAATAAAGATGCAAGCACAGGAAAAGTAACATCATATAGAATAAAAACAACAAACAATAAACCAATAAATATAACAAGCATAGATAGTACAGAAGCAGCTACAGATTATTTTATGCTAACATCAAATACAGTAAGTAGATTAAGAGTATATATCTGGTTAGAAGGCCAAGATGTAGACTGTATAAACCAAGCATCATATGGTGGAGGTATAGAAGTAGACTTAGGACTAACAAAAGATGACTTTGTAGGAGAATCTGGAGAAGGAATAGAAAATAATACACCAGTAGCAGGAGCAACATTAGCATCAGCAAGAAATACCGATATAGGAGATTATATAGATTTAGGTGGAACAAGTTATGTAGGAACATCTAGTACAGCAGATGATTGGAGAATATTCTATGTAGATGAAGATAATGATAAAGTATATGCAATATTAGCAGATTACTTACCAGCAATATATGTACCAACAATAACCGGTTTAAGTAAAGATAAAGACACATATACTTATAGTGTATGGTCAGATGGCGATGCATATGCATTAGCAGAAGCGTTAGATGGAACAACAGATGGAGATGCATGGAATTTCTTAGCGAATGGATATAGTACAGAAGTAACTGGAAGTCCAACAGGAGAACTGTTAAATTTAAGCTATAAAGCCAAAGAAAATCTTACAAATTATGACTATAAAAATAATTTAACACTAAATGGAGATTTATACGCACCTCACACAGAAGAGATAGATAATGGATCAAATACTTGCTTGGGCTATTGGTTGGCTTCAACTGATGACGATAGCTTCCTGTGGATTGTGTACTATGGTTGCTGTCTGGACCCCTCTTACTGTGGCGATAAGTATTATGGCTGCCGTCCCGTAGTTTCTCTGTCATCTGGAATCCTTGCAACTGAAGAAGATGATGTATGGACATTATCGAAATAGAAGAATAGAAAAATATAGAAATAGTGTATTATAAACTTAAAGAGAGCCTTTAGGCATTAAGTCCTAATAGGCTCTCTAAAATTTATTCAAAATTTCTTTCATATCTTCAGATAAATCAATTTCAAGTGTTAAATTGTTATGAGAAATAGGATGGATAAAAGAAACCTTATATGCGTGTAGAGCTTGTCTAGAAATTAAATTTGAAGTATTACCATATAAAGAATCTCCTAATATAGGGTGGCCTATATGCTTAGAATGTACACGAATTTGATGAGTTCTACCGGTTTTAAGAGTAAATTCTACTAAAGAAAGTTTTTGATTACCAATTTCAAATTTTTTTATTAAATTATAATGTGTAACAGAATAATCACCATTAATAGAAATTTCTCTTTCTATTATAGAATTTTCTTTTCTAGCAATAGGAGCATTAATAGTTCCTGTGTTATTTTCTAAGTGCCCTTCTAAAATTGCAATATACTTCTTTATGTAGTCATTTTGTTTCATTTGACGTATTAAGGATTCTTGAACATATTCATTTTTAGCAAAAATAACAATTCCAGAAGTATCTTTATCTAAGCGATTAACAGGTCTAATTTTTCTTTTGATATTTTTTCCTTTAAAATAATAAGCTATACCATTTGAAAGACTATCTTCATAATGTAAGATAGATGGATGAACTGGTAGATTATAAGGTTTATTAATCATAAGTAAATATTCATCTTCAAAAATTATATTTAAATCCATTTCTTTAGGAAGAATATTTTCAGATTCTTCTTCAAAATCAATATCAACTTCAATAATATCATTTAAATGTATTTGTGCTGTAACATAAACTTTTTCTCTATTTAAAAATATTCTTTGCTCATTTTTTAATCTCGATAAAAGTCTATTTGAAATTTGAAAATGTGAGATAAGAACTTGTTTTACAGTTTGATAATTATTGTCTAAAACTTTATATTTTAACATAAATCTCCTTTAATAGAGCAACACATTTAATAGTTTTTTATTTAAACATGTTTATGTGTGCTCAATGCCTGTTTACGTGTCAAATTTTACTATGTAAAATTTTGTGCATACAAATTATATTTTCTAATATCGAAAAAGTCAAGAAAGTTACGTATTTAAAGAAGATAAAATTGTATAAAATATTGTAATATTTTAATACTATGATATAATAAATGCGAATTTAGAATATGTATATTATTTTAAATTAATAATCAAATATTAAAAGGAGGAAATAATTATGAACAAATATGTATGTAAAATATGTGGTTATATCTATGATGAAGAAGTAGAAGGAACAAAATTTGAAGATTTACCAGAAGAATGGGTATGTCCAATGTGTGGAGTTGGAAAAAATATGTTTGAAAAAATGTAAAGGAATAAAATATGTTAGAACAATTTTCTAGAACAGAATTATTAATTGGAAAACAAGGAATAGAAAAATTACAAAAATCAAAAGTAGCAATTTTTGGAATCGGTGGAGTAGGTTCTTATGTTGTTGAAGGGCTAGCAAGAGCAGGAATTGGTTATTTTGCATTAATTGATAATGATAATGTAAGTAAATCAAATATAAATAGACAAATAATAGCAACACATCAAACTATTGGAAAATCTAAAGTTGAGATAGCAAAACAAAGAATTTTAGATATTAATCCAGATGCAAAAGTAGAAATTTTTCAAGAGTTTTTTAAAACAGATAGCAATAACTTTTTTGATGAATCTTTTGATTACGTAATAGATGCTATTGATACAGTATCTGCTAAGATAGAACTTGTTATAAGAGCTAATAATCTTAAAGTTCCGATAATATCTTGTATGGGAACAGGAAATAAATTAGATCCAACTCAATTTGAAGTTACTGATATTCATAAAACTAGTGTATGTCCTTTAGCTAAAGTAATGAGAAAAGAATTAAAATTAAGAGGAATAAAAAAACTAAAAGTACTTTATTCTAAAGAACAACCAATAAAAATATTGAGAGATGATGAAAATGCAGAAACTGAAATTTTGGAAAAAAGCACTGTAAAAACCTCACCAGGAAGTATTTCATTTGTTCCATCAGTAGCAGGATTGATTATTGCAGGAGAAGTAATAAAAGATATTATAGAAATTAAATAAATAGAGTTTAACTCATACAACAATATTACAATATAATATTTAACTATCTATAATATAGTAATTTTACTTAAACAGTCTCAAAGATTAACTAAAATATAAATTAACATAATGATGTTGACATAATAAAGTAAAGGTGATATAATAACTCCAGTCTTGAATTCGTATGTGAATTCAGAGAGGGAAGTTCTACCATGCTTTATTTTGTTTAAAATAAAACATAATAAAAAAAGCATGGGAGACCATGCTTTTTGGTATAATTATGGAACTGTTGTAGCCATAACATATCAAAAAATAAAACATGGTCACCAAATGCATAACGCACCCTTTATAAAGAACTTAATATAAAAAAAGAAGTAACTTTCTTTTCTTCAAAAATTTTTGTTGCAGAAAGACCATATACGCCTCCTTAAGTATAGATCTTTTTGAAGTTTTTCTTTGAAAGCAGCCCCTACTAGGGCTGCTTCCTTTATTTTGTAGGAGAGTTTTTTTTATCATTAAATTGTGCTTTAACAACACAAAACTTGAATATTATGTAAATGTATGATAAAATAACATAGAAATTTTTAAAAACAGAAGGAGTTGAATAATAGATATGCAAAATAACTGTTTTGCGCGGTCTCATAAAAACGGAATATACTTTTATTCCCAAGTTTTACCTGGAATTGTTTTAAATGCTTATCTTGACGAAGAAGATAATTTTCAAAAAGAAATAATTATCAGAGACATAGATAAGAACTATGAAAAAGAGCAAAATCCAAAACGCTTAAAGAATAGAAAAATATGTAATTTTCTAAAAATTCTATTAGCAAGTATCATTGCATTAGCTGTTGTTATATTAGTAGGATATTTAATATATTCGTATATAGGTACAAATAGTGCTATGGTTTTAGCAGCTATTATGTATAGTATGACTGTTATATTAAAAACAATAACTTTTGCTACCAGTTCATATGATACAAAAAAGGTACATTCAGATGGTAGAAGTACAGCAAAATTTCATTCTGCTGAGCATATGGTATATACAGCATATCATCGTTTAAACAGAGTTCCAATGTTTAATGAATTAAAAGAGACTACTAAATTTTCTAAAAATTGTGGTTCTCTTGCAGTCATTAGACGGTGGGTATACGAGATACTGTTTTATGTAATGTATTTGCTAATTGTTTTATATTGTGTGTGTGGATTAAATTTGCTAGTGCTTGCGGTTTATACTTTAATGGTAATACCGCTTGTTATTATAGAGAGAAAGTTTAATTTTTTTATGTTCTTAGAAGTGTTTTTCTTGTCCAAACCTACAGATAAAGAACTGAGGTTAGCTTTAAAAGGACTAAAAGAGACTCTTAAAATGGATAATCAATTAAAACAATTTTTGGAAACTGGTGATGAGATTTTCTTAATTGATATTGCTAAACACAGTGCTTAAATCCAAAGGTAAAACTATTCTAAAAATTTCAGAAAACACGAAGCGAAAAAATGCTTTGTGTTTTTCTTTTTATTTGTTATAATAAATTTGTAAAAAATATTTATTTTTTTGAAACCAAATAAGGTTTTAAATTGTATTATTAACAGATAGGAGGTAAAGCATGCGAAACCAAAAATATATAGAAGAAATATTAGAAAAATATTCAGATATGGTATATAGAATAGCATTAACAAGAACTGGAACAGTAGAAAATGCAGAAGATATATATCAAGAAGTTTTTACAAAATTTAGTGAAAAAATGCCAAACTTTGAAAGTGAAGAACATGAAAAAGCTTGGTTTATAAGAATTACAATTAATTTAAGCAAAAATTTAAAATCATCTGCTTGGAACAAAAGAATAGTAAATTTGGATGAAAATATTGAATTTAACACTCAAGAAGAAAGCAATGTATTTACAACTGTTTGTGAATTACCTCAAAATTACAAAACGGTAATTTATTTAATGTATTATGAAGGATACAAGGTTAAAGAAATTGCAAATATTATGCAAAAAAGAGAAGGAACAATAAAAACCTGGCTTTTTAGAGCAAGAGATATTTTAAAAGAAAAATTAGAAGGAGGATTTGAAAATGAATAAAGAAAATTATAAAAAAGCAATAAATCAAATTCATCCAAGTGAAGAACTTAAAAACAAAACATTAGAAAAAATGTTAAAAAATGAAAATAAAAAATTAGAATATTTAAGATACATAGCAGCATGTGCAGCTTTATTAATGGTTTGCTTGTTTACTAAGAATTATTTAGAGGTGGAATCTGATAAAACATCAAATAAATTAGCTATTGATACAAAGATAGAACAAACAAATAACGATTTACCAAGATTTGCATCTATGAAACAATTAAAAGATATTTTAAAAGAAAACAGTTCAACAAATAGATTTTTAGAAATGAATGTTGAAGAATCTTTGACAGATAGTGTAACAAAGGGAGATGTAGCATATTCAGAAACACAAAATAGTATGGTTGAAGATTTAGCAACTCCTAATAAGGAATTTTCTACAACAAATGTGCAAGTAGAAAATGTAGATGAAGCTGACATAATAAAAACAGATGGAGATTATATTTATCATCTTGCAAATGACAAAATACTTATTATTAATGCAAATACTTTAGATGTAGAATCAATTATTGATAGAAATTCTAATAAAAAAGAAAATGAAAATTTTTCTATGAGTGAAATTTTTATAAATGGCGATTTTTTGGTGGTTTTAGGTAATAGTTATTATTATGAGCAAAATAAAACAAGAACAACTTCTATTACAGATGCAGCAAAAGAAATAATTTCTATGGATACAGCAATAGTAAGAGGCACTCAGCTTGCAAAAGCAAGAGTATATGATGTTTCTGATAAATCTAATCCAGTTTTAAAAAGAGAAATAGAGCTAGAAGGATATTATACAAATTCTAGAATGATAGGAGATTATGTATATTTTATAAGTTCTAAGAGTGCTTATTATACACCTCTAATGAAAGATGAAGAAATTTTACCTTGTTATATAGATTCTGCAATATCAGAAGAAAAAAATGTTATTAATTATACTGATATTGCTTATTTTGAAGGAACAAACAATCATTGTTTTACATTAGTCACAGGGTTCAATATAAAAAATCAAGATGAAATAAGTATAGAAACATTTTTCGGCGCTAGCGGAACAGTATATGCAAGTGAGAAAAATTTATATTTAGCCCAAGTAACTTATAATAATAGATATTATAGAGGAGAAAAAAGCACTATATATAAATTTAATTTAGATAATGGAAATATTGTTTTACAATGCAAAGGTGAAGTAAAAGGAGATTTAAACAATCAATTTTCTATGGATGAATATGATGGGAATTTGAGAATTGCAACAACAGCATATGATTTAATGAATGAATCTACAAATCAATTATATATTCTAGACGAAAACTTGGAAGTAATTGCTAAAATAGAAGATATGGCAAGAGGAGAAAAAATCTATGCTGTACGCTTTATTGGAAAAATAGGTTATGTAGTTACTTTTAAAGAAATAGACCCATTATTTGTAATTGATTTATCAGAACCAACAAATCCTAAGATAAAAGGAGAATTAAAAATCCCAGGTTATAGCAGCTATCTACATCCTTATGATGAAAATCACATAATCGGAATTGGTTATAATACTAAATCTAATGGTTATGGTGGAATAACAAATGCAAATATGAAAATGAGTATGTTTGATGTTTCAGATTTAGAAAATCCAAAAGAGATGTTTAGTATTGATATTGGAAATGAGTATGCATATTCAGAAATAACTTACAATCACAAAGCTTTATTTTACCATAAAGATAGAAATTTGATAGGTTTTCCAGTTACTTTAAATGAATACTATAGTGGTGGAAATACTAATAATTTTATTTTATATCATATTGATTTAGAAAATGGATTCCAAGAATATGGTCGTATCTCACAAAGGATTAATTATAAAACAAATATAGATAGAGCAATTTATATAGGAGAAAACTTATATACATTATCAGATTGGCAATTAGTTTCTTATAATTTAAATACAATGGAAAAAGTGCAAGAATTATTATATCCTGAATACTAAATAAATGTTGTAATAAAAGCTTAAGATGTTGATATCTTAAGCTTTTTATGTTATTATATAAATTGTGAGAAAATTAAACATTTATCATAATAAATATAAGAAATTAAAATTAAGAAAATAAAACAAAAGGAATAAAATATGGAAAATAAAAAAGTATTACTTGGCATGAGTGGAGGAGTAGATAGCTCTGTATCAGCTGTATTATTAAAAGAAAAAGGATATGAAGTAATTGGAACTACACTAGAATTATTTTGTGGAACAAGTTCTTCTAATGAAAATATTAATCAAGATGCTAAAAATATGTGTGATTTTTTAGAAATACCACATTATATTTTTGATTACAAAAAAGAGTTTAATGAATATGTAATAAACGATTTTATTAATTGTTATGCAAATTGTAAAACTCCTAATCCATGCATAGAATGTAATAGACATATGAAATTTGGTGTAATGCTAGAAAAAGCTAAAGAACTTGGATGTGATTATATAGCTACAGGTCATTATGCTAAAACAGAGTATAGTGAAAAATATGGAAGATGGATTTTAAAAAAGTCTAAAGCTGGTAAAAAAGATCAAAGTTATGTATTATGGAATATACCAAAAGAAATACTTGGTAAAGTATTATTTCCTCTTGCTGATTTTGAAACCAAAGAAGAAATAAGAGAAATTGCCACAAAAAATAGTTTAAAAGTAGCAAATAAGCCAGATAGTGAAGATATATGTTTTATTCCAGATGGAGATTATAAAAAGTTTTTAAATGAAAACTCTGATATAAAGCCAAAACCAGGTAATATTGTAAATTTAAAAGGTGAAGTTTTAGGAAAACACACAGGATTATACAATTATACAATAGGTCAAAGAAAAGGCTTAGGAATTTCTCATCCTACACCATTATTTGTACTAGGATTTAATAAAGAAAAAAATGAAGTTATTGTAGGTGAGGAAAACGAATTATATAAAAAAGAAATGCTAGTAGGACAAATTAATTTATTATTAGTAGATAAAATCGAAGAACCACTAGAAGTAGAAGTAAAAACAAGATATTCTTCTAAAGTAGCAAAAGCTCAAATTGTTATGGAAGGAAGTTATATAAAAGTTGTTTTTGAAGAGCCTCAAAGAGCAATTACACCAGGTCAATCAGCTGTATTTTATATAGATGATATTGTTCTTGGAGGAGGAAAAATTTTAAAATAGAAATACTATTTTTAGCTACTTATTATTTAAAGTGTGTTTAAAAAATATTTTGATAAAAAGTATAAGGGAGAGTAGAGTGGAAAAATACGAAGAAATTGAAAAAACAATAACACATTCTTATCGTAAAGAAATATGGAAAAAATTCATACAAGGAATAGTTGAATTTGAAATGATTCAAGAGGGAGATAAAATAGCAGTTTGCATATCAGGTGGAAAAGATTCAATGCTTCTTGCTAAGTGTCTTCAAGAATTAAAAAAACATAAAAAAATGAATTTCGATTTAGAATACATAGTGATGAATCCTGGATACAATGAAGAAAATAAAAAAAGAATAATAGAAAATAGCAAATTATTAAATATTCCAATAACAATGTTTGAAACAGATATTTTTGATAGGGTAGAACATATTGAAGATCATCCATGTTATTTATGTGCAAGAATGAGAAGAGGTTATTTATACGAAAAAGCTAAAGAATTAGGATGTAACAAAATTGCACTAGGTCATCATTTTAATGATGTTATAGAAACTATTTTAATGGGAATGTTTTATGGTTCACAAATGCAAACAATGATGCCTAAAGTTAAAAGTACATCACATCCTGGGATGGAGCTTATAAGACCTTTATATTATGTAAAAGAAGATGATATTATTAGATGGAAAAATAGAAACAATTTAGAATTTATTGCGTGTGCTTGTAAGATTACAGAAAGAATTGCTTTAGAACAAAAAGGCACAAAAAGAAATGAAATGAAAGAGCTTATAAAAGAGATGAAACAAAAATATGAAAATATTGATATTAACATATTTAGAAGTGCTCAAAATGTAAATTTAGATACTCTAATCTCTTATGAACAAAATGGAGAAGTGCATCATTTTTTAGATAAATATAATGCAGAAAAAACTTCAAATAAAGAAAGTAATTTGAAAGAAGATTAAATTAAATATACCAATAAAGATGATTATGAAAAATAAGGTAGTATTAATTGAAGTGAACATTTTTTAGGGGGGGGCTTCAAATTAAACTACCTTATTTTTTATGCTTCTGGAAAATTCCTTTAATATCATAATATATTTTTGCTCTTCATAAGTAACTCCTTTGTTTGTCTTTACATAAAATAAAGTAGGATAAATTGAAGGAGGAAATATATGCCAAAAATATTAGAAGTAAAAAATATAAATAAAAAGTATCAGAATAAAGAGGGAGAAACAATAGCACTGCAGAATGTCAATTTTACAATAAATAGAGGGGAGTTTGTTAGTATTATAGGACCAAGCGGATGTGGGAAATCAACACTATTATCAATTATAGCCGGACTTGAGGAAAAAAGCAGTGGAGAAATCTACATAGAAAACAAAAAGGTAGATACTGCGTCTTTGGAAGTTGGATATATGCTACAAAAAGATTGTTTGCTAGAATGGAGAACAATTTTAAATAATACTCTATTTGGATTAGAAGTAAAAGGAAAGAAAACTAAAGAAAATATAGCTTATGTAGAAGATTTACTAAAAAAATATAACTTGTATGATTTTAAAGATAAACATCCTTCAGAATTATCAGGAGGGATGAGACAAAGAGTTGCTTTAATAAGAACACTTGCTACTAAACCCAAAATTCTGTTGCTAGATGAAGCTTTTTCAGCATTAGATTATCAAACTAGAATTATGGTTACAAATGACATTTATTCTATTTTACGAAAGGAGAAAGTAACTGCAATTATTGTTACACACGATATTTCAGAAGCAATAAGCCTTTCTGATAGGGTGTTAGTGTTAAGCAAAAGACCTGGAACTATAAAATCTATTCATAAAATTGATTTTGAAATAGAAAATAGAACACCTTTAAATTGTCGAGAAAGCCCTAAATTTAGTGAGTATTTTAATACTTTATGGAAGGAGCTTGGTGTGCATGAAAGATGATAAAATATCAGAAGAACGAAGAGTGTATTTAAAAGGGATTAAAAGAAAAAAATATGCGATTTTAATAACACAAATTCTCATATTAGTGAGTCTTATTATAACTTGGGAATTATTAGCAAGATATAATATTATAGATAGTTTTATTACAAGTCAGCCAAGTAGAATATTTAATACTTTTCTAAATTTAGGTTCAAATAATTTATTATATCATATAGGTGTTACGACTTATGAAACAATAATAGGTTTTTTGTTGCGGAACTAGTTTAGGACTCATTATTGCTATTATGTTATGGTGGTCAGATTTTTTTAAAAAAGTTGCAGAACCGTACTTAGTAGTGCTAAATAGTTTGCCAAAAGTTGCCTTAGGGCCAATTATTATTTTATGGGTAGGAGCTGATACATCAGCCATTATTGTTATGGCTATGGCGATATCACTGGTTGTAACAATTCTAGAGATTTTAAATGGATTTAATGAAACAGATAAAGAAGTTATAAAAATGGCAAAAACTTTTCACAGTAATAAAACACAAATTTTGACTAAAATAGTAATTCCTGCAAATATTAGTACTTTTATAAATTCTTTAAAAGTAAATATTGGCCTTTCTTTAGTAGGAGTTATATCAGGAGAATTTTTGGTATCAAAAGCAGGATTAGGGTATTTAATTGTTTATGGTGGTCAGGTGTTTAAGTTAGATTTAGTAATGACAAGTGTAATTATATTAGGTGTTCTTGCAGGCATTATGTATGGTGGAGTTATTCTTCTTGAAAAATTTATTCTAAAAACAAAAAAAAAATAAATAAATCTAAGTATTATTACAATATTTAGAAAATGGGCTAGAATAATAGCTCAAAATAATAATAGGAGGCATTTTGTTGAAAAAGAATATTATTTTAGTAATTATTATTATTGTAATTTTAATTGGTGTAGTTATAAGTGTAAACACCAACAAAACAGAGGTTAAAAATGATACCGTAGAAAAAATAAAACTAAATGTTAGTGAAGTTACTCGTTCTGTATTTTATGCACCTCAATATGTAGCTATTAGTCAAGGATTTTTTGAAGAATGTGGTATTGAGATTGATTTAACAACAGGTCAAGGTGCAGATGCTGTTATGACTTCTGTCTTGTCTAATCAATGTCAAATAGGATTTGCTGGTCCTGAAGCTTCTATTTATGTATATAATGAAGGTAAAACAGATTACACTCAAGTTTTTGCACAATTAACAAAAAAAGATGGTTCATTTTTAGTTGCAAGAAATGATACAGAAAATTTTAGCTGGCAAGATTTAAAAGGAAAAACGGTTATTCCTGGTAGAAAAGGTGGAGTACCATATATGACTTTAGAATATGTATTAAAGAAAAATGGTATAAATCCAGAAACTGATTTAATTTTAGATGACAGTATAAAATTTGATTTAATGGCAGGAGCATTTTCAGCCGGAAATGCGGACTATGTAACTCTATTTGAGCCAACAGCTTCTAATACAGAAGAACAAGGAAAAGGATTTGTTGTGGCTTCTGTAGGAGAAGCATCAGGTGAAATTCCATATACAGCGTACTTTGCTAAAAAGAGTTATATAAATGAAAATAAAGAAATTATTCAAAATTTTACAAATGCTATATATAAAGGTCAATTATGGGTAGAAGATCATTCTGCTACAGAAATTGCAGAAACTATACAAACCTTTTTCCCAGATACTGATATACCTAAATTAGCAAATAGTATACAAAAATATAAAGATATTGATGCTTGGAATGAAACTCCAGTATTAAAAGAAGAAGCTTTTAATAGATTACAAGAAGTTATGACAATGGCTGGAGAACTAGAAAAAACAGCTCCTTATAATGAAATTGTAAATAATGAATTTGCTGAAAAAAGTATTAATACAATAAAATAAGGTGAATTATAATAAAATAAATTACTTTGAAGAACTATATTCATTAAAAATATTATGCTAAATGGTAAATCTATGATTATATAAAATTATTCTCTTAAGTCTTGATATTAAAAAAAATTGAAGTTATAATATTATAGATAGAAAAGAGAGAGAAGAGAAATGAAAAAAGAAAAAAATAAAACTTATAGTCTTTTAAAAAATGTTTTTTGTACTTTTATAAAAATAGTATATAATCCTATAATTTTAGGAAAAGAAAATATTCCAGAAGAAGGTCCTGTTATTTTAGTAGGTAACCATAGACATTCTTTTGATCCTTTATTAGCTATAATGGCAACAGATAGAGTGGTTCATTATATGGCTAAAAAAGAATTATTTAAAGGTCTTCAAGGGAAAATATTACTAAAAGCTGGTTTAATTAGAGTAAACAGAAAAAGTCCTAGTCCAGGTGTAGTTAAAAGAGCTATGAATTTTTTAAACAAAGGTGGAGTAGTAGGAATTTTCCCAGAAGGGACTAGAAACAAAACTTCAGAAACACTATTACCATTCAAATTTGGAGCAGTTTCTATAGCTCAAAAAACAAATTCTCCTATAGTTCCTTTTGCAATTAGAGGGGATTTCAAAAAAATTAGAAATGATGTTGTAGTAGAATTTGGAGAGCCTATGTATATTCATCAAAATATGGATTTAGAAGAAGCAAATAATCTTTTAAGAAATAGAGTACTAGAGATTTTTACAAAAGATTAATAATAGAATTAAAATATGTATTAAAATTAATAAATTCACATAAAAGACACAAATAAACCATTTTTTTGTCAAATAAGCATAGTATTATAATAATGAATTTTAATTTATAGGAGGCGCAATATGAACGAGCGGAAAATCGAATATGTAGAATGTTCTTGTGGGGCAATTTGCCTTAATGGACACGACGAAGATGGTCAGGTAACGTGTGCCGGCTGCGGTACGTCCTTCAGACCAAAGCAGATCCTGGTTATGGATGAGGATGAATTTAATGAGATGGTAAAAAGTCTCAAAAAATGCACCAAAGTTTACGACGCATGGGTTGCTTACAAATAAGTTAAATTTCGATTTTTGAAAGAGGGGGGCTACCTCCTCTTTTCCATTTGAATTTATAAAAATTTTTGTTGATAAAAATAATATATAGTGATATATTATTTAAAATTGAAAATAATATTGATATATAGAAAACATAAGAATTAAACATATTTAAAATACGATAGATAAGGAGATAAAACATATGTTAATAATAGGTTTTGTTTTATTAGTTTTTGGTGCGGATTTACTAGTTAAAGGCGCTGGGAATATAGCCAAAAAGTTTCATATACCAGAAATGATAATAGGATTAACAATAGTAGCAATAGGCACATCTATGCCAGAATTAATGGTAACTATATCTTCTGCTCATCATAATGCCACAGATTTAATTATAGGTAATGCAATAGGCAGTAATTTATGTAATTTGCTATTAATTTTAGGGATAACAGCATTATTAGAACCAGTAACGATAGATAAACAAACAAAATTAATTCATTTACCAGTTGCATTCTTTTCTACAATAGTAATTCTTTGTCAAGGACTAGGTGTATTAGGAAGCCCTTTAAATATGATAAGCCAAAAAGATGGTATGATTTTGGTTATTTGTTATTGTTTGTATTTTTTATATCCTATTATAGTAGAATTAAAAGACATAATTCAATCTTTTAAAGAAAACAAAAAGAATAAAGAATATAAAGTTAAAGGTCAAAATGCATTATTATCAATTTTATATATTGCGATAGGTGTAATAGGATTAAAAATTGGTGGAGATATGGTAGTTGAAAAATCTACTGAAATAGCTACTATTTATGGAATTTCGGAAAGAGTAATAGGTTCAACAATAGTTGCAATAGGAACTGCTTTACCAGAATTAATAACTTCTATTATTGCTGTTATCAAAAAGGAAGAAGATTTAGCTATAGGAAATTTAATAGGATCTTGTATATTGAATTCTTTCTTGATTTTAGGTGTAGGAGCTATTATTAACCCATTATATTTCTCAAATGAATTTATAAAAAATCTTATATTATTATCTCTTTCAACATTATTAATTTTTGCCTTTTGTTTTATTGGAAAGAAGAGCAAAATAACAAGGTCTAAAGCAGTGATATTATTATTAATTTATGCTGGATATATGATAAGTTTATTTTAAAAAAGTATTTTCAAAATTTAAAAATATAGTTATAATAAAAGAGCTAGATTCAAATATAAAATCTAGCTTTTTTATATAATAGGAAAGTTCTCCTTTCTTATTAAATAAAATGATATATATATGATGTTTATATAAAATTCCTATAATATAAAGGTAACAAACAGGAGAGAGAATGAAAGATAATTTTAAAGATAAATTTAATTGGAGAAGATTAGATAATTCAGCCAAAATTTTTCCTATGTCTACTGGTGAGAAATATAGTACAGTATTTAGAATATCTGTATTATTAAAACAAGAAATAAAACCAGAACCATTAAAAAAAGCGGTGATTAATGCTTTGGAAAAATATGAATCTTTTAAAGTAAAATTGAAGCCAGGGCTTTTTTGGTATTACCTAGAATATAATCATAAAGAGCCTATAATTGAAGAAGAAAGAGATTATCCATGTAAATATATAAATCCTAGAAGTAATAATGGATATTTATTTAAAATTACTTATTTTAAAAATAAAATTAATATAGATATTTTCCATGTATTAACAGATGGAAACGGTGGAAGCATCTTTTTTAGAGAGATAATATATACTTATTTAGAAATGTGTTATCCTGATGAACTAAGTGAAGAAAACAGACAACTTAGAAAAATAGAATATGATATGGAAGATAGTTATATTAAAAATTATAATAAAAATGCAGTAGCTGATTCTTTAGGAGAAAGAGCTTATTCTTTGAAAGGAAAGACTATAAAACTGGGTGCAATTAGTGCTATTCATCAAATTATAAATTTAGAAGATTTAAAAAAAGAAACAGAAAAACATGGAGTAACAGTTACACAATATTTAACAGCTGTATTAATTTATGTTATTTATCACCAAAACTATGTAAGTGGTAAAACAGAAAAGCCAATAAAAGTGTGCATACCAGTAAATTTAAAAAAGTATTTTCCTTCGAAAACAATGTCAAACTTTTTTTCTTATATTACAATTTCAGCTAAAATTAAAAAGCAAAATTTAAATAGTTTTGAAAAAATTGTACAATATGTAAAAAAAGAGTTTGAGAACAAACTAACAGAACAAGAAATTCAAAAAACAATGTCTGGAAATGTAAAACTTGGTAATCATATTTTAATAAAAATTATACCTTTAATATTAAAAAATATTATAGTAAGATTAAGTTATTTAGAAATTAGAAAACATACAACTGTTACATTTTCTAACATAGGAAGAGTTGGTATTTTAGGAAAATATCAAGATTATATAGATTATTTTTTAATGCTAATTGCGCCAGAATCTGTAGAGAAAATTAAATGTTCAAGTTGTACTTTTGAAAATAAATTTGTGTTTACATTTACATCAGTTCTTAATAATAATAAAATAGAAAAAGGTTTTTACGAATTTTTAAAAGACAGAAATATAAGTGTAAATATAGAAAGTAATGGTGTTTTAGATGATATATCCGCAGAAATTAAATAATAGAAAAAGAGAAATAATATTTAAAATTTGTATAATATTTTCAATATTTTTGGCTTTAATATTAAAACTTATAAATCATTTTGTCGCTCCAAATTTTCCTTGGGCAGAATTAGCTAATTGTGGTATTTTATACATTTGGGTTGTAGTAATTTACTCAATAAAAAGAAGTACTAATATAGCAGGACACATATTAGTACAAATGCTTGCAATATCGGCGGTATCTCTATATGTTGATAACACAACAATAGGAAACGGCTGGTCTGTGTATATAGCAATACCCATAATAATAATGATAAGTAATATATCTATGTTAATTATGAATATTATATTTAACAAATCTTTTATAAGATATGCAATTTATCAATTAATAATTTTTTTAATTAGTTTGATTCCTATAATACTTAGTCTAAATAAAGTAATAGAACTTAAATTATTAATTATAATCGCAACAACATCTTCTTTTATAAGTTTGAGTTTTGGATTAGTTTTGTGTTTTAAAGATGTAAAAGAAGCCATAAAAATGAAATTACATATGTAACAAGTTATTAAAAATAAATAATAAATATATTAATTTTTTTCTAAAAAAGCATTGATTAAATATAAATTTATTTTATATAATAACTAGAACAAAGGGGTAAATTTTTAATTAATTATTTATTTATATAATTTCATTTGCCCCGCATGTGTTTGCATGCCAAATTTTAAGATAATAAAATTTGTGTACATTAAATAAAAATTAAGGAGGATTTATTTATGAAAAAGAATGTAAGATTTTATCATTGTCCAATATGTAACACAACATTTGGATTAATAAATGGAGATACTGAACATATGACTTGTTGCGGAAACAAAGTTGAAGAATTAAAAGTAAATTCAGTTGACGCATCTGTTGAGAAACATACTCCAGTATATGAAAAAGTAGAAGATGAAATAGTTGTAAAGGTTGGGTCTGTAGAACACCCGATGGAAAAAGAACATTATATTATGTGGGTTGCTCAAGTAACAGATAACACAACAACTAGAGTAAGATTATATCCAGAACAATCTACAGAAACTAGATTTCCGTATATACCAGGTTCATTCTTATATGCTTATTGTAATAAACATGGTTTATGGGAAACTATTGTAGAATAATATAGCCAAGTTCATATTAATAAATGAAAATTAATAATCCTTTCTAATATATATAAAAGATTTTGTGGCACTAAAATATAAAGAATTTGCGAAAAATTGACAATTAGCAAATATCATGATAAAATTTTGATGCAGTAAAATACAGAAAAAACACTGTATCCCCACAAATCTAATTAGGTACTAGGAGGAAAGAAAAATGGTTGGTGACAGAAAACGGAGTGGAGTTATTTCGCAAGGAATAAAAACACCCGTAATCAAACCAGGTGATGATTTGCAAGAAATTGTTATATCATCAGTTGAATCGGCAATTGGTTGCTCATTTAAGGATGGAGACATAATTGGTGTGACAGAGGCTGTTGTGGCTATAAGTCAATCAAATTTTGTTACACATCAAGATATAAGCAAAGACATTGCCAAAAAGTTCGCAAATCCAAAAGAACTCGTTGTTGTTGATCCTATCCAGAGTCGAAATAGATTCTTGGATATCTTAAAAGCGATTGCAGCAACACCGTCATTGGAGAAAATCTATATTATTATGACCTATCCAACTGACGAAGTAGGAAACCGCTTGATTTCAGATCTTGAAATTATGGAAAGTGGAATAAACCCCTACCAAGACTGGTTTACTGCAGAAGAGTTTTATAACGAGTTCGGTATTCCAAGCCATCCTTTTACAGGGAAAAATTATATCGAAGAATATACCAAAGCTTGTAATGGAAAAGCTGAAGTAATTCTTTGCAATGATTTTTCACATCTTTGGGCTATTACCGAGTGTGAAAACTTTTTGATTTGCAGTATTCACAGACGTGAGCAGACCAGAAAAATTATCAACTTGGCATCAATGCTGATTGGGCTTGGACAACAGACCATTTATGATTTGTCTGAAATAATGAACGAATCTATTGATGGGTCTGGTTACAACGAAGAATTTGGTGTTTATGGAAGTAATCTTATGGCTGGAAACAGACTTAAGCTTATGCCAAGAAATTGCCAAAAATTCGTTGAAGAAGTTCAAAACAAAATTCTTCAAAAGTATGGCAAACGCGTAGAAGTGTTTGTTTATGGCGACGGAGCTTTCAAAGATCCTGTTGGAGGAATTTGGGAACTCGCCGATCCAAAAACAACTTTGGGCGCAACTTCTGGACTTATGGGTACTCCGAAAGAAGTAAAGCTTAAATTCATTGCTAGTGCAAATGATGGTAAAACAGCAGAGGAAATCGAAGCCATTGTTGCAAATGAAAAAGCTAAAAGAGAAGCAAGTGAAGATATTACAGGTGAAAATTCCTTAGGAACTACACCAAGACAAATTACAGATTTGCTTGCATCTCTTGCGGACCTTACCACAGGAAGTGGAGATAGACAGACACCTGTTGTCTTCATTCAAAATTATCTGTAAACCAATACCAGATAGAAACCTTTTGTATAAGGGGTTCTAAAAACAAAAGGCATGTTATATTGAAATAAATAATTTCAATATAAACATGTCTTTTTGTGTAGAAAAATTTTATATGTAAATTGTTGCAAAACAACCAATTTTAGTATATCATAATATATTATTATAGGGTAAAATAGGAGAAAACTTTGGAAAGAATAGATAAAATTATAGGGGCACAGACAAATTATTCTCGAAAAGAAGTAAAAAAATTAGTAGCTCAAAAAAGAATTACTGTTAATGAAAATGTTATTACTTCTTCAGATGTAAAGGTAGACACAAAAAAAGATGTAATTAAATTAGATGGAAAACAAATAAACATAAAAGAGTTTGTTTATTTAATTTTACATAAGCCACAAGGTTATATTTCGGCTACAGAAGATAGAAATATGGCTACAGTTCTAGATTTAGTTCCAGAAGAATTTTTAAATCGAGATTTATTTCCTGCTGGTAGATTAGATAAAGATACAACCGGTTTAATGATAATTACAGATAACGGAGAATTTGCACACAATATTTTGTCACCTAAAAAACATGTAAGTAAAACATATGATGTTACTTTAGATATTCCTGTTAACGAAAAAATGGTACAAGGATTTAAGAGTGGAGTAAAATTAAATGATGGGGAATGTAAATCTGCAATAATGGAAATTACCGGAGAAAACACAGCATTAGTAACACTTACAGAAGGAAGGTATCATCAAATTAAAAGAATGTTTGGTTGTTATGGAGCTAAGGTTATTAAACTTCATAGAATTAAAATAGGAAATTTGACACTTCCTGAAGATTTAAAATTAGGAGATTGCAGAGAACTTACTGAAAAAGAGTTAAATATGATAACTCAATAAAATTTAAAACTATAGTTAAAATTTTATTATATTAATCATTTTATTTAATATAATTTAAAGAATTGATAAAAAATATTTTTATAATATAATTACTTAGATAATTATAATGGAGGCTTATTTATGCTACAAATAAAAAATATATCTAAACAATATAAAACTGGAGATTTAATACAAAACGCATTAAGTGATGTCAGTTTAAATTTTAGAGAAAATGAATTTGTTTCAATTTTAGGTCCATCAGGCTCTGGAAAAACAACATTACTTAATATTATAGGCGGATTGGATCGTTATGATAACGGAGATTTAATTATAAATAATGTCTCAACAAAAAAATACAAAGATAGAGATTGGGATTCATATCGTAATCATACAGTAGGTTTTGTATTTCAAAGTTATAATTTAATACCTCATCAAACAGTATTGGCAAATGTTGAATTAGCTTTAACTATTGGAGGAATATCGAAAAAAGAAAGAAAAAGACGAGCTTTAGAAGCTTTAGAAAAAGTAGGATTAAGAGAGCAAGCTCATAAAAGACCTAATCAGATGTCTGGAGGGCAAATGCAAAGAGTTGCTATAGCAAGAGCTTTAGTAAATAATCCAGATATATTATTAGCTGATGAGCCGACAGGTGCATTAGATACAGAAACAAGTATTCAAGTTATGGAATTATTAAAGCAAGTAGCAAATGACCGTTTAGTAATTATGGTTACTCATAACCCAGAACTTGCAGAAGAATATTCTACAAGAATTGTAAAATTAAAAGATGGAAAAATAATAGGAGATTCAAATCCTTTTAACATAGATGAAACAACTTTAGAAAAACCAAAACATAAAAATTTAGGAAAAGCATCTATGTCTATGTTTACGGCATTATCTTTAAGTTTAAATAATTTGCTTACTAAAAAAGGACGTACAATTTTAACAGCATTTGCAGGTTCTATAGGAATTATAGGTATTGCATTAATATTGTCTTTATCAACAGGATTTCAAAATTATATAGATAAAATTCAAGAAGATACTTTGTCATCATATCCTTTAACTCTAACATCAGAAACAGCAGATGCAACTTCTATGTTGTTATCAATGACAAGTCAAAATAAAGAAGAAAGCATTCCAGAAAAAACAATAAAAGAATCTCAAAATATGGCAGAAATGTTTTCAAAAGTTGGTACAAATGATTTAAAAACTTTTAAGAAATATTTAGAAAGTAACTCAGAAAAAATAGAGAATATGACATCATTAGTTAGATATACTTATACTGTAAGTCCACTAATTTATACTAGAGATGTAAATGAAAAAATTACACAAATAAATCCAAGTACAATGTTAAATTCTTTAATGGGAAGCTCTTCAAATATATTAACTACTGCTACAACTACATCTTCTATTTTTAGTGAATTTATTGATGGCAATGATGAAATGCTAAAAGAACAATATAAACTAGTAGAAGGAAAATGGGCTGAGAATTATGATGAAGTAGTTTTGATTTTACCAGATGAGCATACAGTATCTGATTTATTGCTTTACAGTTTAGGATTAAGAGATAGTAAAGAATTAGAAGATATGATTACTAAAATAATGAAAGGTGAAGAAGTAGAAAATAAAAATAAACCTTTAGAATTTTCTTATGAAGAATTAATGAATACATCTTTAAAATTAGTAAATCCATCAGAAACATATAAATATAATAGTAAATATAAAATCTATGAAAGTATGACAGATGATAAAAAATTTATGGAGGATGTATATAAGAATTCAATAGATTTAAAAATCGTTGGAATTATATGTCCTAAAGACACTTCTAATTCAATTAGTTTAATGGCTGGAGTAGGATATACAAAAAAATTAACAGAATATGTAATTAATGAAGCTTCACAATCTGAAATAGTTAGAAAACAATTATTAAATAAAGATATAAATGTTTTTAGTAATAAACCTTTTGATGATGATGAAAAGGATATTGGATTGGATTTTCAAGATATGATTTCTATTGATGAAAAAATGTTATCATCAGCTTTTGGAGTGAAAATTAATGAAAATGATATATCTAACATGACAAGTGGATACATTTCTGAAATATCTTCAGCGATTACTACTGATACAACAAAAGCGCAAACAGCTTTTACAAACACATTAACAAATTTAACAACAAATTTATTAAAGGATTATATAAACAAAAATGCAGTAGCTGGAATTGCAACAATAAAATTAAGTCAGGTAGAAAGTGTAGTAAATGAATTTATGACACTAGATACAACCAAAGTCTTAATGGCTAATTTAGAGGCAGAATATGTAATTCCTCAAGATGTATTTAGTTCTACGTATACAGATTTAATAAAAGGATTTTTAGAGCAGTATATAGCAATGATGTCATCACAGCAGCAACCCAATAATCAAAATGGATTAGAACAAGAAAATCAGAACGGCAATCAAGTAAATGAAAATAATAACTCTTCAGAAGAAGGCAACAATACAGATCAAGAAAATAATCAAAATAATCAAGTTGAAACAGAACCTAGTGCATTTTTAGTAAGTCAAGCAGTAGATACAATGGTAAAAGCATTTGTAGAACAAGAAATGATAGTTTCGCTAGCTCAAACTTTTGCAGGAAAAATGACAGAAGCTACAATGCAAAAAACAATTCTAAGTAAAGTTGGAGAATTATCTCAAAGACTGATGGAAAGTATGGCAAGTGCATTTAATGTAGACCAAAATAAAATTGCATCAGCTTTTAAATTTGAAATGACAGAAAATGAGATAAGACGTATATTTGAAGCCATGTCTACAACTACCGTAGAAAGTGCAGATTCAAATTTAATTTCGCTTGGATATCAAGAATTAGAGTCACCAACAGCTATATCTTTTTATTTTAATGATTTTGCTTCAAAAGAATTATTTATAGATTTTTTAGATGATTATAATGAAAAAATGGAAAAAGAAGATGATGAGAAAGTTATAAAATATACAGATGTTACAGGAATTTTAATGTCTTCTGTAAAAACCATTGTTGATAGCGTAAGTTATGTATTAATAGCATTTGTAAGTATTTCTCTAATTGTTTCTTCTATTATGATAGGAATAATAACATATATTTCTGTATTAGAACGTACAAAAGAAATTGGAGTATTAAGAGCAATAGGAGCTTCTAAAAAGAATATTTCTTCTATATTTAATGCGGAAACTTTTATAGTGGGCTTATTCTCAGGTGTGTTAGGAATAACAACAACTTTAGGCTTATTAGTACCAATAAATGCTATTATTCATAGTATAAATAAAGACATTACAGCTTTATTACCAGTAGAAGGAGCTGTAGTTTTAGTAATTTTAAGTGTTATTTTAACATTAATTGGAGGAATAATTCCTTCAAAACATGCAGCTAAAAAGGATCCGGTATTAGCTTTAAGAAGTGAATAACATGATGGTATCAAAAATAGATTGACATAAAATCTAAAATGTGTTATAATAAAAATGCGTTGATGAGGAAAAGTAACTTTAAAATTCATATCAGTGAGTTGGGTATAGTGTGAACCAATTATGGATTTATTGTGAAAGAACACCTCGGAGCAAACTACCGAAAGATATTTTTAGTAGGCTAGTTCGGAAGCAAACCGTTATCTAATTGCTATGCTTGTTAGAGCAGAAAAAGAGATTACTAAAAACACATCTCATTTTTTTATAAAAGAGATTTTTATATATTTGTTTAGTAATAATTTAAGGTGGCACCGCGGATACCCGTATTCGTCCTTATTGTAGGATGATACGGGTATTTTTGTATAAGGAGGCCAAAATTATGAAAGAATTAACTTATTTAGAAACAATAAGACAAATTGCAGAAATTAAAAAACATTTTGAAAGTCAAATAGAGGTAAGATTAGGACTTACAAAAGTCCAATGTCCAATATTTATAAAGACTTCAACAGGATTACAAGATCAATTATCTGGAACAGAAGAATCTGTAAAATTTAAAAAAGGAGATGAAGATTTTGAAATCGTACATTCTCTTGCTAAATGGAAAAGAGAAGCATTAGGAAAGTATTGTTTTCCTATACACACAGGTTTATATACTGATATGAAAGCTATAAGAAAAGATGAAACTGTAGATGATATTCATTCTCTATATGTAGAACAATGGGATTGGGAAAAAGTTATAGGAGAATGTGATAGAACAGTAGATTTTCTTAAAGAAACAGTAAGAGCTATTTATAAATCTATCAGACAAACATCAATTATGATGAAACAAAAATATCATTATTTGACTTTGGATTTACCTAAAACAATTACTTTTATAACAAGTCAAGAATTAGAAGATATGTATCCAGATAAAAAACCACAAGAAAGAGAGCAATTAATAACTAAAGAAAAGAAAGCAGTATTTATAATAGGAATTGGTGATGAACTAAAATCAGGAAAAAAACATGATAGAAGAAGCCCTGATTATGATGATTGGAGTTTGGATGGAGATTTATTAATATATGCAAAATCTTTATCAAAGGCTATAGAAATAAGTTCTATGGGAGTAAGAGTAGATGAAAAAGCATTAAAATATCAATTAGAAAAATCAAAATGTATGGATAGAATAGATTTACCATACCATCAAAAGATATTAAAAAAAGAAATACCGTATACAATTGGCGGAGGAATAGGACTATCAAGAATTTTAATGCTTATACTAGAGAAAGAACATATAGCAGAAGTTCAAGCCTCTAGTTGGGAAGATAAAACTTATAAGGAATTAGAACATATAAAGATGTTGTAATGAAACTAAATAAAAACTAAAATACTATATTTTATTGAAGTAGTAAGATAAAAGTAGTCATTAAAGTCTACTTTTATTTTTTTATAAAAAAATTTTGCTTTTCTATTAAATAATATGCTATGAATATCTAATGTACACAAATTTTTTTAAATAAAATTCAAAAAAATATTGTACAATAAAAAATTAAGTGATATAATCACATCGATAAAGTTTTATCGAGGAGAAAAATATGAAAAATAATGTGGAAATATCATTAGTAGCTTTTAAAAGATTGCCTCTATATTTAAGAATCCTACATGATAAAAAAACAAATAAAGTCGAAAATATATCTTCAACAGTTTTAGCAAAAGAGCTAGGTTTGACAGGAATTCAAGTTAGAAAAGACTTAGCTAAAATTAGTGACAGCGAAGGAAAAGCTGGAATTGGATTTAATGTAGAAGAATTAATTGAAAATATAGAAGAATTATTAGGATTAAACAATAAGAGAGATGCTATTATTGTGGGTGCAGGAAGGTTAGGAAAAGCACTTCTTAATTATAATAATTTTGGTAAAGAAATTAATATGTTAATGGCATTTGATAACGATATCAATAAATGTGATAATGAGAAAATTTTCTATATTGATAAAATGGAAAACTTAATTGAAAGGTTTAATATAAAAATTGGAATAATTACAACACCAAAAGAAAATGCTCAAGAAGTTGCAGATATATTAGTAAAATGTGGAGTTAAGGGTATATGGAATTTTGCTCCAGTTACTCTTAAAGTTCCAGAAAATGTTGTTGTTAAAAATGAAGATTTATTAACATCTTTATTAATATTATTAAAAAAATTAGAAGAAAAGGAGAATATTTAGCAACACCAGAAAACTTTGAGACAATATACTATTTTATGGAAAGATTTTTGCTAAATCGGGCATTATAAAACAAGGATAAAAAAAGTTGCTAAATATTTACGCTTAGAAAATTAAAGATATTGGGAGGATAAAAATGAGTAAAGAACATGAAACTATTGACAGCATCGAAAAATTAGAAGATGCTATCTTAAAAGTTAGAAAGGCACAAGAAGAATTTTCAAAATTTACACAAGAAAAAGTAGATGAAATATTTAAAGCAGCAGCTATGGCTGCAAATGCTGCAAGAATTTCTCTTGCAAAAATGGCTGTAGAAGAAACAGGAATGGGAATTGTTGAAGATAAAGTAATAAAAAACCATTATGCAGCAGAATATATTTACAATAAATATAGAGATACAAAAACTTGTGGTATTATTGAAGAAGATAAACAATTTGGTATTAAGAAAATAGCTGAACCAATAGGTGTTATAGCTGCAGTTATACCAACAACAAATCCTACATCAACAGCTATATTTAAAACATTAATATCATTAAAAACAAGAAATGGTATTATTATAAGCCCACACCCAAGAGCTAAAAAATCAACAATAGAAGCTACAAAAATAGTTTTAGAAGCAGCAGTTAAAGCAGGAGCTCCAGAAGGAATTATTTCTTGGATAGATGTTCCATCATTAGAATTAACAAATTTACTTATGCAATCAGCTGATACAATATTAGCTACAGGAGGACCAGGAATGGTTAAATCTGCTTATTCAAGCGGAAAACCAGCTTTAGGAGTAGGTGCAGGAAACGTTCCAGCAGTTATAGATGAATCTGCAGATATTATTTTAGCAGTAAGTTCAATTATACATTCAAAAACATTTGATAATGGTATGATTTGTGCTTCAGAACAATCTGTAATTATATTAGATAGCATTTATGATAAAGTAAAAGAAGAATTTATAAAAAGAGGATGTTATTTATTAAATCCAGAAGAAACTGAAAAAGTTAGAAAAACAATTATTATAAATGGTGCATTAAATGCAAAAATAGTTGGACAAAAAGCACATACAATAGCAGAATTAGCAGGTGTTAAAGTTCCAGAAAACACAAAAATCTTAATAGGAGAAGTAGAAAGTGTAGAAATTTCAGAAGAATTTGCACATGAAAAATTATCTCCAGTTTTAGCTATGTACAGAGCAAAAGATTTTGATGATGCTATAGAAAAAGCTCATAGATTAGTATTAGATGGAGGTATAGGACATACATCATCAATATATATTAACACATTAACAGAAACAGAAAAAATGGAAAAATTTTATAATAAAATGAAAACTTGTAGAGTTGTTATAAATACACCTTCTGCTCAAGGTGGTATTGGAGATATTTATAACTTCAAACTTGCTCCATCATTAACATTAGGTTGTGGTTCTTGGGGAAATAACTCAGTATCAGAAAATGTTGGAGTAAAACATTTAATAAATATTAAAACAGTAGCTGAAAGGAGAGAAAATATGCTTTGGTTTAGAGCACCTGAAAAGGTATATATTAAAAGAGGTTGTTTACCAGTAGCTTTAGATGAGCTAAAAAATATTATAAACAAGAAAAGGGTATTTATAGTAACAGATACATTCCTTTATGAAAATGGATATACAAAAGTAATTACAAATAAATTAGATGAAATGGGAATAGCACATACAACATTCTCAAATGTTGCTCCAGATCCAACACTTGCTTGTGCAAAAGAAGGAGCAAAAATAATGGCAGACTTTAAACCAGATTGCATTATAGCAGTTGGTGGAGGTTCAGCAATGGATGCTGCTAAAATTATGTGGGTTCTTTATGAACATCCAGAAGTAGATTTTATGGATATGGCTATGAGATTTATGGATATACGTAAAAGAGTTTATACATTCCCTAAAATGGGAGAAAAAGCTTATTTTATTGCTGTTCCAACATCAGCTGGTACAGGTTCAGAAGTAACACCATTTGCTGTTATAACAGATGAAACAACAGGAACAAAATATCCTTTAGCAGATTATGAATTAATGCCAAATATGGCTATAGTGGATGCAGATATGATGATGAATGCACCAAAAGGATTAACATCAGCTTCTGGTATTGATGCAGTAACTCACGCTTTAGAAGCAATAGCTTCTATGCTTGCTACAGAATATACAGATGGCTTAGCTAAAGAAGCTTTGAAAAATATTTTTGAATATTTACCAAGAGCATATAATAATGGGGCTAGTGACCCAGAAGCTAGAGAAAAAATGGCTAATGCGGCTACAATGGCAGGTATGGCTTTTGCAAATGCATTTTTAGGTGTTTGTCACTCAATGGCTCACAAATTAGGTGCTTTCCATCACTTACCACACGGTGTAGCAAATGCATTAATGATAGAAGAAGTTATTAGATTTAATAGTGAAGAAGTTCCAACAAAAATGGGAACATTTTCTCAATATGACTATCCACACACTTTAAGAAGATATGCAGAAGTAGCAGAATGCTTAGGATTAGCAGGAAAAAATGATACAGAAAAAGTAGAAAAATTAATTGCAAAAATAAATGAATTAAAAGAACAAATTGGAATCAAGAAAACAATTAAAGATTATGGAATTGATGAAAAAGACTTCCTAGATAGATTAGATGAAATGACAGAACAAGCATTTGATGATCAATGTACTGGAGCAAATCCAAGATATCCTTTAATGAGTGAAATTAAAGATATGTATTTAAGAGCATATTATGGAGGTAAAAAATAATGAAATATAATTTAAATAATGAAATAGCTAAAAGAGCTACAAAAACAGTATATGAAGATAATGGTAAAACAATAAAATTATTTGTTGAAAACTATTCAAAAGCTGATATTTTAAATGAGGCTTTAAATCAAGCTAGAGTAGAAGAAGCAACAGATTTATATATGCCAAAACTTTTAGAAGTAACAAAAATTGAAAATAGATGGGCTTTAGTTTCAGAACATATCGAAGGAACACCTTTAGATGTTTTAATGAAAGAACATCCAGAAAAATTTGATGAATATTTAGAAATTTTTGTAAAAATTCAATTAGAAATATTATCAAAACATGTTCCACTATTAAGCAGAATAAAAGATAAATTTAAAAGAAAATTAAATGCTTTAACAACTGTAAGTGATATTACAAGATATGAACTATTACAAAGACTAGAAGGAATGAAAAATCACGCAAAATTATGCCATGGAGATTTTAATCCAAGTAATATTATCATTAATGAAAAAGGAGAATATTTTGTAATTGACTGGTCACATGCTACACAAGGAAATGCTTCAGCAGACGCAGCTAGAACATATCTATTATTCTCAATAGATGGGAAATCAGAAATAGCTGAAAAATATTTAAATTTATTTTCATTAAGAAGTGGAATAGAAAAAAGTAATATTCAAAGATGGATACCAATAGTTGCTGCTACACAAATGTTAAAAGGAAAACCAGAAGAATTAGAATTATTAAGCAAATGGGTAGATGTTAAAGATTATGAATAAGCAAAATAATAAATAGATTAAAAAAGCAAGGTAGGAATACCTTGTTTTTTATATACAATTTATGTTATAATATTAAGCAGTCTTAGCAAAAATGGAGGAAAAATGTTTAAATTAGTATCAGAATTTAAGCCAACAGGAGACCAACCAGAGGCAATAAATTACCTTGTAAAAGGAATAAATGAGGGTAAGAAATTCCAAACTTTACTTGGTGTTACAGGTTCTCGGAAAAACTTTTACAATGGCTAATATAATTGAAAAAACTGGGAAGCCAACTTTGATTTTAGCTCACAACAAAACTCTAGCTCGGACAATTATATAGTGAGTTTAAGGAGTTTTTTCCAGAAAACAGAGTGGAATATTTTGTAAGTTATTATGACTATTATCAACCAGAAGCATATATAGCCTCTTCAGACACATATATAGAAAAAGATGCTTCTATTAATGATGAAATAGATAAACTAAGACATTCAGCAACAGCATCATTATTTGAAACAAGAGATGTAATAATAGTAGCATCGGTATCTTGTATATATGGATTAGGAGACCCAATAGACTATGAAAATATGATAGTTTCACTTCGTCCAGGAATGCAAAAAGATAGAAATGAAATTATGAAAAAACTTGTTAATATGCAATATTCAAGAAATGAAATGGATTTTAAAAGAGGAACTTTTAGAGCTAAAGGTGATATTTTAGAAATATATCCATCAAATCAAGAAGAAAGTGCTGTTAGAGTAGAATTTTGGGGAGACGAAATTGAGAAAATTTCTGAGATAAACCCATTAACAGGAAAAACAATTGGAATAAGACAACATGTTATGATTTATCCAAATTCACATTATGTAACAAGTAAAGAAAAACTTGAAAAAGCTTTAATTACGATAGAACAAGAAATGGAAGAAAGAGTAGCATATTTTAAAGAAAATAAAAAATTAATAGAAGCTCAAAGAATTGAAGAAAGAACAAATTTTGATATAGAAATGTTAAAAGAAACAGGATTTTGTCAAGGAATAGAAAATTATTCTAGACATATTAGTGGAAAAGAACCAGGAAGTGCTCCATTTACATTATTTGATTATTTTCCAGATGATTTTCTTTTAATTATAGATGAATCTCATGCCACAATACCTCAGGTAAGAGCTATGTATAATGGAGATAGAGCTAGAAAAGAATCATTAGTAAATTATGGATTTAGACTTCCATCAGCTTTTGACAATAGACCTTTAAAATTTACAGAATTTGAAGATAGAATTAATCAATGTGTATTTGTTAGTGCAACTCCAGCTGATTATGAAAAAGAAAACGCTAAAGAAAATGTTGTAGAGCAAATTATACGTCCAACAGGACTTTTAGATCCTAAAATAGAAGTAAAACCTACTGAAAACCAAATAGATGATTTAATGGAACAAATAGCTATCCAAGTAGAAAAGGGAGATAGGGTATTAGTTACAACTCTTACAAAAAAAATGGCAGAAGACTTAACTGCATATTTAAGAAATGCTGGAGTAAGAGTACGTTATATGCACTCAGACATTAAAGCATTAGAAAGAATGGAAATTATTAGAGATTTGAGAATAGGAAAATTCGATGTTTTAGTAGGAATAAACCTTTTAAGAGAAGGATTAGATATTCCAGAAGTTTCTTTAGTAGCTATTTTAGATGCAGACAAAGAAGGATTTTTACGTTCAGAACGTTCTTTAATACAAACAATAGGCCGTGCTGCTAGAAATACTGAAGGAAGAGTAATTATGTATGCTGATGAATTAACAGATTCTATGGAAAAAGCTATTTCAGAAACAAATAGAAGAAGAAAAATTCAAGAAGAATATAATACTCTTCATGGAATTACTCCTCAAACAATAAAAAAATCTATAAGAGATACAATAAAAGCTACAATAGTAGAAGATATTCAAAATAAATATAATATCGGAAAAGATGAAACAGTTGAAGAAATTATTGCTAAACTTACAGATGAAATGTTATTACATGCTAGAAATATGGAATTCGAAAAAGCGGCTGAATTAAGAGATAAGATAAAAGAATTAGAAAATATGAAATAATGATATTAAAAAGTTACTATATACTTATTATTTTAACAGCATAAACAGTTTTATTTTGTAAAATAGAAAAATGTCAAAAAAGGTACATCGAAAGCATTTGACACATTTCTTAAAAAGTAGTAAAATAAAACTCTATTAAATTTGAAGGTGAGGTTATTTTAATGGACTTAGAAAAAACCGTTAAAGCTTGCAACGAAGAATGCCGGAAATGCAAACAGGACTTTGAGAAAGCAAAAATAGATTTTTCTCCAAGTATGTGCAAGTTTTGTAATAACGGAAAAGTTCTTCACGAATCTCTTTGCCAAACTAGCAAAGCTGAAAAACAGTGGGATGAACAGTATTGGGGGTCGAGCAAATTAAAGGATTTGTATAAAGGATAACATCTTACCAAATTAAAAAAACAGTAAACTAAAAGTACAATACTACGGTTTACTGTTTTTTATTATTTTAATATAAATTTTAATTCTTTTGAGCTTGTTCCATTGTAAATAGTTTAATTATATAGTATAATATTAGGGAATTTTTTGAAATAATAAAAGTAGAAAATAAATTTTTATATTGGGGGTATTAAATGAACGATAAGATTATTATCAAAAATGCAAAAGAACATAATCTAAAAAATATAAATATAGAAATACCAAAAGATAAATTAGTAGTAATTACAGGTCTTTCTGGTTCAGGAAAATCTTCTTTAGCATTTGATACATTATATGCAGAAGGTCAAAGAAGATATGTAGAAAGTTTATCTTCTTATGCTAGACAATTTTTAGGTATAATGGAAAAACCAGATGTAGAAAGTATAGAAGGACTTTCTCCAGCTATTTCAATAGATCAAAAAACTACTTCTAGAAACCCTCGTTCTACAGTAGGTACTGTTACAGAAATATATGATTTTATTCGTTTATTATATGCTAGAATTGGTGTACCATATTGTCCAAAATGTGGTAAAAAAATAGAAAAACAAACAATTGATCAAATAGTAGATAGTGTTTTATGTTTAGAGCCTGGAACTAAAATTCAAATATTGGCTCCAATAATAAGAGCTAAAAAAGGCGAATTCAAAAAGATATTAGAAGATAAACAAAAAGAAGGTTTTGTAAGAGCAAAAATTGATGATACTGTTTATGAACTTACAGATGATATTGATTTAGATAGAAATAAAAAACATAATATAGATATTATTGTAGATAGATTAGTAGTAAAAGAAGAAATTAGAAATAGACTTGCAGAATCTATAGAAACAGCTATGAAACATGTAAATAACTTAGTAAAAGTAGATATTCCAGGAGAAGGAGAAAAATTATTTAGTGGGAATTATGCATGTCCAGATTGCAATATAAGTTTTGAAGAAGTTTCTCCAAGAATGTTTTCTTTTAACAATCCGATGGGAGCTTGTCCAGAATGTACAGGTATTGGATTTTTAATGAGAATAGATGAAGATTTAATTATCCCAGATAAAACAAAAACTCTTTATGATGGTGTAAAAGCGTTTGGTGCTAGTACATTAAAAAAAGGTGATACAATGGCCAGAATGTATTTTGAGAGTATTGGAAATTATTATGGTGTTGATATTAAAAATAAACCTATAAAAAAATTACCTCGTGAATTTTTAGATAAAATTCTTTATGGTACAGGTGAAGATGAAATAGATTTCGAATATACTTCAGCAGCTGGAACTAGAAAATTTACTCAACCTTTTGAAGGAGTTATACCAACTCTAGATAGAAGATATAGAGAAACAAAATCTCAAGGAATGAGAGATTTTTACGAAATGTATATGAGTGAAAGACCTTGTACTTCTTGCAATGGAGCCAGATTAAAACCAGAAGTTTTATCTATCAAAGTAGGGGATAAAAATATTAATGAATTAACAGATATGCCAATTACTAAAATAAAAAAATATTTAGAAAATTTAGATTTAAACAAAAAAGACAGAATGATTGCAGATATGATTTTTAGAGAGTTAAATAAAAGACTACAATTTTTAATTGATGTTGGTCTTGAATATTTAACTCTATCAAGAGGAGCTGGAACACTATCTGGAGGAGAAGCTCAAAGAATCCGTCTTGCAACACAAATTGGTTCAGGTCTTTCTGGTGTATTATATATATTAGATGAACCAAGTATTGGATTACATCAAAGAGATAATGATAAATTAATTACAACATTAAAAAAATTAAGAGATTTAGGAAATACATTAATTGTTGTTGAACATGATGAAGATACAATGTATGCTGCAGACCAAATAATAGATATTGGACCAGGAGCTGGTGTACATGGTGGTAATGTTATTGCACAAGGTACAGCAGAAGAAATAAAATTAGTAGAAGGTTCAATTACAGGTAGATATTTAAGTGGAAAAGAAAAAATTTTAGTGCCAAAGAAAAGAAGAAAATCAAATGGAAAATCTATTGAAATTATTGGTGCTACAGAAAACAATTTGAAAAATATAAATGTAAAAATACCTTTAGGAATATTTAACTGCGTAACTGGAGTTTCAGGTTCAGGTAAATCTACTTTAGTAAATGAAGTTTTATATAAATATTTAGCAAGAGAATTATATGGTTCACATGAAAAACCAGGTAAATGCGAAAAAATAAAAGGATTAGAAAACATAGACAAAATTATTAACATAGATCAATCACCTATAGGAAGATCTCCTAGATCAAATCCAGCAACTTATACTGGAATATTTGATATTATAAGAGATGTTTTCGCAGGTACAAATGAAGCAAAAATGAGAGGATATCAAAAAGGTAGATTTAGCTTTAACGTAGAAGGTGGTAGATGCGAAGCTTGCCAAGGAGATGGAATGATTCGTATAGGAATGAACTTCCTTCCAGATATTTATGTACCTTGCGAAGTTTGTAAAGGTAAAAGATATAATAGAGAAACTTTAGAAGTTAAATATAAAGGAAAAAGTATATCAGATGTTTTAGATATGACAGTTGAAGAATCTCTAGAATTTTTCAATAATATTCCTCGTATCAAACAAAAAATTCAAACTTTACATGATGTAGGATTAGGTTATATTACATTAGGACAACCATCTACAACTTTATCTGGTGGAGAAGCACAAAGAGTCAAGCTTGCAACAGAACTATCTAAAAGACCTACAGGTAAAACTTTATATATTTTAGATGAGCCAACAACAGGTCTTCACATTGCAGATGTTCATAGATTAATAGATATATTACAAAGATTAGTAGATACAGGAAATACTCTTTTAGTTATAGAACATAATTTGGATTTAATAAAAACTTCTGATCACATTATAGATTTAGGTCCAGAAGGTGGAGATAACGGAGGAGACATTGTAGGAATCGGTACTCCGGAACAAATTTGTAAAAATGAAAAATCTTATACAGGAAAATTTTTAAAAAGATATTTAGAAAATTAATATTAAATATCTGAAAAAGAGAACCATCCTCTTTTCAATTTTTATATAAACAAACTATTTTAAATACTAAAATAATATAAACCCTCTTCAAAATCAATGAAGAGGGTTTTTCTTAAATAGTATCTATTTAAACAATATATTAAAACTAAAATAAGCTAAGTATAAAAATTACATATATACAAATGTAAAATATACTATTGAAGTAAAAAATGTCAAAATATTCAATATAAACCTTAAAAAGTCACTATTTAAAAATTAGACACATATTAATTGATTATAAAAGTGTCTTATACCTAGCAAAACACCAAAAAAACTTAGTTATTAGTTGTTTGGCCATCACCATTAGAATTATTTTTTGATTTGTTTTTCTTTGACATCTAAGAAAGCACCTCCTTTGTCTTTGTTTAGTATTGTCAAATTATAGTAAAATATACTAAATTAATTAAAAAATAAAATACTGTAACTAATGATTTTATTAAATTGGTAATTAAAGAAAAAAATATAAAATAAATGA
>JAZROJ010000003.1:0-1781 GCA_045648625.1 Candidatus Scatovivens sp.
AAGTACAGCAATAGGAACAACAATATCAAATGTATATGATATAGCAACAACTGGATTAGATAATCCAAGTACATTTAAAACAGATAATATAAAAGATGCAAGCACAGGAAAAGTAACAGATTATAGAATAAAAACAACAGACAATAAACCAATAAATATAACAAGCATAGATAGTACAGAAGCAGTTACAGATTATTTTATGCTAACATCAAATACAGTAAGTAGATTAAGAGTATATATATGGCTTGAAGGCCAAGACGTAGACTGTATAAACCAAGCATCATATGGTGGAGGTATAGAAGTAGACTTAGGACTAACAAAAGATGATTTTGTAGGAGAATCAGGAAATGGAGTAGCAAATAATACACCAGCAGCAGGAACAACATTAGCATCAGTTAGAAATACAGATATAGGAGATTATATAGATTTAGGTGGAGATAATTATGTAGGAGAAAGTACAACAGCAGATGACTGGAGAATATTCTATGTAGATGAAGCAGCAGGAAAAGTATATGCAATATTAGCAGATTATTTACCAGCAACGTATGTGCCAACAATAACAGGTTTAAGTAAAAATACAAGCTCTTATACATATAGTGTATGGTCAGATGATGATGCTTATGCATTAGCAGAAGCCTTAGATGGAACAACAGATGGAACTGCATGGGATTTCTTATCAAATGGATATAGTACAGAAGTAATGGGAAGTCCAACAGGAGAATTGTTAAATTTAAGCTATAAAGCTAAAAATAATATTACAGATTTCGAGTATGAAGATGGGCCAATGATTAGCGGGGACTTATACGTACCGCACACAAGTGCTATAGATGACGGTAACTGCAATGGCTTTTGGTTGGCTTCGCCTATTGACGATAGACTCGTTTGTAGCGTGTGTTTCGACGGCTATGTGCTTGGCGACATCTATGACAGTAAGTCTTATGCGTGTCGTCCCGTAGTTTCTCTGTCATCTGGAATCCTTGCAACTGAAGAAGATGACGTATGGACATTATCAAAATAGAAGAATAGAAAAAGTATGAATTTAAGCAAAAACGCGCTAAGCCAGGCTTCAGTCTGGCAGCGCGACCCTAGAGAAAGACCAAAGAAAACCTACAGAAGCAAACTAAAAAATGCGCAATCATGAAAAGTAGAACGAACATGATTGCGCACAAATTTTATATACCAAAATGTTTTGTCAAGTTTGGTGTGTAAATTATTTAAATACTAATGAAGAGTGATATATTTATTAATCGTATCTTGCATAGCTTCTAAATCCTCATCTAAGAAATCCAAACGTATATTTTTAAAAGAAGTAGAAGGTTCTAAACAAAGAGGTTTGTTATGAAAAATAGTAGTAATACAAGAAGTGTTATCTGGTATAATTCTAAACTTAAAATCTTTTCTATCTTTTAAATAATAATTTGTTTCTAGAAGACATTTTTTATCACAAGAAGCAGTACACTTATTGCTTTTTCCTAAATAACAATAGTGATTTGTCATAAGAGGAAGTTTTCCATATACTAAAACTTCATAAGAAAAGTTAACATTATCTATAATATTTGTTATTTCAGAAGAGTCTAGTTCTGGAGATAAAGTTATTTTAGATAAATTAAAATCTTGTAAAGCTTTTATAGAATTTTCATTATAAATATTTAAATTAAAATTTCCTATTAATTCCAAATTGTAGTTTTTAATTAAATTAACTTGAGAAATATGTGATACAACAAAACCTTTAACTTTAAAGTTATTTACAATATTATCTAAAAAGTTTTTAAAATTTGTTT
>JAZROJ010000004.1:0-7509 GCA_045648625.1 Candidatus Scatovivens sp.
ATTACAAAAACTATTAAAGCTACTATTCCAATAATTTTTCCTTTATTTTCTTTAAAATAATTTAATGATTTTTTATCCACTTTTTTCCCCTTTATTTTATAATTTTATTACTTTTTTATTTTATATTTTTTCTTATTTAAATTCAAGACTATTTTTAAAAAAGCTTATATGGTAGCTATCCAAAATCATTAACAAAAGTATAAAAAATAGTAAAATAAGAATAGGAAATGCAACCACAAACGTGGTTGCCATATAGCACATTTAGTAATTTCATAAATCCTTCTTTTTACACAAAAAATATAGTGCGTAAAATTAATTTACACACTATATACACTTTTATTATAACCTTATTCAAATTCTTACACAAGCATATTTATATTACATTTTAATTACATTTACAGCCACTTTAACAAAAAAAGTATAAATGCTTATATTTAAACATTTATACTTTTTTAAATTATATTAATTATTTTTCTTATTTATTTTTTCTGTCTTTATTTACTTGTCTTTCTCTAGCAATACCCATTTTACCAGAAGGAACATCTTCTGTAATAGTAGAACCAGCGGCAATTAAAACATCATCACCAATAGTAACAGGAGCAACCAAGTTTACATTAGAACCAACAAATGCTCTATCTCCAATAATTGTTTTGTGTTTATTTTTTCCATCATAATTACATGTGATAGTACCACAACCAATATTGCAATCTTCACCAACTTCGCAATCACCTAAATAAATGAAGTGAGGCACTTTTGTTCTGTCTCCAATTTTAGCTTTTTTTAGTTCTACAAAATTTCCAACTTTTACATTATTTCCTATTACAGAACCTTCTCTAATATAAGCATTTGGTCCGATTTCGCAATTATCACCAATTACAACACCACTTTTAATAGTTGTATTTGGATGAATTACTGTATCTACACCAATTTTTACATCATCATAAATATATGTTGAATTTGCATCTTCTATAGTAACACCATTTCTCATGTGTTCTGCATTAATACGCATTCTTAAAACTCTTGTTAAAAGTTCTAATTGAGCTCTATCATTAACACCTAAAATTTCTGTGTTATCTTCTACTATAACAGCTCCAGTTTTTAAACCTTTATCATTCATTATTTTGATAACATCTGTTAAATAATATTCACCTTGTGCGTTATTTGGTTCTATTAATTCTAATGCACTTAATAATTCTTCTATATCAAAACAATAAATTCCTGAGTTAATTTCTTTAATTTCTTTTTGAGATGGTGTTGCATCTTTTTCTTCTACAATAGCTTTTATGTTTCCACCTTCGTCACGTACAATTCTTCCATACCCTGTTGGGTTTTCATAAATTGCAGTTAATAGTGTAGCATATTCTTTGTTTTTAAAACTTTTTCTTACTAGATTTTCTAATGTTTCAGGTCTTATAATTGGAACATCTCCATAAAGAATTATTACTTTTCCTTTTTTACCTTCTAAGTATTGTTTAGCTTGCATAACAGCATGACCTGTACCTAAAAGCTCTTCTTGATAAGCATATTTTACAGAATCTCCTAAAACTTCTTCTACTAATTCTCTCATATGCCCAACAACAGCAACTACTTCGTCTGAACCAACATTTTTTGCTAATTCAGCAACTCTTTTTACTAATTCTTTGTCATAAATTTTATGTACAAGTTTAGATTTTTGTGTTTTCATTCTTGTACCTTTTCCTGCTGCCATAATTACTGTCATTACATATTTATTTCTATTATCAATTTTCATAATTTTCACCTTTCTTAATGTAAAAGTATTTTTCATTATATATTATTCGTATGACATATAGAATGCCTTGGTTATTTTATTATATTTTTCATAATTAGTCAAGTTTTTGGCCTTTTCCCCAAAAGCTTTCACTCACAAAAATACCACATAACCTTTATATCTCTAGGTTTGTGGCATTTATTAATTTTATCTTAAGTATTATATATTTTTTAAAGTTTAATTTTATTTAGAAACTTTGCTAATTGCTAAACCATCTCCAACTTCTAATATTTCTGTTTCTAAATTAGGATTTTCAGTTACTTCTTTTATGTATTCTCTTAAATGTCTTACTGCTGTACGTTGTTTATGCTTATTATAATCACTCATAACATACCCTTTATATAAAACATTATCAGCTAAAATTATTCCATTATTATTTATTAAACGTAATCCCTCTTCAAGAAAAATAGAATATTTACTTTTTGCTGCATCAATAAAAACTATATCATAACCTGGATTTAATGTTGGTAAAATTTCTACAGCATTTCCTATCATAATATTTACTCTGTCTGAAAATCCAATTTTATCAATATTGGAAATAGCCTCTTTACCTCTTTCTTCATCAATTTCTATTGTGTCAACTTTGCAATCCTCTTCTGAATATCTTGAAAAACAAGCTGCTGAATATCCAACTGCTGTTCCTATTTCTAATATTCTTTTTGGTTTATTTTCTTTTAATATTTTTTTTATTACTTCTAATGTATCATCCATTATAATTGGAATATGGTCTTCTAAAGCTTTTTGTTTTACATTTTCAAATTCTATTTCGTTCATTTTATCCTTCTTCTCTATTATTAAATTTATTATTTTTCTTACTTTGCAATTATACTAAACTTAAAAAGTGTTGTCAATTTGCTTTTTTTTCAAATATGTAGTATAATAAATATTGCCTAAAAAATTCAAAAGGAGTATAAAGCATGCGGAACTATTATTCTTTAAAGGATGAGGCTTTCTTAAGCCAAATGGAAAACCTTATTGCAGAAACCACAAATCGTCATCGTAGTAGACTTTCACCTGTCGAACTCTACGCTCTTCGCTATGAGTTTATGGCTGAAACAGCTGTCAAAAAGAAGACTATTATCAGACAGATTTCTGTAAAAGAGCTTGTTAGCTTGTTCAAAGGAGACAAAACCTATACTATGCTTATGCATGAACAAAAAGGTCTGCTCTTTCCTGATGAAACTTTTTCTGTGTTCACCAAGAACAATACTGAAAACTTCATCGGTACTGATTTACTTGCATCTTTGAATAAGAGAATGACTTTCTTTATCGGAGCTTTTAATAGCAAACGGCCTAATCGCAAATTTGTCGTAGATGAGATCTTAGTCTATATCCCTTCTAAAAAAGATACTACTATGTATCTTGATAAATTGGATTTAGATGATGAGCTTTTCCAGGCAATGTTTGAAACCGATGCTCAGATTATTGATAGCATTTTCCAGGATGGAGTAATTCTCAGCAAGACCCCCGCTGTGGTAGTCCCTGACTTTGAGAAAGAATTCTTTGTATTTACGAAGATGAAAGTCGATGGCGTAACATTTGTTTTCCATTACATTCCTTAATAACCCATTATAATAGGCAAACATCAGTCCCCCTAAAAACATATTGTTCAAGGGGGACTTCTTTTTTATAATCAAACAAAGATGAGCCTTATATCTATATTGATAAAACGTTAAATATGACTCTTTTGTTCTTTAATATTTATTATTGTTTTGCACTTGCTCTTGCTGCTCTTTCTCTTTCTTTTGAATCTAATATTTTCTTTCTTAAACGAATTGATTTTGGTGTTATTTCTACAAGTTCGTCATCTTGTATAAATTCTATAGCTTTTTCTAATGACATTTGAATTGGTGGAACTAATCTTAAAGCTTCATCTGAACCAGATGCTCTTGTATTTGTTAAATGTTTTTCTTTACATACATTTATTGCTAAATCTTCTCCTCTTGAGTTTAATCCAACAATCATACCTTCATAAACTTCTACACCTGCACCTATAAATAAATCTCCTTTATCTTGTGCATTATATAGACCATATGTTACAGATTTTCCTTTTTCAAATGCAACTATAGTTCCTCTAACTCTTGCTTGAACATCTCCTTTAAATGGTTCATAAGAGTCAAATATATGATTCATTGTACCTTCACCTTTTGTATCAGTTAAGAATTCTGTTCTATATCCTATAATTCCTCTTGCTGGTATTTTAAATTCGATTTTTGTATGTCCTTCTTCTGCTGGTTCCATATTTACCATTTCAGCTTTTCTTCTACCTAATTTTTCGATAACATTTCCTACACAGTCATCTGGAACATTTACAACTAATCTTTCAATAGGTTCACATTTTACACCATCAATTTCTTTGAAAATAACTTTTGGTCTTGAAACTAAAAGTTCAAATCCTTCTCTTCTCATTGTTTCAATTAAAACTGATAAGTGTAATTCTCCTCTTCCTGATACTTCAAAAGAATCTGGAGACTCTGTTTCTTTTACTCTTAAACTTACATTTCTATCTAATTCTTTAAATAATCTATCTCTAATATGTCTTGATGTAATAAATTGTCCTTCTTGTCCTGCAAAAGGTCCATTATTAACACTAAATGTCATAGCAACTGTTGGCTCATCAATATCAACAAAAGGTATTTTTTCTGGATTATTATAATCACAAATTGTATCTCCTATGTTAATATCTGCAACACCTGATAATGCAACTATATCTCCTGCATCAGCATGTTCAACTTCTATTCTTTTTAATCCATCATAAACATATAATTTTGCAACTCTAGCATTTATTACTTTATCTTCAGATTTACAGATTGCTACTGGCATTCCTAAATTGATAGATCCTCTTTCTACTCTTCCTATAGAAATTCTTCCAATATAATCATCATAATCTATATTAGATACAAGCATTTGCATTGTTCCATCCATATCACATTTTGGAGCAGAAATTTCTTTTATAATTGTTTCAAATAAACATTTTAAATCTGTTCCTGGTGTATTTAAATCTAATGTTGCTGTACCTTGTTTTCCAGAAGCATACACAATTGGGAAATCTAATTGTTCATCATTAGCTCCTAATTCTATAAATAAATCTATTACATCATCTATAACTTTCATAGGTTGTGCACCAGGTCTATCTATTTTATTTATAACAACTATTGGTTTTAAATTTAATGCTAAAGATTTTTTTAATACTTCTCTAGTTTGAGGCATAGCTCCTTCAAAAGAATCTACTAATAGAACAACACCGTCAACCATTTTTAGTACACGTTCTACTTCTCCACCAAAATCTGCGTGTCCTGGTGTGTCTACTATATTTATTTTCATATCTCCATAATGTACTGCAGTATTTTTTGAAAGTATTGTAATTCCTCTTTCTTTTTCTAAGTCATTAGAATCCATTACTCTATCTTGAACTTGTTCATTTGATCTAAATATACCACTTTGTCTTAACATGGCATCTACTAATGTTGTTTTTCCATGATCTACGTGTGCTATAATAGCTACATTTCTAATTTTTTCGTTGTTCATTTTTTTACCCTCTTTTTATATAAATTTTATTTTAAAACAAAAATATGGTTGAACTTTTTAAAATTCAACCATAATATTATATCTTATTTATACGCTTTTGTCAAATTTAAAGATATTTCTGCCAATTTTTGATATTTCAGTTTCTTATCTTTTATTTTTTCTTCTAATTCTGGTAATATTCCAAAATTTGCATTCATTGGTTGGAAAGATTCATTTGGAGTTGAAATATATTTAGCTAATGCACCTATTACTGTTTCTTTTGGATATATAATTTTGTTTTTTGAATACTCTTCAAGCACAACCTCTTCATGTTTTTTAATCATTGTTTCAAAATCATAATTTCCCTGTATATCAGCATCAGTATCTTTTTTGCAATCTTCATGGATTAAATTTATTTTTTCATTATAAATTTCCCATAATTTAATAGCATTTTTTCCAGCAACAAATCCAGAAGAAATTGATTCTACATATCCTTCTACTCCTGTAATTTGTCCTGCAAAAAATATGTTTCTATTTGATTTAAGATTATAAGTTTCATCTAATAGAGTTGTAGAATTTATATATGTATTTCTATGCATTACACCATACTTTACAAAATTGGCATTTTCAAGACCTGGTATTAATGAGAAAACTCTTTTTTGTTCTCCAAATTTTAAGTTTGTTTGAAAACCTACTAAATTAAACAAAGTTCCTTCTGTATTATCTTGTCTTAATTGAACTATTGCATAAGGTCTCATACCTGTTCTTGGATCTGTAAAACCAACCGGCTTTAATGGACCAAATCTTAGAGTTTCTTCTCCTCTTTTAGCCATTATCTCTAGAGGCATACATCCTTCAAAAATTTCTCTTTTTTCAAATTCATGTAAAGTAACTATTTCTGCATTTATTAATTCATTATAAAATTTTGTATATTCTTCTTTATTCATTGGCAAATTAATATAACTTGCTTCAACAATTTTAACTATATTATTTTGAACATCCTGTTTATATTCACTTTTTTCAAGCTCTCTATTTTCGCTGTTTATTTTTTCAAATTCTTTTTTTTCTTTTTGAATTCTTTCTTTCCACTCTTCTATAGATTCTTCTTTTGGTCTTTCTTGTTCATATCTATTACCATAAAAACCAATATCCATATTTATTGTTTCTTTTTCTACTATTGGAGCTGCTGCATCATAAAAAAACAATTTATCTTGGCCTGTTATTTTTGATATTTCATTAGACATTTTTTCAGAAGTTAATGGTCCTGTTGCTATAATTACAATAGAATCTTTAGGAATTTCTTCTACTTCTTCTCTAATTACTTCTATATAAGGATTATTCTCTATTGCTTTTGTTACCTCTTCAGCAAATCTTTCTCTATCTACTGCTAAAGCTTGTCCTGCTGGAACTTTTACTTTATCTGCAATAGGAATTAAAATACTTCCTAATCTTCGTAATTCTTCTTTTAATAACCCACAAGCATTTGTTATATTATCAGATTTAAAAGAATTGCTACAAACTATTTCTGCTAAATTTTTATTATTATGGGCCTCTGAATATTTATGAGGTTTCATTTCATATAATTTTACTGGTATTTTTTGTTTGGCAATTTGAAAAGCGGCTTCGCATCCAGCTAATCCGCCACCAATTATGATAATTTCTTTCATTATTATTTCTCTATTCCTTTCTAGGTTTAGAGAACAAAAGGAGCAATTTAACAATTTTTATTTTAACTTATTTTTGCTCTATCTTTTGTTCAATTTTATGTATTAAACTTCTAATGTAGATAATCTTACGATTTCATTTTTTAACATTTCACTTACTTCGTTTTCTATTTGTTCATCAATTTTTTTAATTCCTTCATATTTGCTTAAATCTAAAGGTTTGCCGAATACTATTTTAGATTGATGGAAAGGTTTTGAGTCTCCTTGTATTCCTATTGGAACAATTTGAGCTCCAGTTTTCAATGCCATATATGCTGCTCCATTTTTTAATTTTCCATCATTTTTTTCCATACCATTTCTTGTGCCTTCAGGAAATAACCCTACACATTCTCCATCTTTTAAAGTTTTTAATGCATCTTTCATTGCTGCAATATCTTTTGAATCTCTTTTTACATATATTGCATCAAAAATAACTCCTAATAATGCAAAGAATTTATTTTTTCTTAATTCTTCTTTTGCCATAAAACGCATATGTCTTCCTGCTGTTAC
>JAZROJ010000005.1:0-2463 GCA_045648625.1 Candidatus Scatovivens sp.
AGTTTTAAAGCAAATTTAATTATAGATGCTAACAAAGGAAATTTAGAAAATATAATTTTAGAACTAGAAGAAGAATATTTACAAAAATATATTAAAAAAGAAAATAAAAATATTTTTAAAGAAGAAACAGAATTTGAAAAATACTTGGCAGAAGAATTGGATTTAAAATATTCAAACGAATATGGTGGTTTCAGCCAAGATGGAAAAGAGTATATAGTTTGTGGAGATGAAAAGGTACCTTCTGTATGGAGCAATGTTTTAACAAATGAAAATTTTGGAACGATCGTTACTCAAAATCTAGGTGGATTCACCTGGTATAAAAATAGTAGATTAAATAGAATAAGTAAATGGTCAAATGACACATTAGCTGACACTCCATCAGAAGAAATTTATGTGCAAGATGAAAGCGAAAACAAAGTATGGAGAATGGGGAAAGGTAATTTATTAGTAACGCATGGGTTTGGCTATTCTAAATTTGAACAAAACAAATTAGATATTAAACAAAAGCTAGAGGTTTTTGTAAGCATGAAGGATAATATAAAATTTAATTTACTGGGGTTAAAAAACAATACAAACCACACTAAAAAAATCAATTTAATATATAAAGTAAATACTGTTTTAGATGAGGACGAAATAAAATCAGAAGGAAATATAAAATTAGAATATAATAAGCAAAAAGATTGTGTGTATTCTAAAAATCTATATGCTTCAAGTATAGATAGCATTGTATATGTGTATAGTAGTGAAAAAATATCAAGTTATACTGGAAATAGTCAAAGTATAAATATATTTACTAACGAAGAATTAAACAATGAAAATTCACTTGGAAACAAACCTTGTATGGCAATAAAAATAGAAGTAGAATTAGGAGCTTTTGAAGAAAAAGAAATTTCATTTATACTGGGGGCATGTGATAATGAACAAGAAATTTTAACAAACTATAAAAATATAGACAATTGTAAGAAGGAATATCAAAACACTAAAAATTATTGGTCAAATTTATTAGGGAAAGTAAGTGTAAAAACACCAGTAGAAGAATTAAATATTATTTTAAATGGATGGGCTATGTATCAAACTATATCTTCTAGATTATATGCAAGAAGCGGATTTAATCAGTCTGGTGGAGCATTTGGGTTTAGAGATCAATTGCAAGATACAATTAGTAGTAAATTTTTAAATCCAGAAATAATGAAAAAACAAATATTAAAGCATGCAGCGCATCAATTTATAGAAGGAGATGTAGAGCATTGGTGGCATGATGAGACTCAAAGAGGAATTCGTACAAGATTTTCAGATGATAGATTATGGCTTGTATATGCAACTATACAGTATATTGAGTTTACAGGAGATTATAGTATTTTAGATATACAAATCCCATATATAGAAGGAAAAACATTAGAAGAAGGAAAAGATGAAGACTATAATATCCATCCAATATCAAGCATAGAAGAAAGCCTATACAACCACTGCATTAGAGCAATAAATATAAGCTTAAAATTTGGGGAAAACGACTTACCATTAATTGGTTCAGGGGATTGGAATGATGGATTTAGTACAGTAGGAAACAAAGGTAAAGGTGAAAGTGTATGGTTAGGGTTCTTCTTATATGATATTTTAAATAATTTTATACCAATAATGAAACAAAAAGAAGAAAATGAAAGTTTAATAAACGAATATACAGAAACATTAAACAAATTAAAAAGAGTGTTAAACAAACAAGGCTGGGACGGAAGATGGTATAGAAGAGCATATACAGACGAGGGAGAAGTATTAGGTAGTAGCGAAAATGAAGAATGTAGAATAGATAGTATTGCACAAAGTTGGGCGGTTATATCAAATGCGGGTGATAATGATAAAAAATATATAGCAATGGAAGCATTAGAAAGATATTTAATAAATAAAGAAATAGGAATTATTAAATTATTAGACCCACCATTTGAAAATGAAGATTTAGAGCCAGGATATATAAAAGCATATTTGCCAGGAGTAAGAGAAAATGGCGGTCAGTACACACATGCGGCAATTTGGGCGGTAATTGCTTTTGCAAAATTAAAGTTAGAGAATAAGGCTTGTGAAGGCTTTAATATGACAAATCCAATAGAACATTCAAATACAAAAGAAAAAGCAGACAGATACAAAATAGAGCCATATGTTATACCAGCAGATATTTATGGTAGTCAAAATTTGCTTGGAAGAGGTGGATGGAGTTGGTATACAGGATCAAGTGGTTGGTACTATATTGCTGGAATTGAATATATACTAGGTCTAAAAATACAAAATCAAAAATTAATCTTAACTCCCTGTATTCCAAAAGAATGGGAAGAATATTTTATTCATTATAAATTTGGAGAAAGTATATATAATATAAAAGTTAAAAATATATACAAAACAAATACCGTACAAAAAATTATTTTAAACAATGTTGAAACTCAAGAAAAAGAAGTTAAGTTAATTGATAATGGG
>JAZROJ010000006.1:0-7271 GCA_045648625.1 Candidatus Scatovivens sp.
TGTTATTATCATTGTTGTTATTATCATTGTTGTTATTATCATTATTATTTACAACATCTACAACTTCTAATGTTATTTTTTTAGAAATCTCTTCTGATTTTTCAGATGAGTTTGCTGTTATAACAAACATATTATATTCTATAGCATTTGTTATTTCTCCCAATCGTGCATCTGATTTCACTTTAAATTTTATAGAAAACAAATCTGTGTTTTCTGTTATTCCACTACTAAAATCTATAACAATTCTAATATCATTGTTGCTAGTTGGTGCAGAGTTAAAACCTAAGTAAGCGCTTGTATCTGGCATATCATTAATATTTCTGTTTGTTAAATCTTCAACTTTTAATGTTTCATTTCCAATTTTTACAGAATTATTAGTATCTTTAACTATATTGTCTACTGTTACTTCTTCAAGTATATTTTTATCATAATTTATATATCCTGAAACACTCCTTACTTTTTGAGTGCTATCAACATTTTTTAACATTAAAGTAACTGTAATCTCTTTACCCTTTTCTACAGTTTCTGATGACACTTTTAGGTCTAATGTTGCACTTACTGAAGCGTACACACTAGTACTTATAAAAACAATTGCCATTACCATTTGCAATAATATAATCATTCTCTTTTTCATAAATTTACTCCTTATCTGCTTTTACATTTTAAGGATATCATTATTATACACAAAATGCAATACTTTTTATATTTTATTAATCTATTAGGCGATTTTAATCGCCTAATAGAATTATTATTTTGTGTAATCTAAGCAGTAATTTTTTACTTCTGCTCTATGATATAATAATAATTTTGAATCTGTTAAATCAATTTCTCCATTATTATCTATGTCTGCAGCTCTCTTTTGTATTTCTGTTACTGTTCCAACTTCATTTCTTATAGCTTTTATCATGTTTGAATCTACAGAATCAGCAACACCATCTCCATTCACATCACCATTTACTACAACTTCATATACTAATAAATCTTCGCCTACTTTAACTGTATTTCCTTCACTGTCTCTTACTTCAACATACATACCTGTTTTCATATTTCCTGTTGTTATTTCTTTGTTGTTTTCTTTTACTATTACTGTATAATCTTTTGCAAATTTTTCTTTAAATACACTTACTGGTGTTTTTGTTTGTACGCCAATTATGTATTCTCCTTCAATTTTATATCCTAAATTTAAACTTTCTACTGGATCTGTTTCAGGTTTTGTTCCTTCATTTTGATCTTGATTTGTATTTTCATCTTTTTCTACTGTTACTTCTATTTCTGCAAATTTTGTTTCATCAAATTTAGATTTTGCTACTATTATTATTTTAGTTAAAGTTTCATTTTTAGCAACATGTAATGTTAATTTTCCTTCAACTACTTCTACATATGTTCCTCTTTCTTTTGTTAATTCTACTGTTTCATTACCATTTTTTCCATATGCATTCCATTCAACTTGTTTATCTTCTTCTGAAAGATTATTTCCTTTAACTTCTGATGTAAATTCAATACTATCTCCAACTTTTACAGTTGCTGATTTAGAATTTATATTTACACTATTTACTTCTTTTTTCTTTATAGTTACTTCTACTTCTGCTGATGTTGTCTCATCATACATAGCAGTTGCTTTTACTATAATTTTTTCAGCTGTTTCATCTTCACCTACTTTTAATAATCCACCAGGTGTTATTTGAGTATTTTGACTTGTTGCATTTAATACTTCCCATCTAACAGCTTTATAGCTTACTTTATCTCCTGTTACTTCTTCTTTAAATTGTAATGTTTCACCTGCAAACATTTCTGCTATTTCTGGTGTTATACTTACACCTAATGGCACTATTGTTCCTACTGTATAATTAATCATACAAGTAGTTCCAGAACCTATGCTAGCTAAAGTAGATGTATTTTTAATTGTAACTATTGTATTAAAGTTACCTTCAATAGATGTATCTAATCTTACTTCTCTACCATCATTTGTTACATTACCATTTATACTATTTATACCAAAACTTGTATTTGCATTGTCTAATTCTTCTATTTGTCTGAAAATTTTTGGTAATTGAATTTTTTTGTTTTCATTTATTTCGAATTTTTCTTCAACTTTCATTGATAATTCTTGATTATTTAATTTTACTGTTAATATTCCATATCTTAAGAATTCAGCTACATCATCAAATCCATAAGATCTAGCTTCATATTTTAAATATGTTGCTAATTTAGCTATATCATCAATTCTGTTTTCACTTAAGTTTAAATATGTTATGTTTTCTAATTGAGCTATGTCAAAATCAAAACTTCCAGATATTAAATTTTCTCTTAAATCTAATTCTTCTATAGCCACTAATTGTAATAATGAATCTATTTCACTTATTCCATTTAATCCTAAGTTTAATATTCTTAATTTTGTCATTTCTGACCAATTAATTGTACTTATATCTACAATCTCATTATCATAAGCATTTAATTTTCTTAATTCTTTTAATTCAGATACTCTATCTAAATTTTCTATTAAGTTTTCACTTATATTTAAAGCTTTTAATCTAGGTAAACAAACATAAACATCTACATCTGCACTAGAATATGCCATTCTTGCTGCATAAGGTAATATGTTTCTATTATCAGCATATCCGTTACATACTAAGTTGTATTCATCTATAATGCTAGCAAAATTATTTTTTGCATTTCTTAAATAATATGTATCTTCTCCATCAAATTCTAATTCTTCTATCTCTATGTCTACATAGTCTTCAGCTTGACAATATGTCATTCCTTCTTCATAGAATCTTATTAAATAGCAATAAGCTATCATAGAGAAATATATATCTTCTTCTCTAAATTCATTTAAATAGTTTTTATAAGCAGATAGTCCCCATTCTTCTGATGTAGATTTTAACTCTTCAAAATATTTTGTTATTGGTTTTTCTATTTTTTCTACTTTTGTTTCTATTACAGTTGTTGTTGTTCCATCTTCATTTTGTTTGATTTTTTCTACTTCTGTTATTATTTCTGTTTCTATTCCGTATTTATCGATTAAATACATTTTTTCAAATTCTGTTAAAGAATTTTCTATTCCACTTATTCTTTGAATTTGATTATTAAATAAAGATTTTGCTTGTTCATATGTTAATTCATCAAATTCTGCTTCTGTTAATGTTTTTAAACCTGATACAGCATATGATGCTAATTTATCAATTCTATTATATGTATTATATAATTTGCTCATTCTAGTTAATAAAATATCATTTACAATGCTTTTTTCACGATTTAATTTTTCTATCTTTTGTTTTGATTCCAAAATAGAGTTGTTATTAGAATTAAAAGAATCTGTTTCTTGTTTAATTTGATTTATTTTATCTGTAATTTCTTTTTCTTTTTCTTTTAATTTTTGTTCTTTTTCTTTTAATTCTGTTTCTTTTTTAGTTTTTGCTTCACCAGATTTTTTTATGTCTGAATCTATATTAGATATTTCCGTTTCACAATTATTTACATCGTTTTCTTTTTCAACATAGTCACTTAATGCTTCTTCATAGTTTCGTTTTGCTTCTTCATATTGTTTATAAGCAGTTGCTGCATCTTTATTATTTACTTGTTGTAATCTATCTCTTTTCTCTTGCAATTCTATCTCCATAAGCTTGCTAGTATCTGTTATACCTTCAAGTTCAGCAGATAAATTTTCATAATTGCTTTGTAAGATGTCTCTATCTTCTATTAATTTTTCTAGCTCTTTTTCTAATGTATCTATTTCTATTTTTAATTCTGGTATAAGACTTTCTAAAACTTCTTTTTCAGCAACTAATTCTTCTAATTTTTCTTCTTGCTCACCTTCTGATGGTGTTCCTTCTTCTTGCCCCTCTATTTCTCCTTCTGCTTCACCAACTTCTTTTTGCGCTTGTTTAATAAGATCTTCTACAACACCTAATCTTTCTTCTGATGTTTCCAAATCTTTTTGTTTTAATTTCAAAGTTGCTTCTTTTTCTGTTATTTGCTCAATATTTGTGTTATATTTACTATATGCATTGTTTACTTTTATTGTTAAAACAGCAATTTCTTTTTCTGTTTCAAATATTAAATTTTCTAAGTTAGCTATTTGATTTTCAAGGTTAGCCCTCTCAGCTTCTGTAGAAGATTTTAAAGATTCATATTCTTTCCATAAAGCATCTTTTTGAGAAGCATATTTATCTTTTTCAGCTAATACTCTTGATAATTCATTTTTTAAAACTTGTAAATTTGCTCTTTCTTCTTCTAGAATAATAGTATCAGATGATATTTCTGACTCTAAATCTTTTATTTCTTCCTTAATATTAGGAATAGTAATTTCTTTTAGTTCTCTTTCTTCTTCTTGTAATTTTATTAATTCTTCATTTAATTTATCAATTTTTTCTTCTAATTCTTTTTTAGTTTTTTCAAGATTTTCTATATTTTTATTTTCTGCTAAAATTGAAGACTCTATTGTAGCTATTTGAGAAATATTTTCTGAAATTTTTCCTAATTGTTCTTTTACTCTTTCTCTTAATTTAGCTTCTTCAGCTACTTGATTTTCTTGTAATTCAATTAATTTATCTATAGATTTAATGTAATTACCAGATAAATCTAATTCTTTACTTAATCCTACAAATTCTTCAATTCCATCTATCTTTTTAATTCTTTTTCCAGATAAATTTAGACTATTAATTTTATTAATAATATCATTTATTGTTATTACTAATACTTGTGGTTCATCATATGCTCTTTCATATAAATCTCTTTTTATATTTGTTGGAGTAGTATTATAGTAACTTATTAAATTACTATTAATTTTTTGATCTTCTTTTAATTGAGATTTTACTGCCTTGTACATATTTTCGTCAGGCATGTAGATTCCTCTTTCATTTGAATCCACAACAACAAAGAACATATTAATATCAGAATTATATAATATGTTTTTTGAATCTGAAACGTTTATTCTTAAAGTAACCATAGATTTATAAGGAATATATAAATCCCCACTCTTATAAGCTACTTCAATTTTTACATTTCTATGATCAAATCTACTCCAATTAATATAAGCACTTCCTGTTACCTCTTCTATTAACCATTCTGTTTCTAGGTATCCAGCTTGAGTTAATATTTGTGGTAAAGCATAGCTTACTTGTGTTTTTTGATCTGATTTTTCTGTTGTATCTAACTCAATTATTTGTACAACATTAAATTTTTGGTTATGTAAGTTTACTGTTGGAATATTATCCAAATTTGTAATCATACTTACATCCTCAATAGCATTTGAAGATAAATCTAATGAGCTTAAATTTAATGAATTTAAAGAGTCTAAGTTACTATCTTTATTCAATTCATTTGAAGACAAATCTAATATAGATAGATTTTTAAAAGTATCTATTCCTTTTATAGTTGTCAACTCTTTGTTTGATAAAGATAAGCTAGTAACTTTTTCAACTTCTTCTTCATTAATAATAATTGTTCTTTGCTCATCTATATATCCAGCATTAATTCCTTTACTAATAAGTTCATCTTTTAAGGCTAAATATAGATTTTTTTCAAACATTACTCTTATATCAGTCGATGCACTAGCTTTTAATACTGGTAAAAAGCAGTTTAAAAGTATCATAACGACTAATACAGTTGCTATTAATATTTTCCTTTCTGTTTTCATAATAAAATCCTCCCTGATATTTCATTAGTTATATGATAGCATTTCCCAAAAAAAAATCAATAACTATTTTTTTAACATTTTCAAAATGCCCTTCTTTTCCTTTACGGAACTTGGTTTAAGGGGCTTTAAATTAGAAATATTAAATTTTTATTACTTTTTTTGTAATTTTTGATATTTTCCTTACGTATATAGGTTTTTAGAGTTATTTTATATTTAAATAAAAAATATAAAAAATAATATAAATTCTAAAAATTCATATTATTTTTTGTCATGTTACAATTCATTTATCCTATCAAGAGCTGTCAGCTCTACACATTAAAGATTTTATTAGCATTTTTATAAGTTATTTTACTAATATCTTCTATATGCATTTTTTTTATTTCTGCAATTTTTTGAGCAATAATTTTAACATTTTTTGAATCATTCCTCTGACCTCTAAATGGTTCAGGCGTAAGATAAGGGCAATCTGTCTCAATTAATATTTTTTCATCTGGAACTTCTAAAACTGCTCTTTCTGGTTTCGCATTTTTAAATGTAACATTACCACTAAATGATATATAGAAACCTAATTTTATTCCTTCTTTTATTAATTCTGGATTTAATGGACAACAATGAAAGATTCCTTTTTCTTTAACATTATACTTTTTTAAAATTTCTATAGTATCTTCTACTGCTTCTCTAGTATGAATGATAATTGGTTTATTATATTTATTAGCTATTTCTATCTGCTTTATAAATAATTCTTTTTGTTCTTCTTTATTTTCTTTGTTCCAATAATAATCTAACCCTATTTCTCCTATAGCAACTATTTTATCTGATTTTGCATATTCTTCAATTTTTTTCAAATTTTCTTCTGTATAATCTTCTATATCATTAGGTGAAATTCCACAAGAGGCATATATAAAATCATGTGTATTAGCTATTTCTATCGCTTGTTTACTTTTTTCCACATTATATCCTACACATACAGTTTTGGTTATTCCTTCATTATATATTTGTTTTAATACTTTCTCTCTGTCTTCATTATATTTTTCATCATTATAATGAGAATGTGAATCAAAAAATTCCATTACTTTTCTCCTTTTTATTTTAATAAAATAATCGTCGCCCAAAACTTAGCTTTGGTTTCGACGATTGTACTTTTTTGTTTATCTAGTCATTATATAATACTACTACAGTTGCAATAGCATATTCTTTACAATGAGATATACTTATATCTATACTTTCTATTTCTGCTATATTATTTTTCAAAATAACTTTCGGCTTTCCTTTTTCATCATTCAAAATTTCGAAATCATCCCAATTATATTTTTTATCTAATTTTGAACTAATAGCTTTAAAAATAGCTTCTTTAGCAGCAAATCTAGCTGCATAATGTTGATATTTTTGCATTTTTTTAGATTCGCAATATATAATTTCTTTTTCTGTATATATGGTGTCTAAAAAACGTTTTCCAGTTCTTTCAATAGAATTTTTTATTCTTTCTATTTCTATAATATCTGTTCCACAAGATATTTTCATATTTCCCCCTATGTTTTTTTATTTTTTCCACAGGATTATTTTTTTCCACAATTTATATTAAAAAATACATTAAAAATAAAATATTAACTGTATTAAATAATAAAGAAAAAAT
>JAZROJ010000007.1:0-2168 GCA_045648625.1 Candidatus Scatovivens sp.
CCTATCTCAGCATAATTATATCCTTCGTTTATCATACTTAATATGATTAAAGCCCTCTCGCCATGTTCTCTTTTGATAAAGTCTATAAGTTGGCTACCTTCTATGTTACTAAAATCTTCTTCATAAGATATCATATCACCAAAGGAAATTTCTCTATCTCCACTTTCATTATATAAAACTTTATCCATACTATCTACATTATCATCAAATACATATTTGCCTAGATACTTGTTTACAAAATTATATAAATCGTTTGTTATAATATTAGTTGCATAAGTAGAGAATTTTATCCCTTTTGAATTGTCAAATGTTTCAAATGCCTTATATAAACTAATCATACCAGTTTGTATCATATCGTCTTGCAAATCATATTTACTAATTAATTCACTATATTTCTTAATTGCCTTGTATATTAAACCTTTATTTTCATTTATAACAACATTTACATTTCTATTTTCCATAGAAGTGTACCTCCTTAATTTTTTTTATTATTTATTCTTTCTAATATAATTATATCACCCTCTTTATATAATGTCAACTGTTTTTTTTAAAAAAACTATTTATCACCTCCTTTTTTTTCTGTCCATTTATCATAATAATGTTCAAATTCTAAAAACTTATGCAAATCATTTATGTCGTTATCTATTTGTTCTGATAATTCATCTGTTACTTTACTTGTTATTTCTCTTTCTTCTGTATAACTAAATAATAATTTTTTAACTAATTCATCTTTTTTCTTTTGTTCTTCTTTTTCTTTTTCTCTTTCATATGTTTCATAACTCATATCATAGGCTACATATAACATATCATGAAAAGCAAATCTTATTTCACAATTCTTAATTTTCTTTCCAAAGGATTTAATGCCTATTCTTTTACAGTAATCTTCTAACTCATTATATTTATTAGTACCCATATATAATATGTTAGGTTCTATATGGTTTTTATCTCTATAATCGTCTATTAGATAACATATTTCATCATATATATTATTGTAAGTAGCCACAAGGCAACCCTCCCTATAATTTATTATTAATTCTTACAAGTTCTTGTGTATATATATCAAGTGCATTTAAACTATCTTTTAATGTTTTAGTAAAGTATTGTTGTTTATTTAAAAAACTCTCGCCTAAATATGTAATGTCTACACATTCTTCATTTATCTTTTCAATTTCCTTATCTTTAAGTAACTCTTTGACTTTAGAATACTTAATAACACATTGTAATTTCAATTCTCGTTCTTCTATTATTACTACTAAATCCCATAATCTATCATCTTTTTTCCCATGAGTGTTTATTTTTAATTTTACTATATCTTCTGAATTGTTTAAGTATAGAATTTCAGCTATACTTCTCGCTTTTGCTTTTACTATATTGTTTATAGTTCTATAAATATTAGATTCTCCATCTTCTAAATGTTGTTCTAAGAAAGGAATATGTTGTTGGATTGCAATACATTCAAACATTATCTTCATTGAATATCCTCTTAACTCATTTTCTTTTGTTGTATCTTCTATGATATGTTTAATTTTTTTAGTGAATGTATTCTCTGACATTACTTTTCTTCCGTTTTTTCTATTCTTTTTGTAATCATCATAACTTTTTATTCTTTTTTCACTCATAGTATTTTCTCCTTCTAATCCCCATTTAGTTTTTTATTTAATTCTTATATTATTATTATACAACTATTCTTATATAATGTCAACACTTTTTAAAAAAAAATTTTATTTTTTTCCTTTAGCTTGTTTTTCTGCTTCTTTTTCAGCTTTCTTTATTTTATCCAATTCTTCAAAGTGCAAAGGTAATACTTCTTTCATTTTCTTTTTAAATACTTTTACAAAGTATGTTTTTATTTCTTCATTTAGTTCTTCATTTTCTATTCCGTCATAAGTATCTGTGATGTTATTTTCAGCAAATATGTCTAATCTTAAATGTAATAAATCTGAATTATATAAAGAACTTTCATATTTCATATGTGCAAATCTGTCTAAATACTTATTTGTATACTCTCTGTTAAAACATAACTTGTAAGCATTTACATAACTATCTATTAACCCATCTATTTTTTCCCTATCTCTTTTCTTTATACTCATACTTAATTTCTCCTTTTCTTTTATTTATCTTTCTTATTTATATTATACAACTATTATTATTATCTGTCAACAGAAAAA
>JAZROJ010000008.1:0-11031 GCA_045648625.1 Candidatus Scatovivens sp.
ATCGTTCTTAAAAATTATATAATAACATTTTAAAAAAATCTACATATTTAAAAAATATTTAAGAAATATGTTTATTTTTGTAAAAATTTATTGTATAATAGAATTGGTGTATTTATTAAAGATACTCTTTATGAGCTATCTTCACAAAGGAGGTTAATATGTGGCAAATTTGGTTATTAATCGCAGGATTTTTTCTTATACTAGAAATTATCACAGTAGGATTTTTAGTATTCTGGTTTGCAATTAGTGCTTTAATAACAATGGTTTTAAGTTTTTTTATAGAAAGCTTATCTATTCAAATAACAGTATTTGTTGTTGTTTCTACTATATTACTATTTGCAACAAAACCATTTGTAGAAAAAATTACTCGCAAAGATTCAGTAGTAAAAACAAATGCATATTCAATTGAAGGTAAAATTGGAAAAGTTATAAGTCCAATTGAACCTATGGAAGGCACTGGTCAAATAAAAGTAAATGGTGAAGTCTGGTCAGCAAAATCTTATGATGGTGCATATATTGAAAAAGATACAGAAATTATCATTGAAAGAATTGACGGTGTAAAAGTTATTGTAAAACCTTTAAAAGAAACTGTTAAAAAATAAAAATTATATAAAATTTTAGGAGGAAAAAATGGGATATTTATTTTTTTTATTTATTATCATTTGTATCGTAGCTTACAAAACAATTAAAGTTGTTAGACAATCTGAAGTTTACATTATAGAAAGATTAGGTAGATTTCATAAAATCGCTGACGCTGGACTTACAGTTATCATACCATTCTTAGATAGAGTTCGTTCAGTAGTTAGTTTAAAACAACAAACTATGGATATACCACCACAAGGAGTTATCACTTCAGATAACGTTACAATCACTATAGATACCGTTGTATTCTACAAAATTACAGATCCAGCAAAAGCTGTATATGAAATTCAAAGCTTGAAAAAAGGTATTGAATATTTAGCAATCACAACAATACGTGATATTGTTGGTAAAATGGAATTAGATGAAACATTTAGTTCAAGAGATCAAATTAATGACAAATTAAGAGTTATATTAGATGAAGCAACAGACCCTTGGGGATGTAAAATTGACAGAGTTGAAATTAAAGATATTACACCACCTGCTGATATTAGAGATGCAATGGAAAAACAAATGAATGCAGAAAGAAATAAAAGAGCTTTAATTCTTGAAGCTGAAGGAGAAAGACAATCTGCAATCACTCTTGCTGAAGGTAGAAAACAAGCTGCTATATTAGATGCAGAAGCTGATAGAGAATCTAAAATTAGAAGAGCTGCCGGTGAAGCTGAAGCTATTAAACAAGTTGCTGATGCTAAAGCAAAAGAAATTCAAATGGTTTATGAAGCTATCAAAAATGCAAACCCAGATGATAAATTAGTACAAATTAAATCTTTAGAAGCTTTACAAGAAGTTGCAAAAGGAGAAGCAAACAAAATATTTATTCCTTTTGAAGCTACAAAAGCTCTTAGCAGTTTAGGTGCTGTATCTGATGTAATCAATAAAGATTCAAAAAAATAACATTATTATAAAAAGCCTATTTTAAAATAGGCTTTTTTAATTTTCTTATTTAATATCTTATTAATTTAATTATTATATATTTATAAGCTAGGTATATATGTTTAAATAAATGAAAATATTTTGCGTATCTAAAATTGCAGTTAGAAATTATTTGAACTAAAATGAGGGATGTTCAGAATTTTCTGAAAGAGGCTCATTTTAGTTCATTATAAGTTCTACAAAATTTTAGCTTATACAAAATATTGTAATGTTTTAAACATATATACCTAGCTTTATTAATAATATATAAATTAATTTTCTCGTAAATTTTTCACTATTTCTTCTAAACTATTTATCAAATACTCTGTATCTTCAAAATTATTTTCTTTTCCAAATGTTACCCTTAAACTACTTTTAGCTAAATTCACAGGAACACCTATTGCTAATAACACATGTGAAGGATTTAATAACCCTGCACTACACGCAGAGCCACTAGATGCACAAATTCCTTTTTTATCTAATTCTGTAAGAAGTTTTCCACCATCTATCCCCTTAAAGCAAATGTTAGCATTTCCTGGTAATCTGTTTTGTAAATCTCCATTTATACGTATATATGGTATTCTTTTTTGAACTTCATCAATATAATAATCTCTTAAATTTTTTATTTTTTTATTATAATCTTGTAAATTATTATCTGCCATTTCTATAGCTTTCCCAAGCCCCACAATTAATGGCACATTTTCTGTTCCAGCTCTTTTTTCTTTTTCTTGATGTCCACCATCTTGTAATCTCATAAAAGGAATATTTTCATTAATATACGCTACACCTATTCCCTTTGGACCATAAAATTTATGAGCAGATAATGATAAAGCTCCTATTTTCATTTGTTTTACATCTATTTTTATATTGCCAACAGCTTGAACAGCATCTGTGTGAAAATAAACCCCATATCTTCTAGCTATATTTCCTATTTCTTCTATTGGTTCTATTGTACCAATTTCGTTATTTGCCATCATAATACTAATTAAAATCGTATTTCTATTTATATTTCTCTCTAATTCTTTTGTGTCTATTAAACCATTAGAATCAGTATCTAAATAAGTTACTTTAAAACCAAAATTTTCTAATTTTTTACAAGTATTTAATATTGCAGGATGTTCTATTTTACTTGTTATTATATGATTTCCTTTATGCTTGTTTGCAAATGCAATTCCTTTTAATATTAAATTATTACTTTCACTACCACAACTAGTAAAATAAACTTCATTTACTTTACAATTTAATGCAGTGGCAACTTTCATTCTTGCAATATTTATAGCCTCTTTATTTTGTTTTCCTATACTATATACAGATGAAGGATTTCCGTAATTTTTACTAAAATATGGCAACATAGCATCTAATACTTTTTCGTCTACAGCTGTTGTTGCTGAATGGTCAAAATATTTAATCTTCATACAAAAAACATCCCTTCTTTTCTTACTCCTTATAGTATATGCATTTTTTTGTTTTTCGTACGTTTTTTAACCAAATTTATTCTTTATAATTTACTTACCTTACTCCTTAGCAAATTCTATTTTTTCGTTACTTCTTATTTTAACTTTTCCTTTTTAAAAAATATTACTTTATTTTACAAGATTTTAGTTAGTACAAAGTTCAATAATATATTTGTCTATTTTTTATTTCATTGGTATTAAATCTAATTCTGGTTTTTCTTTTATATTATATTTAAATTTATGTATTATCTTTATTAGATTTCAAATACATCATTTTGTATATCCCAACATATGCTGAAATTATAAATAAAATTGGCCATACAAATGATTTTATTGGTGGTATATTGTAAAACATAACAATGTACAAAAATACATTATATAAAGATAAAGTCGAAAATAAAATCATAATAATTGTAAAATCTTTTTTGGTTATAGTATATTTTGTTTTTAATTTTTTTATTATTAAAAATATTATAATAACACATACTATAGCTATTATAAAATTTGAAATTGAAAATACCCATTCATATGGTATGCTACTTCCAGAAATCATTTTTATCATACCACTTGATCCACTATAGTATTCCATGAAATATGTGTTATAATCTACTCCATATAAAATTCTTGATATTACTTGTTCATTAATTATAAAACTTAACACTTGTTGTAGTACTGTACTAACTAAAAATAAAATAATTGTTATAAAAATATTTTTCTTCACTAGTTTACCTCCATATATTTGATTTTATTATAGATTAAAATTTTCAACCACATATACAATTTTTCTTTTTTTCATGTCAATACTATATTATAAATTCGACCTTATAACAATAGAAAATTCAAATTTTTTAGTAAAATAATAAAACATAAAAAAAGAAGCAGTTTTAATTTATCTGCTTCTTGGTGGGCAGGGATGGATTCGCAAGCCGCGTCGGGAAAACAGTACACTGTACTGTTTTCTTTTCCTCCTTTTCGAATCCATTTTTACCTTATATTTCTTAAAATAAAAAAAGAAGCAGTTTTAATTTATCTGCTTCTTGGTGGGCAGGGATGGATTCGAACCATCGTACGCTCTCGCGGCCAGATTTACAGTCTGGTAAAATTTATTTCTAAATAATGCTTAATTTTTCTGCATTGCACTTATTTCAAGCATTTCAAAAGACTTTGTTGTTCTATACTATTCGATTTTTTGCTATATTATTCTATAAGCATGACACAGTTTTGACACAGTTAATTATATATAAATATTATTTTTTATATATCCAACTCTTCCTGTTTGAATAACTTTTATTTTATCAATAGTATCAGATACATTTTCTAATATTTTTATAGTGGTATTTGCTCTATAATTAAATTTTGAGCCACTTAAATTAGAATTTGAATAAATTATACTATCTTGTCTTATTTTTTTAATTTGACCTACTGTAGAACTTTTAGAAATGATTTTTTCTTCTTCATATGATTTCATATTATTTTCTACACACCAAAATTGTTTATCAAAAACTTGTACAATATAATTAGCATTTTGTGCAAAACAAACTGTAGCTCTTGCATTAATAATATTATCTTTTATTACAGATTTATGGATCCAATATTGATTTACACCATCATCTACCATAACATTTTCACCTTCTACTGCTCCAGTTAAAGTTATAGGTATATTAATCTCTACATCTTGTCCTGCATTATATTTACAAGAAATTTCTTTATTTTCTATTGTTAGAGGTTCAAAACAATATAAATATGAATAATTGCCATATTCTTTCATATTATTGTATGAAATATATACCTCATTTCCATTTACAGTAACTTTATTTTTTCTATTAAGAATATTATATTTATTAGTATATAAATAAGGATCATATACAACTATTGTCTTATCATCTTTTAATCCTACAAGTACAATGTAATGTCCTCCAGTTGAAAATACTCCACCAGCTTTTACATTAGCAACAACCATTCCACCTCTTTTTAAACAAGCCATTGCATCATCTAATTTAACTTTTACATTTACTTCTAATCCCCATTTTTCTCCAACAAATAAAAAAGCATTTCCAGAAGTTCCTGAAGATGCTCTATAACCTGTTTTTCTAAAAATATCTCCCATCGCATTTGGAAGTATAATTTCTTTAAAACTTGATACTATCATTGCTGCAGCAGTTGGTCCACAACCACCACTTTTGATTGTTGCATTTGGATAACTAGAAGATGGATAAGGATGTTTTGCCCATCTCGAATCAGCTTGATTATAATAAATTCTACTCATTAGCATGCACCTTCTTTCTCTGTAAATAATGCACCTTTTCTTTTATCATACATTTCAAAAAAATATACACACCAAGCATCAACTATCTTTACTTCATTATTCATACAATGCACTCCATGTTCATCATAAGCTTTTTTATAAAAAGATAGTTTGTTTTCTAAATTTTCTGCTCTAGTAATTATTATTTCTGTTGTAGTTTGTCCTGGCACAGTTACTTCAACAGCTATATCCATTTTGGTTTCAATAGCTGTATCAAATATATTTATTAAACCTTCTTTACTCATCTCCATTTACCTCGCTTTCTAATTCGTTTTCATCTAATTCTTCAAATATTTCATTTGTAGAAATTTCTTTTTTTTCATCCATAATTATTCTCCTCCTTTATTATCTGTATTCTTTTTTTCATGCTGTGTTCCAAAATAAAATGCTATTATCATTAAATAGATTTCTTTAATATCGAACATATTCTTGATTGCTAAATAGCATACAACTAATGTTAAAAGAATAGTTACTATACTTTTTACCGTTAGCAAGCTTTTTAATTTTTCTCTCATCTCATATTCCACCTTTCATAATAAATTCTTTTGCAATCCAACCTATGAATCCAATTAATAATGTAACTCCAGCACCCACAAATCCACTAATTAAGTTTTGTTTAACTATTTTTTTATTTTCTTTGTATTCCATAAACTCTTTTGAAGTTAATGCATCTACTTTTTTATTAGTTGTTTCTAATGTTTTTTGCATATTCTCCATATTTATAGCCATAATATGTACATCTTCTGCTAATTTTGTAAATACATTCATATTGTCTTGTACTCTTCTTAGCATACTCTCAAACATCCTGTGTTCTTCTTCTGCTTTCGCTTTGTAGGCTAATAAATCTACAACATTTTGAGTTATTTGTTCATTAGTCATGTTCTTTCTCCTCTAATATAAATTTTCTTCCACATATATTTCATTCATTATTTCTTCTGTAAAACTATCTGGTACAAATATTACTGTTGAATAATGTGGAATATGTTCTTCTATTAAATTTCCTTTTTCATCATAATGTCCGTCCACATATACATCATTTTTATTTCTTATGTGTTTTCCTTCATCTGCTACTATCATTTTAGGTTTTGTATAATTAAATAATTCCATTTTATTTTCTCCTTTCAATAAATTAAGATATAGACCAACCTTTACTTGTAGCTATTGCTATTTCTTCAGCAGTTAATTTTGCTATGTTTGTGCTTCCTATTTGTAAATTTTGTGTATATAAAGTTCCTCCACCAGCTACATTGTAAGTTAAGTTTAAATCATATAAATTATTAATAACATTTAATAAACTTTCTCGACTTAATAAATTTCTATTATTTAAAGGCACAGTATATTCACTATATCCATTACTTGTTCTTGTATAACCTTTACCTATGTTTTTAAAACCGCCTAAATTAACTATTGAACTGCAATTACCTATAACTGATGTTATATTTTGCACTTTGCTACAATCTATTAATTGAAGTGTTTTTAATTTTGAACAAAAATTACAAAGTGAAGATATATTAGTTACATTTTCTGTATTTTCTAAACAATCTATAATTTCAAGTTGATTACAATTTTCAAACATAGCTCTCATTGTTGTTATATTTTTACAATTTATTTTTCCATTTATTTTTTTTATTTTTCTCATACCATTAAAAAAATATTCTAAATCAGTTGCTTGACTTGTATCTATACTTGATATTTCTGTAACATAATTGTAAAGATATCCACCAGCAAAATTTTCCACTTTAACATTATAACTATTGTCAGATACTAATGTTCCAATTATTTTTTCTCCATTTACATAAGCAGTTTTATCTTTAACTATATCGTTTGCAGTAGCAGTCGCATCTGATGTATCAATTCCAGTAGATATATCGTTTATTTTATTAGCATAACTTCTAAAATTATCATTGTTTGACACTTCAACACCTTTATTTATTAAGGCTTGTTTTATTTCTTGTTTAGTTTGATTAAGATAATTTAATTTATCAGCAGTTGTTCCCATATTAAATTACCTCCCCATTTATATTATCTAATATAGATGTTATATCTCCTATTGTTTCATTAAAATCATTTTGTGATACAAAATCTTCAGACAAATCATTTTTTACATCATTAGCTATTTCTGTTTTATCTGCATCTGTTAAAACATAATCTTTCCCATCAACACCATCCTTACCATCAACTCCATTTGCTCCATCTTTACCGTCTTGTCCTTCTGCTCTAACTCCAGTATTTTCTCCACCTATATACCAATAGTCATTAAAAATATAAGGTGTTAGCCCATCTTTCCCGTTTTCTCCATTCTTGCCATCTTGTGCTTCTGCTCGTATGTTTGTATTAGTTTCTCCAATATGCCAGAATCCATCTTTAATATATGGTGTTAATCCATTTTGACCATTAAATTCTCCTGCTTCAACTTTTGCTTCTACTTCTTTTATTATATTATCCACTTCATTTGTTTTTTGTGTTAATGTAGTTGCTGCTGTATTAAAAGCATCTAATTTTTCACTTGTTATTGAAGTATGTCCTTCTAAGCCCTCATTAAAATTAATAGTCATTTTTTGTGAGTTCCATATTAATTTATCTGAAATATCTTCACTATCACTTTTTTCTATCATTTTAATTATAAAAGAAACATTTTTTAATTTTGAAATTTCATAAGGAATTGAATATTTATTATCAATAATTAAATCTTGATTTTCTTCTTGTTTAATATCAAATATAATATATTTATTTAATTCATTTGTAGATATTTTAATCCCATCTTTTTCTATAAATTCTGGAAATTCAAATACTAATGTAGTTGCCAAATTTTCATATTGTGAACCCCAATGAGTTGTTTCATTTATTAAAAATCTATCTTCAGATACTTTTATTTTCATTTTTACCTCCTATTTCCATCTTCCTATTGCTGTCCAATACAATACAATACCTCTAGCTTGAGCGACAGCAGATATTACATTAAAACCGTATATTTGAGTTGGTGTAACATCTCCACCACCAATTGCTACAGCACCTATATTACCCATTACTATTTGAGCAGATGGTATTGGCGCCTCTATAAAAGGAACTGGAAAAGTTACCCCCGATACTTGTCTATAATATACATTCTCATTTTTTATAAATGCTTCCTCTGGGTATGTTTTTTTACCTTTACAAATCATTGTTCCATCTGAAAACTTAATAGCTGTTCCATTTTCTTTTTCTATTATTTCTATAATACTTTCACAATTAGGCTTTCCCATACTATACTTCTCCTCTCACGATAAATTCTATTAATCTATCTACAGGAACAGATTGTCCCCAGTCATAAAATTGGATTTTATTTGAAATAGCTCCTTCATCTCCTACTTCTATGTAATGTTCATCTTTTACAAGTTTTTCACCCATATAGTAGATTTCAAGAGAATTGTTTCCTACAATGTAATTTAATGGTATTGTATAATCTGTATTTTCGGCAATTTCCTCTGTTGTTATAATAAAAGCATTATTAATATCAATGACTTCTTCTATTTTTTCTGCTAATTTTTTCATATCTCCTGGTACATCAGCAAAATCAGATCGTTCTGGATACGGTAATTTATATTTTGTTGTACTAGCCATCTTCTATCTCCTCTCTTACTTCTAAATAAGTTAATTCTTCAATATCTGAATATTGATTTTCTAAATAATCTTCATATTTGTGATATTCAGTAGCATGAATTTTTACTTTTAATTTAAAAGAAGAACCTGTATATACTATACTAGGCTCTAATATTCTTTCTTTAATTTTTGACATAACAACCTCCTACGCTGTTCTTTGCCATATATAACAAGTTAAGTACGGAGACATGTTATTGTAAGCTTGACCACTGCCACCAGAAGCAACTTTTATACTTCCCATATTTGCAGCTTCTGTATATAAATAAGCACCTGTACCATAAGTTCTATTATCTCTAGCATCATTTGCTATATAATTTCCTGTTCCTGTTCCTTTTTGAGCTCCTGCTGTTTGTGGAGAAACTAACCTTCTATTAACATGTATTCCTGTTCCATCTCCTGAATCGTTTGCATTACCATATAGATAATGTTGGTGTGTATCCGTAACTGTTAAATTGTAACTAGGTAGTTCTTCTTTTGTTATTTTACGAGTTTTAGATCCACCATTTAAGTTAGCTGTTTTAAAATCTGTATCACTTTCATTAACACCTACTAACATTTTTCCTTGTGCAATTCTAGCCCAAGTTCCTCCAAAGTATTCACTTGGATTTGTCGATGTCATACTTAAATAAATTGCTCCTATTGGATATAAGTTTTTTACTTTTTTCTCAAATTCTTCAAATTGTGATTGTAAAACATATATACTTCCATCTTCTACTTCATTTAATTTTTGTTCAATTAATTTATAAAGAGAATCATAGTCAATATATTCTCTTCTATCTGAAAATTCTGATATTCCATTTAAAGAAGTTTTAAATCTGGCTAATTCATATTGATATACTCCAGAATTAATATTGACAATATCATCTTGAGTTAGATCTGGATAATCTGTTGCACCTTTTATTATTTTATAGCAGCCTTGTGTAAAATCTGTTTCTGTATTAACTTTATCAAGATCTATTTCTATTACTAATTTACAAAAAGCTGTATCAGTTCCTGTTGCTAGCGTATATTCTGTATCCTCTTCTAAAAATCTACCTTGAATACAAATTACCCCACTTTGTATAGTAACAGTATTAGTTCCTGCTGTTACTTGCATTGAATTTTTATATCCGTTTATAATTCCATTTTTGCCAGCTAGAAATGTATTAATAAAAACTGCAAATATTTGATTTTCAAATATTTGCTCTTTAAAAACTTGTCCTTTTAGCATTTATTTGCTCCTTTCTTTTAATAATTTATCTATAAATCTGACTCTTATATTTCCACAGGTGTATTCGACAAAATTCTGCTTTGTAAATTTAACTGCAGATATGTAAGTGTCAAAAATTAAAGATTCCTTTGTTTTTATAGCAATCGGTGTTCCTATTTTTAATAATCGATCATATAACTTAAAAGTTATATTATGATTGTAAGAATTTGATTTCATAGTATCTAAAGCTGTCTGCATAGCATCTTCGTAATTTTCTGTATATACTGTTGCTACTTTTCCAACAGCTCTGTTTGGATTTGAAGCATCTGTTGTTGTTGTTCTATCGTTCAATAAAAAAAGCGTTAACGAATCTGTACTCGTTAACACCTTTACCTTTGATACTACATCTGTTTCAAAAACCTCACTATAATTAGATATAGAATGAGCTTTTACATCTATTAATTCTTTTTTATAAGTTTTATTTTCAATAGTAATTACTAATTTATGTTTTCCATCCACAAGTTCTACACCAAAACCATACACAATATCATAATTTTGTGTACAATTTGTCATCCAGGTATGTAAGTTAAAAATTCCACTATTAACATTTGATACACTTGTCTGTTTTTTCGTGTGAGAATTGATTTTAAGGCTTAAATATTCTTTATTAATAAAAGTATCTTCATTTGATATAAAATTCTTATTTATGCATTTTCCAACAAAATCTTCTATACCTGTGTCTTTTATTAAATTTTCCTCTTCTAATTCAATATCTTGATCAAATAAATTAGTAATATATTTTAATGTATATTGATATAATATTTTTCCATCTTCATTTTGAATATTATCAATTATTCCCCAATAAATAACTTCATTATTTTTCTTTATAG
>JAZROJ010000009.1:0-5622 GCA_045648625.1 Candidatus Scatovivens sp.
TTTTGAGTATTATAAAAAAATAATAAAAAATGATAAAATAAAAATTTTAAATTATAATGAAAATACAATTTTAGACAGCAAAAATAAAAGAAATATAGAAGGAAATACTTTAGATAAAGAAAATTCTTCAAGTAAAGATAAAAATCAATTCAATTATTCTGCTCTTATTAATTTTGGAGTAAAAAATGTTGACGGAGAATTTATATTACAATTAAATAATGATACAAAATTACTTACTCCGAATTGGTTAGAAATTTTTATTGGATATGCTCAAAATAAAGAGATAGGAGCAGTTGGAGCAAGATTATATTATGATGATAAATCAATCCAACATGCAGGAATTGCGTATGGATTATCTGGATTGGCAGGAAATTTATTAGTGAATCTACCTTATGGAAAACACGGATATTTTGGAAGAGAAGCTGCAACTAGAAATGTATCAGCTGTTACAGGAGCTTGTTTATTTACTAGAAAAGATATCTATGAAGAGGTCCGGATATATGGATGAAACGGCTTTTAAAGTAGCATTTAATGATGTCGATTTTTGCCTAAAAATACTTGAAAAAGACTATCGTATAGTATATAATCCATATGTAGAATTGGTGCATTACGAATCAAAAACAAGAGGGTATGAATTATCAGAGGAAAAAGAAAAAAGATTTAAAGAAGAATGTGATAATTTTAAGAAAAAATGGGAAAACAGATTATCAAAACCAGACCCTTATTATAATATAAATTTTACAAGAAAAACTTGTAATTTTGATATAGAAACAGAAGAGTAGAGATGGAGTAAAAAATGAAAGTTTGGGAAGCTATAGAAAGATTTTTTTTACAAATAGCAAGAAAAATTAAATTAGGAAAATTAGCAGATTTATATGAAAATCATCTAGAAGGAATGAGATATTTAGTATTTGGAGCATTAGCAACATTTATTAATTTAGGTGTAAAATTTTTATTATTATTTACAATATTAGATGCTACAAATGAAATTGAATTGCAAGCGGCAGTAATAATTTCATGGGTAGTAGCATTGATATTTGCCTATTTTACAAACAGAATATTAGTATTTAAAAGTGAATCAAAAAAAATTTTAAAAGAAATCACCTCATTTGTTACAGCAAGATTAATAACTTTAGGAATAGAAATGTTAATAATGTATATATTTGTAACTTTATTAAAATTAGACAGCAATTTATGGGTAGCTATATGGTCAGTATTTGCTCAAATTGTAGTGATTGCTAGTAATTTTGTATTCAGCAAATTATTTATATTCAAAAAGAAAGATGAAACAAAAGAAAATAATATTAAAGAATAAAATAAAAGGAGAAATATTATGGACAAAATAGCTGTTTTAATACCTTGCTATAATGAAGCAAAAACAATAAAAAAGGTAGTAGAAGATTTTAAAAGAGAATTACCAGAAGCAACAATTTATGTTTATGACAATAATTCAAAAGATGGAACTGATAAAATTGCAAAAGAAGCAGGAGCTATAGTTAGATATGAAACTAGACAAGGAAAAGGAAATGTTATCAGAACTATGTTTAGAGAAATTGATGCAGAAGCATATGTTATGGTAGATGGTGATGATACATATCCAGCAGAAAGTGCTAGAGAAATGGTAAATGCAGTTTTAGAAGAAAAAGTAGATATGGTAATAGGAGATAGACTTTCATCTACATATTTTACAGAAAATAAAAGACCATTCCATAATGTAGGAAATGTAACAGTTAGAGCATTAATTAATAGTATTTACAAAAGTGATATTAGAGATGTAATGACAGGATTAAGAGCATTTAGTTATCAATTTGTAAAAACATTTCCAGTAATGTCTAAAGGATTTGAATTAGAAACAGAAATGACAATTCATTGTTTAGATAAAAATATGAAAATAAAAAATATTATTATTGAATATAGAGATAGACCAGCAGATAGCCCTTCAAAATTAAATACAATTCCAGATGGAATAAAAGTAATAAAAACAATATTTGGGTTTTATAAAAATTATAAACCATTAAATTTCTTTTCAATAATAGCATTCTTAATGGGAGTAATAGGTTTAATATTTTTCATACCAGCAGTTGTTACATTATTCCAATCAGGAGAAATAAAAGTACCATCTATTATATTAAGTATGTTACTTTTTGTATGTACATTACAATCACTATTTACAGGTTTAACATTAGATAATATAATTAGAGATTCAAGACAAAATTTTGAAATGAGATTAATAGATTGCGAAAGAGAATTAAAAAAGAGAAAGGATAAATAAAATGGCTCCAAAAGTATCAATTGTAGTACCAATTTATAACTTAGAAAAATATGTGCCAAGATGTTTAGATGCCTTAGTAAATCAAACTTTACAAGATATAGAAGTGCTTTGTGTAAATGATGGTTCTAAAGATTCTGCACCACAAATAATAGAAGATTATAAAAAAAGATATCCCAATATAGTAAAAACATTTCATAAAGAAAATGGAGGAGAATGGTCAGCACGTACTTATGGCTTAAAACAAGCAACAGGAGAGTATGTAGGTTTTATTGATAGTGATGACGTTCCAGAAGTAACTTGGGCAGAAAAATTATATAATGCAGCAAAAGCAAATGATGCAGATATAGCTTTTTCAGGATATGACAGAATAGATTTAGATACAGGAAAAGTAGTAGCAACAGAAATGACTCAATATGGAACTATGAATAAAGAAGTAGACTGGAATGATGATTTTATAGTATATGCAAATCCTTCTTTATGGAATAAGCTTTATAGAAGAGAACTAGTAAAAGATTTAGAATTTTTACCATTTAGAGGATGTAATGATACATTATTTTTAATACATAGTTATATGTATGGAGCTAAAAAATTAACATTTATACCAGATGTTTTATATCATTATTATTTGCGTTCAAGTTCTCAAATACATAATATGAATGGAAAAGATATTGAGAATTTAAAAAAATATTTTTTAGTAACAAAAGAAAATGCTAAAAAAATAGGTAAATATGAAGAATATAAAGAAGTATTATCTACAATGGTATTTACACATTTAGCAATTTCTTGGGTATTTATGGTATCTTATGACAAAGATATAAAAATGAGAGAATTATATAAAGATGTTACAAAATATATGGATGAAAATTTCCCAGAATGGAGAAATAACAAATTCTTTAAAATTTCTCACTGTTTTTCAAAAGGATTCAAATTTATTTGTATTTGGGGAGTACATCTATTATACAAATTAAGAATACCTGGAATTTATGTATGGGCAAATAGAGTTTTAGTTGATAAATTAAGAATAGAAGTTAAGTGGTAAATTTAATATATTATTGCTTTAATATTCTTATATGTTTATTATTATTTTATATTCTCACATAATTATTATATTAATATTTTTACAGTGAGGAATCGCAAGTAATTTGCAGTTAGAAATTCTTAATAAATTTTATGGAAAGAGTTCATTTTCGAAGAAAATGGAAGGGTGCCATAAAATTTGTTTAGAAGTTCTACAAAAATTAGCTTAAGCGACGAACGAAAAAAATATTAATATAATAATTATATGAGAAATGAAGTAATTATCTTAATAATATTGTTTGGAGATAAGAAATGTTAGAAAAATGCAAAAATTTCTTTTATAAATTTATAAATAAAGAAAATTATATAAAAACAAAATGCGTATTATTAGTATTGGTAGCATTAGCTGCAGCTACAGTATGTGAATATACAATATTTAGAAGATGGTATCCACAATTTATTTCAAAAAATAGAATAATGTTAGTATCAATAATATTTATGTTTATTGGTCTGCATTTTATATTTAAATTAAAAGAGATGTATGAATTTATTCATAAAAATAGGTACAAAATTGCTTGTGCCTTTTTGTTGTTTGTTACGGTATTTAAATATTCAGGATCATCAATAGTAAATTTTAATGGACAAATTCAAAATCATTCAGATAATACAAGATATCATGCTTTATTAGGAAAACCAAGAATGATACGTACAGACGAATGGGCAACATCAACAACATATATTTTGTCACAAGGAGTAGGGCAAAATAAATTTGATTATTTTTCTAATAAATTAAGGGGAACCCAAACAGATATGTTTACTGTTACAAATTCTCCTGTTAATGATATTTTGATGATAGGAAGACCATTTCAAATAGGTTTCTTATTATTAGGAAATGACATGGGATTTAGTTTATATTGGTATGCAAGAATAACCGCTATGTTACTTGGAGCATATGAACTTTGCTTAATTCTTACTAATAAAAAGAAATTTGTATCATTGTGTGGCGCAATAATGATAGCATTTTCAGCAGCAGTGCAATGGTGGTATTGTTTAGACACATTAATTTGGGGACAAATAATACTTGTATTACTTAATAAATTTATGAATACAGATAAAAAATATGCAAAATATTTGTGTGCTTTAGGACTAGTATCAGCTATATTATCTTATGTGTTTTATATTTATCCAGCATGGCAAGTTTCTTTTGGATACGTATTTTTGGCAATAGGAATATGGATTTTAATTAAGAACTTTAAAAATGGATATAAACTTACATTACATGATATTATTGTAGTAGTAGTTACATTACTTTGTATAGGATTATTATTAGGAAGATGGTATTCATTATCAAAAGATACAATATCTGCTTTTAGTAATACATCTTATCCAGGAGATAGATGCGAAACAGGTGGAGCCGCTCATAATTCATTTGCATATTTTTATAACATATTCTTTACATTTGAAGATTTCCCAAATCCATGCGAATTTTCAAGTATGTTATCATTCTATCCAATACCAATGATTTTAGGATTAATATATGTAATTAGAAACAAAAAGAATTTATCTTTTTGGATACCAACTTTGATAGGAGCAGGATTTTTAACAATTTGGTGTAAATGGGGATTCTCAGAATTTTTAGCAAAATTAACATTAATGTCAAATGTAACTTCATCAAGAGGAAGTTTAGCTTTAGGAACTTTAAATATATATATGTTAATTTATTTAATGGGAAATATTTCTAAAGAAGATAAATGGTTTAGTAATAAAAAAATAAATTTTGCAGTAGCAGGACTTGCGACTATGTATATAATTTACAAAGCAAAAAAAACTTGTGGTTTCCCATATATAGATAAATTCAAAATATTAGCAGGAGGAGAAATCTTTTTAGCAGCAATATTTGGAATTTTAAATATGAACAACGAAAAAATCAAAAATTATACAATCTATGGATTAATTGCAATAGGATTAATTACAGGATTAAGAGTAAACCCAGTAATTAGAACAACAGATATTTTTTACACAAAACCAGTAGCAATAAAAATGCAAGAAATTCGTGAAGAAAATCCTAACTCAATTTGGGTAGTTAATGATAATGGATGGTATATAAATGATTATACAGTAGCAAATGGAATAAGAACAATAAATTCAACAAATGTATATCCAAACAAAGAATTATATAAAACTATTTTAGGTGATAAAGCAGATGAATATGAAGATATATTTAATAGATATCATCATGTAAACTTTAATATAGTAGATTCAGAAACAGAAGTAGTTTTATTATATGCAGACAATGTTGTAATTAATTTAAATTATAAAGAATTAGAAAAATT
>JAZROJ010000010.1:0-10107 GCA_045648625.1 Candidatus Scatovivens sp.
GAAACAATAAGAGAAAAAGCATTAAAACTTCTTCAAGAAGAAGTACCACATGGAATATATGTTGAAGTAGAAAAATTTAAAGATAGAAAAACTACTAAAGGACAAGATATTTATGATATTGAAGCAACTATTTATTGTTTAAGAGAATCTCATAAAGGTATTATTATAGGAAAAGGTGGAAGCCTACTTAAAAAAATTGCAACTTATGCAAGACAAGATACAGAAAAAATGTTACAAACAAAAGTTAATTTAAAAGTCTGGGTAAAAGTGCAAGAAGGCTGGCAAGAAAAAGATAATATTGTAAACAAATTTAAATTAAAATAAAGTATAATCTTCTAGAAAATACAAAAGATAAATGTATAGCAAAATTAAGAGGTGAATTTTATGATAAAGAATATTGCGTGGAATGTTTTTAAAAACACAGGTAATATCGATTCTTATCTAGAATTTAACGAGCTAAGAAATATAGAAGAAAATATAAAGGTAGCTGCGAATGAAACAAGTAAAAGTAAATGGGATAATTATTGCAGAAAATAATATGGGTGATTTTGATAAAATGCTTACAATATTAACTCCTAACTTGGGGAAAATTGGGTGCAGTGCGAAAGGTGCAAGAAGGCCTAAAAGCCTTCTGCTAGCTGGCACCCAATTTTTGTGTTTTGGAGAATATATGCTTTTTAAAGGTTCTGAAAATTATACTATGAATTCTTGTGAAACGATTGAGATGTTCTATAATATCAGAACAGATTTAGATAAATTAACTTATGCATCATATATAACTAAAATAATAAATGATGTTACTACAGAAAATCAAAATTGTTTTAATACTTTAAAATTATTTTTAAATACATTATATATGATTTCAGAAACAGATAAAGATTTAGATTTTATAACATCTATTTTTAAATTACGAATATTAAAAATATTAGGATATATGCCAAAAATAAAAGAATGTAGCTCTTGTAAAACACAAGATAATATTACTCACTTTAGTATTAAAAATGATGGTTTTAAATGTGCTAGTTGTAGCAAACAAGATACTGGAGCAATAGAAATGAGTGATGCAACAAAAAATGCAATTATATATATACTAAGTGCAGATCCTAAAAAAATATTTTCTTTTGATTTATCTGAAAGATGCAGAAAAGAACTTGAAATAATTTCTTCATTATATTTAAATGAGAAATTAGAAAAAGAATATAAAATAGAAAAATTATTTTAAAATTTATAAAAATTATTTTTTAATATTCCTACTAATTATATCTTCATCATTTCATAATGTTATATAAGCAAAATTTTCAAAAAAACTCTAAATTAATACAATGAGCCTCTTTCAAAAGGGTTTGAACATTCCTCATTGTATTAATAAGAGTTTTTATTTTCAAATTTTGATACGTAACATTATTCATTCAGAAGATATAATTAGTAGGAATATTTAAAATAATAATATAGTTTTAAATTGTATAAATATAAGAAAAAAATTGCTTGCCAAAAAGTATAAAAACATATATAATGTGGTTAGAAAAATACTTAAAAAGGAGTGGTAGTTATGATGAATGTAACAATAACAGGAAAAGAATTAAAAGCAACAGAGGCAATTAAAGATTATGTTGAAAGAAAATTAGAAAGAATAGAAAAATATTTTGGAGAAGATGAAGTTAATGTTAATGTAACAATAAAAAAAGAAAATGCAGCATCTGAAATAGCAGAAATGTATGTTTCTGTAAAAGGAGTATCATATAAAGCAGTTACAGAAGATAAAGATTTATATGCTTCAATAGATAAAGATATTGATATATTAGAAGGTCAAATTAGAAAAACAAAAACTAAAAAAGGAAAAATGCAAAAAGATGCATCAATAAAACAAATAACATTTGCAGGTGAAGAAGAAGTTATAGAAGATGAAGTTATAAAAACTTTATATTATGAAATAAGACCAATGTCTATAGAAGATGCAAAAATAAAATTAAATGAAAGAAAAAATAACATATTTTTAACTTTTGTTAATATAGATACAGGAAAAGTAAATGTTATTTTCAAATTAAAAGATTCAAATAATTATGGTATAGTAGAACCAGAAGCGTAAGAAAATAATATATTTATAAGAGAAAATTAGAACACATAAATATGATTAAATCATAATATGTGTTCATTTTCTCTTAAAAAAGTAAGGATGGAAGATTGCTCTTCCATCCTTTTCAAATACAAAAACTTATTTGTTAATCATTTGACTTTCAGCTTGTTGTATTAATTTTCTTACCATGTTACCACCGATTTTACCAGCATCTCTTGCAGATATATTTCCATTGTAACCATTTTTTAAGTTAACACCAACTTCGCTAGCAACTTCATATTTGAATTTTTCTAAAGAATCCATAGCCTCTGGAACTACTTTTTTATTATTTCTTGCCATTTTGTTTCACCCCCGAATTGTATTAAAAATAGTTTGTTTTAATTTGTAATTTATATTACATAACTATTTTTTTAAGAAAAAACATTAATATCAAATAACTAATTATACACATATAGATATATATGAATAATTAATCATAAAAAGTTTTAATGTATTTTCTATATATATAATGTGCGAATTTTAAAAAAATAATCAAGTAAATTTTTCCAAAAAATAAACAAATAAATTTTTTTTAAAAAGTAAATTAAAAAAAATAAAATCAAAAATATTGTAAAAAAAAGTATTAATGATATAATGATAAAAAAAGTATAAATGATAAAATGCGGATAAAATAATTAATTATAAAAAGGTGAAAATATGGAAAATGCGTCAAAAGCTTTAATTATAGCTGGTTCGATATTATTAGCAATACTAATTATTGGTGTTGGAATAATGATTTTTTATAGCGTAAATATAGATGTAGAGCCTCAAATGACACAAATAGAAGTTAATGTTTTTAATCAAGAATATTTACTTTATGAAGGTGTGCAATTAGGCAAAAGAGTAAAAGAGCTTTTAGTAAAAGCTGCTTATTATAATGCTGGAGAAGAAAATCCGGATCGAGAAGATGGTGTTAGTTCTAAAACTTATGGGATTGGCATAAGAAGCAATAATCCAGATATATTAGATAAAGCAAGTAGTAAAGGGCATTCATGGGTGAGTGCTTTAAATGGAGAAAGAAATTATGGTGTTATTCAACCAGTAAATATGAGAGAAATTGCAAATTGGTTAAGACCAAATAAAAGATATAAAGTTTTGTTTAATTTTTTTGAAAATGGAAGGATTAGAGAAATTATAATAGATGATGTAAATTAAAGTGAAAACAATATTTTTTATTAGTAAAAAAATAAACACAGGAGATATATATGTATAAATTAATGGCAATAGATTTAGATGGAACTTTATTAAATTCATTAGGAGAAGTTTCAGAAGGTACAAGAATGGCTTTGCAAAATGCCAAAACTCAAGGAACAGAAGTGGTTTTAGCGTCTGGAAGACCAATAAGTTCTACAAGAACATTAGCTTTAGAACTTGGAGTAGACAATTATTTAATTTCAGGAAATGGTTCTGTGGTATATGATATACAAAATAATGATATTATATATGATAAATTTTTAAACAAAGAACAAGTTCTTAAAATAGTAAAAATTTGTGAAGAAAACAGTTTCTACTATAATGTATATACAGAAGAAGAAGTTATTGCGAAAAGTTTAAATTATAATGTTTTATTTTATCATAAAGAAAATATTAAAAAAGTTGAAGAAAAAAGAACACATATAAATATTGTAGAAGATATTCCTAAATATATTCAAGAATCTGAAAATGATCATTTTTTAAAAATTACAGTATGTGATGAATCACAATTAATTTTTAGTAGAATTATGAAAAAATTGAAAGAATTTGATGATATAGATGTTTTAGAAGTTGAATATATGTCTAGAAAAAGAATAAGAGAAGGAACAGATAATGTAGATATTCAGTATTATTATACAGAAGTAACTAATAAGAATGTAAATAAGTGGTCTGCTATAGAATTCTTAATAAATAAATTAAATATCGAAAAAGAAGAAGTTATTGCAATAGGAGATAACTTAAATGATAAAGAAATGATTGAAAATGCAGGTTTAGGTGTGGTTATGGGAAATAGTAATCCTAAAATGAAAGAACTTGCAAAAGCTATTGTTGCAGATAATGATTCAGAAGGAGTTATGGAAGCTATAAATCAATTTGTATTAATATAACAAATTGATTACAATTAATTTAAGTTTGTGTTACAAGCCGCAAACTTTATTGATTTTTATAATGAACTAATGTAGAATTAAAGTAAAATATATAATAATTTGTTATATTATCAAATATAATGTAAAAATAGAGGGGGATATAGATATGCCAGTTAATCCAATGCAAAGAAGGATAAGAAATTCATTTTTAATAGGTTTTTTGGTAGCAGTACTTATAGGAGCAGCAGCCATAGCTTTATTGATGTTTAAAATGAAAGAAATAAAAGATGAAAATGCAAAATTAATGGATTTGCAAAAAGAAGTTTATGTAGCTGCAACAGATTTAGAATCTGGAGAAGTAGTTACAATTGAATCATTTATGATGAGTACTGTGCAAACAGCGGTAGATGAAGCAACAATAGTTAATCTAGATGATTTTTCCTTTTTAAATGAAGAAGGAGAAATAGATCCTAAATATAATGAAGATGGTAGTGAAAAGAAAAAAGAAGTTGTAATGAAAGTTTCTGTACCTGCTGGAACAATAGTAACAAAAGAAATGATAGCAGATTCAACAGCAGATATATCAAATGATATTAGAATACAAGAATTTAATATGATTTCTCTTCCATCACAATTAAAAACTGGTGATTATATAGATATAAGATTATCTTTACCAACAGGTCAAGATTATATAGTTTTAGCTAAAAAGAGAGTTATAGATTCAACAGAAACTGGAATTTGGTTAAGATTAAGTGAAGAAGAAACATTAACAATGAATAATGCTATAGTAGAATCTTATAGAATTATTGGTTCTAAAATATATGCTCGTGAATATGCTGAACCAGGAATACAAGCAGCAGCTACACCAACATATCCTGTTAGTGCGGCAGTTTTACAATTAATACAATATAGTCCTAATATAGTAGAAGAAGCGAGAGTAGCTTTATATAATAGATATTTTGAAAATGATCATGCTCAAGCTGTTCAAAGAAATACAGTTATAGAACCAGCTCTTGCTGAAAATGCATTAACATCAAATCCTAATGACAGTGTAGAACAAAAAAATCAAGAAGAAATATCTAAAGTTCAAGCAGCAAGAGAAGAATATGTAAGTTCTTTAGGAGAATAAATTAAAAGTGGAGGAAACAAATGAATAAAATTGCTTTTGTAGGAAGCTATGAAAAAACAGATATGATTTTGTATATGGCTAAAATACTAACAATTACAAATAAAAAAGTTATTGTTGTAGACTCAACAGTATTACAAAGAGCTAGATATATTGTTCCTACTATGCAACCTCTTAAAAAATATATAACAACCTTTCAAGCAGTAGATGTAGCAGTAGGGTTTGAAAGTTTTGAAGAAATAAAAGAATATCAAAAAGAAAGAGGAGAATCTGGAGAATATGATTATGCTTTAATTGATATAGATTCTCCAAAAGGATATAGTAATTTTGGAGTAAGTCCAGCAGATAAGCAGTATTTTGTAACATCATTTGATATGTTTTGTGTAAAAAGAGGTTTACAAGTTTTTAAAATACTAAAGACACCTGTTAAAGTAACAAAAGTATTATTTACAAAAGATATGTTTGCTCCAGAAGATGAATACTTAAATTATTTATCTTCTGGATTAAGAATAAAATGGAATAATGAAGTTGTATTTTTTCCATTTGAAACAGATGACCAAAATGCTATATATGCAAATCAAAGATCTTCAAGAATAAGAATTAGAGGATTGAGTGTACAATATATGGACAGCATAATATTTATGATTGAAGATTTTTCTGGTGTGCCAGAAAAAACAATCAGAAAGGCTGTAAAAATATTAGAAAAAAATTAATGTTGGAGGATAAATATGGCTATTATAGGCTTTTGGGGTGGAGAAAATAAACAATCAGCTCAAACATTATCAATGGTCGCTGTAGCAACATATATGGCCATTGAACATAATTATAGAATTTTGGTAGTAGATGCAACTTTTCAAGATGACACATTAGAAAGATGTTTTTGGAAATTAGATGGAAGAAAAAGTTTAGCAACAGATTTAAATGGTGGAAAATTAGATATTGCATCAGGAGCAGAAGGTTTAATTAGTGCAGTTGCAAGTAATAGAACAACTCCAGAAATTATACCAAATTACACAAGAGTTGTATTGAAAAATAGATTAGATATATTATGTGGATTGCAAACAGATGACCCAGCTCAATTTGAGAAGTCATTAATGCAATATACTGATTTATTAAAAATCGCAAATAAATATTATGATTTTGTTTTTGTAGATATATCAAAAACTTTAAAAGATAAAACTACAAGAATGCTTTTAGAGACATCAACAATTATTGTATATACATTTATACAAAATTTAAAAATGATAGATTCATACATAGAAAAAATGCAAGTACAAGATGTTTTGAAAAAAGGAAATGTCATTCCTATTTTAACAAATGCAGATGAGAAATCTAAATATAATGTAAAAAATGCATCAAGATACATAGGAGCAAGAAAAGAATTAGCAAGTATACAACATAATGCAAATTTTATGGAATGTGCTTGTGAAGCTTCAGTTGCAAATTTCTTTTTAAAAACAAGATTAGCGACAACTCCACAAGATAAAAACAGCGAATTTGTTAACTCGGTAAGTGGTGTATGTAAACAAATCTTAGAAAAAATAGAAGAATTAAAATACAGAACATAAAATTTTAAAGGGAGGAGAGCCTTTAAATGGATATAAAAAACATGGCTTTAATTTTTGTCATTGTAGTAGCTACAGTTGCTTTTGTAGTAAAAATGATAAAAAAGAACAAACAAGAAATAGTAGAAGATCAAATTAATGTAGACGATAAAACTTATACATTAGAAGTTATGGTTAAATTTGTAAAGAAAAGATTAGATGAAATAACAAAAATAAACCTTTATGATATAGGTTTATCAGAAGAAGAATTAAAAAGAAGAAAAGCCAAAAAATATGAATTAAAAAGAGCTTTAAAAGGTTGTACATATGGAGATGTTAATGACAAGAAATATGTAAAAGAATTAATTTATGATTTGTTATCTAAAGAATATGGTATTAATGAAACTAATGTATCAACAGCAATATCATTTGATACACCATCTTTATTAACAGCTCAAGATAAATTTGATATTTTAATTCATGAATACAAAAAATCTTTTGGTTATGAAGCTTTAACAGAATTAATAAAAAAATATAATCTTGCAGTATTAAAATATATTGCAGGAGAATCAAAGCCATGTTATGTAATTACTTCAGATGAAATTAGTGATATATATGAAAAAGAAAAATTAGAATTAAGTTTTGAAGATAAATTAGAAGTTATAGTACAAAGAATTTATCAACAATACAAAGGTTATAGTAGTATAGACGAAATTAGAGATATGAATATAGATGGTGTTTCTGGTGGTACATCAGGTCTTCCAGAATCATTTTTAAGTCAAGTTGCACAAACAGATGGAGATTATTTAAAACAAGCAATGGATGCAAAAGTACCTAGAGCTTGTGATGCGATTTGGATATTTTTCCAAGGTAAATCTATTCGTTTAGCATTTTTATCTTTTGGTTCAGAAGCAGAATTAAAAAGAGTATGTCAAAATATTTACAAATATAACAATCCAGGACAATTATCAGATACAAATGGTTATAAAATCAATGAAATGAAAGACGGTTCCCGTGTCGTTGTAGTTAGACCTAGTATGTCTGAAACATGGGCGTTTTTCGTAAGAAAGTTCGACGTAAAGCGTGCTACACTTGAACAAATAGTAAAATTTGATGGAAAAGAAGATACAATAGATTTATTAAAATATCTAGTAAAAGGCGCTAGAATTATAGCTCTAACAGGAGAGCAAGGTTGCCGGAAAAACAACAATGCTTATGGCAATGATTGAGAATATATATGAAACAATGAACTTGCGTATCACAGAAACAGCTTTCGAGCTTCACTTAAGAAAAATATATCCTACAAGAAATATTTTATCAATGCGTGAAACAGAAACTATTTCTGGACAAGAGTGTTTGGACGTTCAAAAGAAAACTGACGGTTCTGTTAATATCATCGGTGAGGTTGCAACAGACCCCGTAGCATCTTGGATGATTCAATCAGCACAGGTTGCTTCTAAATTTACATTATTTACTCACCATGCTAAAACATTTCCAAACTTAGTAACAGCATTACGTAACTCAATGTTAAGAGCAGGTGTATTTAAAGATGAAAAAACAGCAGAAGAACAAGTTGTTCAAGTATTAAACTTCAATATCCACCTAGTAAAAGACTTTAGAGGTAGACGTTACATAGAAAGAATTACAGAATGTATACCAGTAGAAGAAAAAAATGAGTATACATTTGATCATAGAAATGAAAAAACTTTAGAAGGAAAACTAGATAAATTTTTTGACAATGCAGCTATATTTTTCTCAAAAACAACAAATAGAGAATTATACAAATATCGTAATATATTAGAATTTTCAGATGATTCTTATGTTTTAACAAATCCAATTTCAGAAACAAATATTAGAGAAATGAGAAATAACATGGATGAATCAGATGTGGTTAAATTTGATAGCTTTTTAGAAAGAGTTTGGGGAATAAAACCACCAAAACAAATGGATTATGAATATGTAGAAGAAGAGTTAGGTGCAGAACCTAAAAAAGAAGAAACAGTGGAAACAGTTGCTGTGCCAGTGAATAAAGAAAGTATGCAAACACAATTAAATCAAACTGTAAGAAAAACAAGTAGTGTTGCTACAAAAACAGCAAATGCGCAAAGAGAAACAGATGGAAGTGTAGTTAACCAAAATAGAATAACTTCAAAAAGTTCACTAAGAGAAATGACAATGAGAAGACAAGCAGCAGAAGCTGCACGAAGAGCAACTCAAGGAATGAATGCTCAAGAAACAAATTCACAAAATTCTAACTCAAATGTAAAATCTTCAACATTAAACAAGGTAGAGAATGAAAGTGAAGAAAATAAATAATAGAGCAAAATAAGCAAAAATAAAAGAAAGCGAGGTACAAATTAAATTATGTCACAAGATATGTTACTATATTTAATGGGTGGAGTAGCAGGGCTATTTGGTATTGTTTTAATAGCATTTTTCATGATAAATAAAAAAATGCAAACAAAAGAAACAAGATATGTATCTTCGCTAGTACAAGGAACAAAAAGTTCATCATTTAGTATGGATATTTTCTATCAAAAATTCTATATTAAATGTGTAAAAATACCTTTTATAAAGAGTTATGCTTTAAAAATAAGAAGAAGATTAGAGATTATCAACCTAGAAGATGAATATTTAACTAGAAAACAAACAGCAAGTATTATGTTTAAAGGTTTAATAATAGTAATTCCGTTAACTGTAGTTATTATATTATTTATGAAAAATAATCCTTTATTAATGGCAACATTATTATTACTAGAATTATTTTTAATAGATACTGTTACAAATGGTATGGTTGATAGTATAGATAACAAAATTTTGAGAGAACAAATAGACTTTTTCTCAGAAATAAGACATGCTTATCATGAATATAACATGGTAGAAGAAGCAATTTATGAAGTTGCTCAAAATGATGAGCTAGATGTTTCAAGACAAGCTGAAAAAATTTATGAAGTTTTAATATCAGATGATCCAGAAACAGAACTAGAAAAATATTATGATATAGCTCCAAACAGTTTCTTAAAAGAATTTGCTGGAGTATCTTATCTTACAAAAGAATTTGGTGATAGAAAAGATAAAGATGGAGCATCATTATATCTTAAAAATTTAAATAATATTACACAAGAAATGCAAATAGAAATTTTAAAAAGAGATAAATTAGATTATGTATTTCAAAGTTTATCTATTATTGCAGCTGTTCCAATTTTATTTTTAGATACAGTTAAAAATTGGGCTATAGGACAATTCTCATTTACAGCACAATTT
>JAZROJ010000011.1:0-2278 GCA_045648625.1 Candidatus Scatovivens sp.
TACAGTAGATTTAAAAGAAGAAATCTTTGGAATCGAACCAAATGAAGCTGTTGTTCATAGTGTATTAGTTAACTATTTAGCTAATCAAAGACAAGGTACACAAAGTACAAAAACAAGAGCTGAAGTAAGAGGCGGTGGAAGAAAACCTTGGAGACAAAAAGGTACAGGTAGAGCAAGACAAGGTTCTATAAGAGCTCCACAATGGATTAAAGGTGGTATCGCATTAGGACCAAAACCAAGATCTTACAAATATAAAGTTAATAAAAAAGAAAGACAATTAGCTATAAAATCATTATTAAGTTCAAAAGTATTAGAAAACAATTTAGTAGTTGTTGATAAAATTGAATTTAAAGAAATTAAAACAAAACAAATGGTAAATGCAATGAAAAACTTAAAAATCGAAGATAAAGCATTTGTTGTATTACCAGCTAGCAACGAAAATGTTCAAAAATCAGCTAGAAATATACCAACTGTTAAAACAGGATCAGTTAATACAATTAATGTATTTGATTTATTAAAATATAAAAAATTAGTTTTAACAGTAGATACAATCAAAAAAATAGAGGAGGTGTACGCATAAGATGGTAGCAGAAGAAATTATATTAGCTCCAGTAGTTACAGAAAAAAGTAGCGCTGATATGCAAGAAGGAAAATACACTTTCAGAGTTGCAAAAAAAGCAACTAAAGTTGAAATAAGAAATGCTGTTGAAAAATTATTTGAAGTAAAAGTATTAAAAGTAAATACAATGACAGTAAAAGGAAAAGAAAAAAGAGTTGGAGTACACCAAGGTAGAACTTCAGATTGGAAAAAAGCAATCGTTACTATCGATACTAATGTTTCTGATATGAAATATTTAGGAAAAGGTGGAAAAGAAGTTAAAGTTTCTAAGAAGTATAAAGATTCAATAGAAGCTTTCATGGCTTAATTTTGAAAAATATTTGCCATTTGACGTCGTTAAAAATCATTAAAAACGCGGTTACATACCAAAGTATGCGCCCTTGCCTTTTTAATAATTTTTGCCTAGTCAAATAACAACTATTTTCCAAAATGAAAATAAAGTTAAATAATTATCGGGAAATAAACCCGGAAAAGAAATATAAAGGAGAGAAAATAAAATGGGAATTAAACATTATAGTGCATATACACCATCAAGAAGAAATATGACAACTTCAAATTTTGAAGAAATCACAAAAAAATCTCCAGAAAAATCTCTATTAGCTAATAAAAAGAAAAATTCTGGTAGAAATTCATATGGAAGAATAACAGTAAGACACCAAGGTGGTGGAAACAGACAAAAATATAGAATAATTGATTTTAAAAGATTAAAAGATGATATGGTAGCAACAGTTATTGGTATCGAATATGATCCAAACAGAAGCGCTAATATCGCATTAATACAATATGAAGATGGAACAAAAAGTTACATCTTAGCACCAAAAGGATTAACAGATGGAGATAAAGTAGTATCAGGACCAAAAGCTGATATTAAAGTTGGTAACTGTTTACCAATCGAAAATATACCAGTAGGTACAATGATTCACAATATCGAATTAAATCCAGGTCAAGGTGGAAAATTAGTAAGATCAGCTGGTCAAGAAGCTCAATTAATGGCTAAAGAAGGAGCTTATGCTCACGTAAGACTTCCATCAGGAGAAATGAGATTAGTTTCTATTAGATGTAGAGCTACAGTTGGAACAATCGGAAACAGCGATCACGAAAATATCAAATTAGGTAAAGCTGGTAGAACAAGACATTTAGGAATTAGACCTACAGTTAGAGGATCTGTTATGAACCCTAATGATCACCCTCATGGTGGTGGTGAAGGTAGAGCTCCAGTTGGACATAGTGGACCTATGACACCTTGGGGAAAACCAGCACTTGGATACAAAACAAGAAACAAAAAGAAATTATCAAACAAATTTATTGTTACAAGAAGAAAATAAATTTATGTTTGATGAGTGCGTAGAATTAAATAAAGATTACGAACTTATTAAAATATTAAAAATCGCATAAAAGCGAAAATAAAAAAACTCATAATAATGAGAAAGGAGAAAATCAATGTCAAGATCAAGCAAGAAAAAACCTTATGTAGCTCCAGAACTTTTAAAAAGAGTTGAAGCTATGAACGAAACAGGAAAAAAAGAAGTATTAAAAACATGGTCAAGAGCATCTACAATATATCCACAAATGATTGGACATACAATAGCTGTTCATGATGGAAGAAAACATGTTCCTATATATATTTCAGAAGAAATGATTGGACATAAATTAGGAGAA
>JAZROJ010000012.1:0-8672 GCA_045648625.1 Candidatus Scatovivens sp.
GGCGTAAGAACCTTTTCTTAAATTTAGGCAATAATTATAACCTATTTCTTTTTTTTTTTCAATAACAATTTTATAACAAATAACATTGTTTTATAACATTTTGATAACAAAATGGGCAATTTTTTAATTATTCATTTTTTATATAATTTCATTTGCCCCGTATTTATTCTCCTGCCAAACTTTATGATAATAAAATTTGTGTACATCAGATATGAGTAGCACCTAATATTTAGCAATTCTCAAAATGTTGGAACTATTGTATCTAATATTAGGTGCAGTTTTTATCTATTTTTTCTTATTTGTTTTTTTCTTTTTTGTTACAGTTTTAGTTACTTTTGAGGATGTTTTTTTAGGTCTATCTTCTTTTTGTATTTCTTCACTTGTTTTATTGTCTTTTTCAAATACTTCTCCTTTTTTAGGTTTGTTCCAAGAAATATAATTACAACCTTCATTTTCCCCTTTATTGTTTTCACAAATATAATAATTACGTCTTTTTTTTGTTTTTCTTACTTGAACTTTTCCTCCACAAACAGGACATGGAATATCTATCGTTTCTACTATTGGTTTTGCATTTTGACATTCTGGATATCCAGGGCAAGCTAAAAACTTACCATATCTTCCATATTTTATAACCATCATTCTTCCACATTTCTCACAAGGCACGTCTGATACTTCATATTCTAATTTCACATGTTCTAATTCTTTTTCTACTTTTTCTACCACTTTTTCGAAAGGTCCATAAAATTCTTTTATTATTCTTTTCCAATTTTCATTTCCTTCCGCTATTTTATCAAACTGTTCTTCCATTTGAGCTGTAAATTCAACATTTATAACATCCGAAAAATTTTCTATTAACAATTTATTTACAACTTTTCCTAAGTCTGTTGGAATTAATTGTTTTTGACTTTTTTCTATATATCTTCTTTCTAATATAGTCGTTATTGTTGGTGCATAAGTACTAGGTCTTCCTATGCCTTTTTCTTCTAATGTTTTTACCAAACTAGCTTCTGTATATCTTGGTGGTGGCTCTGTAAAACTTTGCTTAGTGTCTATTTTTTCTTTTTTTATTTCTTCCCCAACTTCTAATTCTGGAATTTTTTCAAATTCTTCTTTTTCTTCAGTTTCAACATACAAAGTCATGTATCCTTTAAATTTTAAAGTTTGACCATTTGCTTTAAAATTATATTCATTTCCATCAATCGAAACAGCTACTGTATCATAAATTGCTGCCGCCATTTGACTTGCTAAAAAACGGTTGTATATTAATTTATATAATTTATATTGATCATTACTTAAACTATCTTTTATAGAATCTGGTGTTATTTCAATATGTGCTGGTCTGATGGCTTCGTGTGCATCTTGAGCTTCTGATTTTGTTTTATAAAATCTGTTTTCGTAATAATTCTTTCCATACTCTTTTTCGATAACTTCTTTAGCAACTGCTCTTGCTTCATTAGAAATTCTAGTAGAATCGGTTCTCATATAAGTAATTAAACCGGTTTCTCCTATACCTGGCAATTTAATTCCTTCATATAAATTTTGAGCTACTGACATAGTTTTCTTTAATGGAAAATTTAATTTTCTTGATGCATCTTGTTGCAATGTACTTGTTGTAAATGGCGGAGCTGGTGTTCTTTTTCTTTCTCCTTTTTTAACTTCTGTTACATTATATTTTGCGTTTTCTAAATCTTTTAAAATTTTATCAACTTCTTCTTTTGAATGTAACTCTATCTTCTTACCATTTTTTCCAACAAATTTGCAATTAAATTCTGTTTTTGTTTTTTTGTCAGATGCAATTAGATATATATTCCAATATTCTTCTGGTATAAATTTTTCAATCTCTTCTTCTCTATCTACAATTAGTTTTACAGCTACTGATTGAACACGTCCTGCTGATAATCCTCTTTTTACTTTTTTCCATAATACAGGGCTTATTTTATAACCAACAACTCTATCTAGCACTCTTCTAGCTTGTTGTGCATTAGTTAAATTAATATCTATTTTTCTAGGATTATTAATTCCATTTTTTACTGCTTCTTTTGTTATTTCATTAAAAGTAACTCTACAAATACTATCTAAATCTATTCCTAATATGTGTGCTAAATGCCATGCTATAGCTTCTCCTTCACGGTCAGGGTCAGTTGCTAAATAAACTTTTTTTGCATCCTTAGCATCTTTTTTTAAAGAATTAATTAAACTCGCTTTCCCTCTAATATTAATGTATTCTATTTCAAAATCTTTTTCTATATTTACACCTAATTTTGATTTTGGCAAATCTCGTATATGGCCCATAGAAGCAACTACTTTGCTTTTACCGCCTAAAAACTTTTTAATAGTATTGGCTTTTGCTGGTGATTCCACAATCACTAATTTGTCTATCATCAATTTTTCTCCCTATCTTATATTTACTTATGTATTTTAATTCATTATATTTTTTTTTGCAAGCGTTTATACAAAAAACGAAACTTAAATTTTAAAATCTAAGTTTCGCTAAATTTTATTATAAAGAAAACTCCTCATTATCAGATTTTCTTTGAGCTCTTGCTTCTTTGCTTTCCATATTTTCTCTTATCTTTTCTTCATGAATAATTTCGCTTAACATCATGATTTCTTCTTGACATTGCATTAACTTTCCATATCCGCTTCCTTGTGCCCTATCCATAATTTTATTGCGTATTTCGATTTTTTCTTTTAATATCTCTTTTACTTCTTCTGGAAATCTAGAATATATTTCTTGAATCTTTTCTAAACCATCTGCTGTTCTTGAATTTTCTTTTATCATTTTCTTGATATTAGCTTTTCTAACTTCTCTTTTTAAATTTTCAACCATTGTCGCAGCATCTTTAGGGACTTTTTCACTTCTATAATTTCCTTTTTCTACTGCTCTTTCTCCAACACGTTCATTTATTTTTTTAAAATCTAGTTTTTCAAATTTTTCTTTTCCAACCCTTTGGCTCAATTCTTTTCTAATTTTATCTGTGCTTATTATAGTTTCGCCATTTTCATTTTTCTCAACAACATCAAAATATTCTTTATATTGCTCTTGCATTTGTTCTAGAACCTGTTTAGCCATTGGAGATTGACATTCTGATAATCTTAGCATCCAACCCAAAGCTGCTCTATCTATATTTCCTTCTAATTCTTTATGAGTTCCTAAAAACTTTGTAGCGTTTTTTACAGTTTCCATTTCAGAGCTAGCTTGAACATCTCCTGATTTAGCTTTTTCAAGTACTTCATCCATATTTTGAATTAATTTTTCATCAAACAATTTATTTAAAGTTTCTGATTCTATTTTATTTTCTATAGTATTTGCAATTACTATTCCAGCAATAATATTTTCACCATTATTTTCTTGAAATTCATAATTTTCTTGTTGTTTAATAGTGTTATTAACTGCAGAAATTGCTAAATTTTTAAAATTTGTTGTTAAACCTTTATTTATCACATCATTTTTTAAATTTTTTATCGCAAGACTAATATTATTTCCATCTTTAAAAAATGACAAAATTGTCTGATATGATTGGAATATATCATCTTCCACATCTAAAATATCTGTTTCAGTTACTTTTTCACCATTTAATTTTTTTTGTTCTAAAACTTTTTTTGAAATTTCCATTAAATCTTCAGAATATCTACCACAATTGTCTAAAATACTACTTCTTACTTTTTCCATATCTATCTCCTTATTTTAAAATTCTCATTATTTCTTCATATATTTTATTTTCTACATTATCTGGAGCTATAGAATTTGCCAATCTTCCCATTTCATCTAATTCTAATTCATTTTCTATAATATCTTCTATATTATTAGCTAATGTATCTCCTGATATATCTTTATTTAATATAATTTTAGCTGCACCTATTTTTTGTAGTACCATAGCATTATCCTCTTGTCTATTTGCATTAATAGATGGTAACGGTACAAATATTGCTGGTTTTCCAACAATCGAAATTTCTGTAATTGTCATTGCTCCGCTTCTACAAACTATTAAATCTGATATATTCATTAGTTCTTCCATATTATAAATATATGGAACTACTTTTACATCTCTAATAAAATTTATATTTATTCCTTTATTTTCTAGCTCTTCTTTTATTATATCATATTGTTTCGGTCCTGTCGCCCATATAATTTGATATTTTTTATTTTTGTTATTAATAATTAATTCTTCTACTGCTTTATTTATACTTTGAGCACCTTGACTTCCACCATAAATTAAAACTATAGGTAAATTACTTTTTATTCCTAACTTACTTAATATTTCTTGTTTTTGTAGTTGAGATATGTTCTTTTTTCTTATTTTTGTTGGTGTTCCTACAACTTTTATATTTCTAGAATCTTTAAGTTTGTTTTTCGTTTCCTCGAAACCAACTAATACTAAATCTGCATTTTTAGAAAACAATTTTAAAGCTTTTCCCGGATATGCATTACTCTCATGTAAAATAATAGGTATTTTTTTTGAAACAGCTGCTGACAAAACAGGTACACATATATATCCTCCTGTTCCTATAATAATATCTGGTTTAAAATCATCTATTATTTTCTTCACATCTTTTTTGCTATGTAATGTTTGTATAATTTTTTTAAAATTTTGAATTGAAATTTCTTTTTTAAATCCATAAGCTTCAATAGTTTTTAGTTTGTACCCTGCTCTTGGAACCAAATCGATTTCTAGTCCTCTATTTGTTCCTATAAACATAATTTCTGATTTAGGCTCTTTTTCTTTTATTTTATTTGCAATTGCTATTCCTGGATTAATATGTCCTCCAGTTCCTGCTGCTGCAATAATAACTCTCATACGCTATCCTTATATTCTATATTTAGGTTTTTTAGGTTTTACCTATAAACCTTTGTAAATTATTTGTTACAATTTCTTGAAATATTTAGAAGTATACCTACTGTTGCCAAATTTACAAGTATCGCGGTTCCTCCATAACTAAAGAATGGAAGTGGCATTCCTGTTACTGGCATTGCTCCTGTAACAACCGCTATATTAATCAAAGCTTGTAAACCAATCATAGTTACAATACCTATAGCTATCAATGAACCAAAATTATCAGGAGCTTTAATTGCTATTATTATACCTCTCCAAATAAATATCATAAATAACAATATAACAAAAATACATCCTATAAATCCTAATTCTTCTGCTAATACTGCAAAAATAAAATCATTGTGTGGTTCTGGTAGATACAAATATTTTTGTTTACTATTACCAAGACCCAACCCAAATAAACCTCCAGAACCTATAGCATATAGGCTTTGAATTATTTGATACCCATCTCCCATAGGATCTGAGAATGGATCAAGCCATGTCTGAATTCTTGTGCTTCTAAAACTTGTAGTTTTTGCCTCAGTATCTCCTTGAATTAAATCTTTAACTTTTAAACCTGTTAATAAAGTAATTCCTCCAACAACACCTACTAATAATAAATGAGATACTCTGGTTCCGGCTACAAACATTTGCACTATCGTGATTGCCCCTATAATAAATGTCGCACTAAAATGGTTTTGTAATCCATAAATAATAGCTGCTATTGGAACTAACATCATCAAAGGCATAATACATCCAAACCATATATTTTTAATTTTATTATTTTCTTTCATATCACTTAAAAAAGAAGCAAAAACTAATATAAAACCTACTTTTGCTACTTCTGAAGGCTGAAAGTTAATTCCTGCAATATTTATCCACCTTCTTGCTCCACCAGAATCCATTCCTGAAATACTAACTAAAAAAAGTAATCCTATCATACCTATGTATATTGGCCACTTAAGTTTTCTATAAATTCTGTAATCAACACTTGACAAAATATACATACCAACTAAACCAACTGCTGCTGCTATTGATTGTTTTATAACATAACTATAACTGTTCCCGTCTTCTGCTAAAGATGATGGTGCACTTGCTGATAGAACCATTATTATCCCTAAACATAGAAGTAAAATTGTAACTATTAAAATAGTATAATCAATTTTTCCTTTTGAGAAAAGTGTGAATTTATTTTGAGTTTTATTCTTCTGTACCATTATTTTCCGTTCCTTTCATTAAATAGAAGCAATACTAATAATAGATGCTATTAATGTAATTAAAGAAAATACTCCTACTACCTTATTTTCTCTCCATCCTGATAATTCGAAATGGTGATGCAAAGGTGACATTCTAAATAATCTTTTTCCTGTTTTTCTAAAATATAACACTTGTAAAATAACAGATAGTGTTTCTATTACTGGAATTATTGCTAATATTATTAATAATAATGGATTTTTCAAATATATCATCATACTTGAAATAGCTCCCCCTAATAATAGTGAGCCAGTATCTCCCATCATAACTTTTGCCTTATGAAAATTATAAATTAAAAATCCAAAACAACTTCCAACTAAAATACTTCCTAATAAAGAAATTCCTATGTTTCCAGTTTTTAAAGCGATTATTGTAATTGCTGTTAATATAATAGCACTTACACTTCCAGCTAATCCATCAACTCCATCTGTTAAATTTACTGCATTTGTAGCAGCCAGCATAACAATTATTGTAAATGGAATATAAATCCATATTGGTAATGCTAAATTATAATTTATAAATGGTATTATAATTTCTGTTCCTATTTTAGCATATTCTGTTAAAAATACTGTATAAATAACAGAAATAACTAATAAACCTAACATTTTTAATTTAGGACTTAATCCATCTGTATTTTTTAAAACTACTTTTTTAAAATCATCTATTAATCCAATAATTCCAAATCCAATACTTGCTATAGAAATCGCAAGTATTGGCATAATAATCTCTATTTTTTTATTTATCACACAAGCAAGTATTGTGAAAAGTATTATTGTAATTATAAGCATTATCCCACCCATTGTTGGTGTTCCTTGCTTTCTTAAATGTGATCTAGGTCCTTCTGCTCTTTCACTTTGCCCTACTTTTAATTTTTTTAAAACAGGAATAATTATTTTTCCTATTGTAGCTGTAAATAAAAACGATAATAACAAATATATAATTTGTACTTTCATTATTTTTTCTCTCCTAAAATCTCTTTAACAATTTTTCTTTCGTCAAAAGGAATTTTTTCTCCATTTATTTCTTGATATGTTTCGTGACCTTTTCCAGCAATTATTACAATATCTCTTTTATTCATCATCTTTATTGCTTTTTCTATTGCTTCTCTTCTATCAACAATAATTTCATATTTTCCTTTTGTTTTTGATGCTCCACTTTCTATTTCTGTAATTATATCTTCTGGTTTTTCTGAACGTGGATTATCTGTTGTTATAATAGTGTAATCTGCTATTCTTGTAGCGACTTCTCCCATCTTCGGTCTTTTTGTATTATCTCTATCTCCACCACATCCAAATACACAAATTACTCTACCTTGTGCAGTATATGCTTTTGTTGCTTGTAATACATTTTCTAAACTTTCTGCAGTATGAGCATAATCAATCATAATAGCTAACTCTTTACTATTAGAAACTAATTCATTTCTTCCTGGAACAGTAATTTCAGCTAAACCATCTTTTATTGTATCTGCTTTTATTCCTATATACATTGCTACTGATATAGCTGCTAAAGCATTATAAACACTATATCTTCCTGGAATATTTACTTTTATTCTTTCATTTTTTCCATCCATTTTAACTTTGAAATCAACACTAACATTAGTAATTGTAATATCTTTTGCGATAACATCAGCATGATTATCTATTGCATATGTTTGAATATTGCACTCTTTTGCATTTGATATTATTTTATTACACTTAAAATCATCTCCATTGACAAATCCTTTTTTTGCCATTTGAAATAATTTTAATTTAGATTCAAAATAATCATTCATATCTGAATGTTCTTTTAAACTAATATGGTCTTTATATAAATTTGTAAATACTGCATAGTCAAATTGAGCATCTGCTACTCTATTTAGTTTTAAACTTTGAGAAGATACTTCCATTACTACATAATTTGCACCAGCTTCTGCCATTTGATAAAATAATTTTTGTAATTCCAAACTATCAGGTGTAGTTCTTGCACTATCACCTAGACATTCTTCTCCTATATAATTTTTTATTGTTCCTATTAATCCAACTTTATTTCCATCTTTTTCTAATATAGATTTTAACATATAAGTTGTAGTAGTTTTTCCTTTTGTTCCTGTAATTCCTATTAATCTAAATCTTTTTGATGGATTTCCATAAAAATTGCAAGCCACTTTAGATAATGCTAGTCTTGTATCCTCTGCTATAATAACAGTTATTCCTGCTGGAATTTTTATGTTTTTAAAATCTGCACTCATATCTAGCATAATTGCTATTGCTCCGTTTTCGATTGCTTCTGAAATAAATTCATGACCATCAAAATCATATCCTTTTATGGCAATAAATAAAGATTCTTTTGTAACTTTTTTTGAATTGTTTTCTACATTTTCTATTTCTAAATCTAAATCACCTTTTATTTTAAAATTTTCAATTCCTTTTAAAAGCTCGTTTAATTTCATAAGTCCTCCAAAACATATTTATTTGATGTTATTATATAGTAAAATACTTTTTTTGTACAGAAAATATTCAAATTATTTAGATTTTATTTGATTTTTTTTTGTTACTTTATTTATAAATTTTTCTTAATTAATATTATTTGATTTTTATTATTTTATTCCGCTTTAAATTTCTAATT
>JAZROJ010000013.1:0-1780 GCA_045648625.1 Candidatus Scatovivens sp.
TAATAAAAATTAACTTTTAAGAGAGGAGAGTTATTAAATTGGGCAAAGGAAAAAGAGAAGCTATTTCTGAAAAAAAATTAAATATAAAAAAAGTTATAATGGTGATTATTGTCTTTTTGTTAATAGCAGGATGCATTGTTTCTGTAATCAATAAAGATAAAATTGCTAGCCTATTTGCAAAAGATGAAGAGCCTCAAAATGAAGAGCCGATAGTTGCCGAGGAACCTCAAAAAACAATAGAAGAAATTTTGCAAGAATTTGGAGGAGAAGTAATTGAACAACCTAAAACAGATACATATATTGTTTCAAAAGAAGATAAAATGTATACAATATATGATGATGGAGAAATTTTAGAAGAAAAAATAAGTTTTTGGAATGGTAAAAGTAGTAAACCAACAGAAAAAGAAAACAATATTGATATTCTCACGCCAGAAGAATTCAAATGGGTAGCAGAACAAGTAATAAATGGTGAGCAAAACTTTAGTGGCAAAACGATTAATTTAAGAAAAAATATTGATTTTGGAGCTAGAAAAAAAGAAGATGGAAATTGGGAAGGACCAGTTTGGACTTCTATTATAGGGTTTTTAGATGAATTGAAGAAAGATGAAAAAGAAGAAAAAGATGCTTCTAAAAATGAACAAGACGATGAAAAAGGAGAAAATTTAAAAAGATTTGCGGGAACTTTTAATGGAAATGGATTTTCAATAAGAGGAATTTATATAGATTCAGACAAAAATTATCAAGGTTTATTTGGGTATTCTACTGGGACTGTTGAAAATGTAATATTAAAAAATAGCTATATTTCAGGTGCATTAGGTACAGGAGCTATTGTTGGATTAAATGAAGGGACAGTTAAAAATTGTGTAACACTGAATACCATAGTTAAAGGAAAAGAAAGCAAAGTAGGTGGGATTGTAGGTATCAATATGAGTGAAGGAATAATTATGCAATCACATACCCAAAAAGGAAGTGTTCAAGGAAAAAATTATGTTGCTGGGATAGTAGGATATGTTAATAACAATTCAACAATTTCAGAATGTTCAAATTCGGCAGAAGTTATAGGAGAAGATTATGTGGGTGGAATAGCTGGAATAGCTTTTTTCGGAACTACTATTCAAACAAATAATAATGAAAATAAAATAAAAGGAAAAAATTATGTAGGTGGAATAGTTGGTTATTCTGAAGCTCAATTAGATAAAACTTATAATATTTCAGATGTTGAAGGAGAAGATTATATAGGCGGTTTAGTAGGTGCTAATATTACAATGGGAGAGGTATCTAAAAGTTATAACACAGGTAAAATCAACGGAAAAAATAATGTTGGAGGAATAGCTGGTACAAATAATTCTACTATATCAAATTGTTATAATAAAGGAGCATTGAAAGCTACTGGATATAGAGTTGGAGGTATTTGTGGTCAAAATGCAACAGAAAGTTTTATTTACAATTCTTATAATATTGGAAAAGTAGAAGGCACTGAAAGTATAGATGGACTTGTAGGTGGAGATTTTGGGAAGACTACAAAATCTTATTATTTAGATACTTTATTTGAAAAAGTAAAAACAGAACAAACTAAAACAGAAGAAGAACTTAAAAATAATATATTAGAAGATTTAGGACAAGAATTTGTGTCAGATACAAAACAAATTAATAACGGATACCCTGTTTTAAAATGGCAGATTTAAAAAAATGAATTCACTTTTAATAAAAATATTCATATAGATTGTCTTTGTTTGATAAGTCAATTTTATGAAAAAAATTATATAACAATAGAAATATT
>JAZROJ010000014.1:0-14459 GCA_045648625.1 Candidatus Scatovivens sp.
AAAATTTTAATAAATATCAAAATTCTTATGAATATAAAAATGAAAATATAAATTTGTTTTTGGCAAACAATCCTTATTCAGAGATAGAGTATGTTGCTCAAACTATACACAAATTGGTTAAAGATAGTGGATATCAGTATAATGAAATTGGAATAATTACAGATGATATTGATAAATATGCAGAAGATGCAAAATCTATTTTTCAAAAATACAATATACCGATATTTATTGATGATAAAAAAGACTTAAATCAAAATATTTTAATTAGATTTATTGTGTCAATGCTAGAAATTTTTTCAAAAAATTGGTCTTATGAAGCTGTTTTTAATTATTTGAAAATAGGGTTGATAGATATAGATTTAGAAGAGATTTTCCATTTAGAAAATTATTGTATAAAATGGGGAATAAAAGGTAATAAATGGCAAAAAGAATTTACATATGAACCATTAAATGATAAACAAGAAAAATTAGAGAATTTAAGAAAAAGAATAGTAAAACCATTATTAGATTTTAAATGTCAAGTATCTAAAGAAAAAACTGTATCAGAAATAACAAAATCTTTATATCAGTTTTTATTAGATAATAATATTCAAGAGATTTTAGATAGAAAATTAAATATCTATAATAATATAGAAATAACAGAAGAATATAATACAAGCTATAAATTATTAATTAATGTTTTAGAAGAAATGGTTTTATTATTTTCAAACAATAAAATTGGATTTGAAAAATATAAAGAAATCTTTCAAGTTGGATTAAATGCAAGTGAACTTGGTAAAATTCCAGCTACACAAGATCAGGTTATTTTAGGAGATACTGAAAGAACAAGAAGCCACTCTCTAAAAATAGTATTTATGATTGGGGCAAATGATGGTTGTTTTCCAAAAGTAAATTCTGTAGAAGGATATTTAAATGATTCAGATAGAAATGTATTAAAAGATATAGGTATAGAACTTGCGAAAACTTCTATAGATGATTTATTTGAAGAACAATTTAATATTTATAGAACTTTAACTACCCCAGAAGAAAAACTTTACATTTCATACAGTTCTTCAGATAAACAAGGTAAATCAATAAGACCATCTATTTTAGTGAAAAAAATTAAAAAAATGTTTAAAAATTTAGAAGAGAAAAGTGATATTATTTCTAAACAACATTTTTTTACAAATGAAACAGCAAGTTTTGAAGAGGCTTTAGAAGTATATAAAGAATATTTAGAAGGTAAACAGTTAGATGAAGAATGGAAAAATGCTTTGAGATATTTATATAAAAAAGATAAAGATAGATTTGTTAGAGCTCTTTCTGGAATGGGTTATACTAATGAAGCAGAAGAAATTAGTAGAGAAAATATATCAGCTTTATATGGTGATACTTTGCATACTAGTATTTCTCGTTTAGAAAATTACAGAAGATGTCCATTTTCTTTTCATTTAACTTATGGTTTAAAACTAAAAGAAAATGATGAATTGAAAATGAATTTTTTAGACACAGGAACTTTTATGCATGAGGTAATTGATTTGTTTTTTAAAGAAATATCAGATAAGGAAATTTCTATAAAAGAAATAACAAATGAACAAATTTATGAGATTGTGCAAGATATTATGGAACAATTATTAAGCTCTACAAAATATTATACATTTTCAAGTACATCAAAATTTAAATTACTTACTAAAAGATTAAAAAAAGTAGTTATACAATCTATAGAATATATAGTATATACATTAAAACATAGTGATTTTTCTATATTAGGCCATGAATTAGAATTTAGTCATAAAGGTGATTTTAAGCCAATAAAATTACAAATAGAAGATAAAAATATAGAAATTACTGGAAAAATAGATAGAGTAGATGTAGCGAAACTTTCAGATAAGCAATATGTTAGAATTATTGACTATAAATCTTCAATAAAAGATTTAGACTTAAATCAAGTAATGTCAGGATTACAAATACAGCTAATAACTTATTTAGACGCTATTAGCGGGCAAACTGATTTTGAACCAAGTGGTATTTTATATTTAGGTTTAATTGATAATATTGTAAAAGCAGATAAAAACCTAAGTACAGAAGAGATAGAAGCTCAGATTAGAAAAAATTTCAAAATGAAGGGATTAATTTTGGCTGATGTATCTGTTATAAAATTAATGGATAATCATTTAATGACAGGTGCTTCAGATATTATTCCAGCTTATATCACAAAAGAAGGTGAAATAAGTGAGTCAAAATCTAGTATAATTTATAAAAATGATTTTAATAAATTGACAAATAAAGTACAGGAAATAATAAAAGAAATTTCTAGAGAAATTCTAAAAGGAAAAATTGATATAAAACCATATTATTATAAAAAGAAAACTGGATGTGATTATTGCAAATATCAAACAATTTGTAATTTTAATCCAAATATGAAAAACAATAATTATTTTTATATTTCAAATAAGGAAAAGGAAATAGTTTTAGAAGAATTACGAGAAAATAATTAATTTTGTAAAAATATGATTATTGTTTTTAGATAGGAGATAGTAAAATGGAAATTACAAGACCAACTATTATGGAGGTTGATATTAAAGCTTTTGAGTATAATATCAATCAAATAAAAAATTATATTGAAAAAGATATAGAAATAATGCCTGTTATAAAAGCTAATGGATATGGTACTTGGATTAATAAAGAGTTAAAAATTATAGAAAAATTTAATATAGTAGCAGTTGCAACTATTGATGAAGCTGTAGCTTTGAGAGAGCTAGGATTTAAGAATGAAATTTTTGTATTAAATCAACCTTTTGAAAATGAAATAGATAAAATAGTAGAAAATGAAGTAACTATAGGTCTTAGTTCAGATGAATTTTTAGAAAAAATAGGGAGTAATGGGAAAAACATTAATGTTCATATAGAAATAGGAACAGGAATGGGAAGAACAGGTATTCATCCTAAAAGAATTGATGAATATATAGAAAAAATTAAAAGATATAAAAATATTAAAATTGAAGGAATTTATACACATTTATCTTCAGCAGATAATGATGATGATTATACTAAAAAGCAATTAGCTTCTTTTAAATATTCTGTAGAAAGAGCTGAAGAAATATTAGGTAAATTAAAATATGTTCATACATCAGCTTCTAATGGAATAATTAATTTTCCAGAAAGTTATTATAATTTAGTAAGACCAGGAATTATTATATATGGTTATCCTGCTGCAGAAAATACTTTAGAAAAAATAAAATTAAAACCAATATGCAAATTAAAATCTAAAATAACTTTTTTAAAAGTTGTTGGAGAGGGCACATCAATAGGGTATTCAAGAAGTTATATTACAGATAAACAAACAAAAATTGCAACAATACCAATAGGATATGCAGATGGACTAAAAAGAGCTTTATCAAACAAAGGTTATGTGGTAATTAGAGGTAAACGTTTTAGAATTATTGGAAATGTTTGTATGGATAGTTGTATGATTGATGTAACTGATTTAGAAGATGTTAGAATTGGTGAAGATGTTTATATATGGGACAATGAGAACATTACTCTTGAAGAAGTAGCGAAAATGTGTGGAACAATTAATTATGAAATTATGTGTACAATTTCAGAAAGAGTTCCAAGAGTTTTCATCTAATTATTAGTGATTTATAAAATTACTAACAAGCACTTAAAATGTGAAAAATTATGAAAAAAGGTTATGAGATAAAGAAAGGAAATTTATGAATCAAGAAATTATCTTTAAAAATGAAAACGGTATAGAATATATTCAATTTAAAAGATTATTAGATTTAGGTGTAAAACACGCATATACATTAAAAGGTGAAAATATTAATTTTTCAAGTAAATCAGAATATAAACAAAAGTCGTTTGAAAAGATTTGTGGTGCAATAAGTTTAGATATAACAAAGTTAGTAGAACCTAAACAAACTCATACTTCAAATGTAATGTGTATAGATTTACAAAATTATAATCAAAATTTGGAAAATATAGATGGTGTAATAACAAGTCAAAAAGATATTGTATTATCAACTAAAAATGCTGATTGCATATTGTTTTTATTATATGATCCTATTAAAAAAGTAATAGCTAATGTACATTCTGGTTGGAGAGGGACTTTTAAAAAGATTATAGAAAAAACTGTAATGAAAATGATTGTAAATTATGAGTGTAATCCCAAAGATATAATTTGTTGTATATGTCCAAGCATAAGGTTATGTCATTTTGAAGTAGATGAAGATGTAAAAGATTTGTGTGAAGACATATTTAGTTTTTTAGATAAAACAGAATTATTTATAAAAAAAGGTGAAATGATAGAAGGTAAACAAAAATATTTTATAGATACTGTTCAAATAAACAAAATGCTTTTAAAAGAATTAGGTGTGCAAAAAGAAAACATAATAGATTCTGAAATTTGTAGTGTATGCAGTTCAAATAAAATTTCTTCATATAGAGTTGAAGGTAAAGATGGAGCAAGGAGCGTAGCAATTATAAGTTTATAATAAGTAGAGGAAAAAAGGATGTATAATAATTTAGAAGAATTAAAACAAGTAGTAAATAATTGTAACAAATGTGGGTTATGTAAAAATCGAAATAATACTGTTTTTGGAACAGGAAATCCAAATGCACAAATAATGTTCATAGGAGAAGGTCCAGGTGCAGATGAAGATGTAGAGGGAGAACCTTTTGTTGGAAAAGCTGGTAAATTAATGAACCAAGCTTTTATTGGACTTGGAATTAATAGAGAAAATGTATATATTGCCAATATTGTAAAATGTAGACCTCCTCAAAATAGGGTTCCATTAAAAGAAGAAGCAATTTCTTGTTTAGACTATTTAAGAAATCAAGTAATGATAATAAAACCTAAAATCATTGTTTTACTAGGAAGTACAGCATTAAAAAATATTTTAGGAGAAGAATATGGGATAACTCAAACAAGGGGAAAATGGATAGAGAGAAAAGGAATAAAATATATGCCAACTTTTCATCCAGCTGCTTTGCTTAGAGATGAAGATAAAAAAATTGATTTTTGGAATGATTTGAAATTAGTTGTAGAAGAATTAAAAAATATGAATAAATAGAATCATTGAAATAATATAACAAAAGGAGCACATTTAATATGTTTTATCAATTTAACATATTTGTGTGCTCCATTTTGTTTGTATATTTAATATTATAATAATAAAATTTGTGTACAATTATATGAGGATTTTTTTTAACTACTATAATTTAAAAATCTTTTGCTCTTAAATAATCTTCTATTAATAATTTTAATTTACTAAATAATTTTTTGAAAAATTTGAATCCATAAGTTTGTTCTTCTAATGTTGAAAGACTAGTTTCTGTGTTCTCATAACCAATAATTTCTCCATATTTTAAAATAAATTCTCTTTTTTCTTCTAATTTATTCATCATATTAATATAATAATTATGATAAAAATCATCTTTTTCTGAGCTAATTAATACAGTCTTAAAATTATATAAATCAGATTGAAATTTTTTTATGTCTTCAATATTTTTTATATGATCAAATTGTTTGTCAAAACAGCTAGATAAAATTAAATTTTGAGTTTCTAATGTTTTTTCTAAAATAATAGTTTTCAAAGCTGTTGACTTTTCATTTAATTTTTTAATTGTTGCTAAGCTTTTTTGTTCTTCAGAGCAAGCTTCTAAAGCAAAAGCGGTATCTGATAATTTTCCTTCATAATACATAATTAAATCAAAAAGGTCTTCTATTTGGAAATATGCTTTTTGATTAGCTCTTTCGATAAATGTGTTTTTAAAAACATCATTACTATATAAAGTACTATGAAACAATGGATATGTACCTGTAAAATAAATTATTTGTTTTAATAGTGCTGTTTGGATTGGGTAAAAATCTGGGCTTTCTGTTGAAAATTCCATATTATAATATTTTACAGTATCTATAGGAGAACAATTAGCAAAAGAAGCCATTAATTGTACAGAAGCTTCATTTAAAGCCATACCTGTATTATTTCTTTTTTCAAGATTATAAAGACCTAATCTCAATAATTTTCCATGAGAATCTTTTAATTCTTGTATAAAATGTAAACATTCATGCAAAGCAAGAGTATGTAAATCATTAAAATTTACATTTTTACTAAAATATATTGAATTATTTTTGTAAAAATATTTAGCTACAGCCATATCGTTTGGCATATCTGCTATATACATGTTTAATCTAGAAATAGCAATAAAAAGATCACTTTGACTAATATTATGTTCTGGAAAAGCTTTACAAATCTTTTCTGAAATACTAGAAGCTATTTTATTTATTTCTAGAGTATTTAGCTTACCAATTATATTAATGCCTTCTTGTTTTAGAGTAGATTGTATACCCATTACAAACTCCTTAATTCTTTAGTATAACTATATTATACAATAAAAAAAATAAATTAAAATATCAATAATATTAAAAAAATATAACATTTGTGTTACAAAAAAAGTGTAATATAAATGATATAATTGAATAAAAAAACTGGAAAAGCAGTAAAGAAGTGGATTTGATTGATATTCTTATAACATTAATACTAATATAAAGTCTTGAAATTAAAATATAAAAGACATATAATAAAAATAGCAAAAATTACGTATGAGGAGAAAAAGATAAATTTATGAAAAAAATCAAAAAAATGAAATTAAAAATTTTTTTCATTAGTATAATATTTATTGGAATTTTATTTTCTGGTAAAGTTTTTGGTGCAGACTTAGATGTTAAAGTTTCAGATAATTATAAAAAATGGAATAAGCTGATTTTGAAAGAAAAAGAAGATACTCAGATGCCTAATCCAAATTTTATTAAAGTACCAGATAGTGTATTAAATAAAGATTTAGGAAATAAAGTTCCGAGTTTATTAAATGAACTTAAGGGAAATTTTGGGATAAAAAAACAAAAAGATGTTTTAAAAGATATTGAGGCAGCATATTTAGATGATTATTATCATCTAAATAAACAAGTAAATTTAAGGGTGGAAAATCAAAAAACAACATATGAATGTTGGGCTTTTTCAATGTTAAAATCTTTTGAAACTAATATAGCTATAAGAAATAACACAAAAGAACTATCAAATTTTTCAGAACGACATATGAATTATTCTACATCTAATAGTTTTACAGATGGAACAAATACTCAAAGCTTTTATAGAGATGCTAAAGATGGTGGATTACCAGTTATGGCTTTAGCTTATTTAACTAATGGTCAAGGAGCAGTATTAGAAAGCCAAATGCCTTTTGAAGATAATTCTAAAAAAATAAAATTAGAAGAAATAGATAAAACGGTAGATACGGTTTTAACAGAATATATATCTTTACCAAATTTAAATAAAGAATACACAAAAGATAGTAAAGGGAATACAACTAGTGTTAAATATACAGATAATACAGGTAAAGTATATACAGAACAAGAAGTAGAAAATATTAGATATACTATAAAAAAATGTATTGTAGAAAATGGAGCTATAGCAACTATAACAGCAGCAAACAATGAAAAATATTATAATAATGTAGAAAATATTATGAAATCAGTAAATTATAATTGTAATGATACAAATATACAGAGAGATCATGGTATAACAATAGTTGGCTGGGATGACAAATATTCGAAAGATAATTTTGCAGATGGAGTAAAACCATCAACAGATGGAGCATATATTGTACTAAATTCATATGGAGAAGAAAGTTTTAATAATGGATATATGTACATATCTTATGAAGATTATTTTATAGAAAGTGAATTGTATTCTATAAAAAACACTGAAAAAAAAGATTATGATAATATATATCAAGCAGATTTTTATGGTGGAATTTTCTCTATGGGAACAACTCATACAGATACGGGATTTTATGCGAATGTATATAAAAGAGATAAAACTAAAAAAGAAATCATTACGAATATAGGTTTAACAGTACCAGATTATGTGAAAGTAGAAATATTTATAAATCCTAATGATTCTAGTTTAGAAAAAAATTTAATAAAAATAGGTGAAAGTGATGATGTCTTAGAATCAGGATATCATAGAATAAACGTTGAACCTACTCAATTAACTGGAGAAGAATTTGCTATAGTAGTAAAACAAAAATCTGAAAATGGAATTTTCTTTTTTTCAATAGAAACACCTGTAAAAAATACAGTATATGCAAATGTAAAATCAGAAAACAATAGTTATTATTCTTTTGATGGAAAAACATGGAGTAATTTATCAGTAATACAAGTAGAAGGCTATGATATGAAAAAAACAGATGTATGTATAAAAGTATTTGTAACAGAAGAAACTGGCGGTAATGAAGAAGACGGAAATCAAGAACCAGGAGATGACGAAGAACAAAAACCAGGAGAAGGTGGAAACCAAAATCCAGGAGATGACGAAGAACAAAAACCAGGAGAAGGTGGAAACCAAAATCCAGGAGATGATGAAGAACAAAAACCAGAAGAAGGTGGAAACCAAAATCCAGGAGATGATGAAGAACAAAAACCAGGAGATGGTGGAAACCAAAATCCAGGAGATGATGAAAAACCAAATGATGATTTTCCAAAGATAGTATCAAAAAAATACTTAGTAAAAGAAGAAAAAATTTATAAAATACCTTCAAATACATCAATAGAAAATTTTAAAGATAATATTGAAACATTGTCTCAAATAAAAATTTTAGATGGAGATAAAGAAATAACCAATACTCAATCTATAATAAAAACTGGAATGACGGTAAAATTAGACAACAGAGTAGAATACAAATTAATTGTAAGAGGGGACATTAATTGTGATGGTAAACTTACTTTAACAGATTTATCAAAATTAATACTTCATTATAATGAAACAAAAGGTTACATATTATCTGGATATCAATATGAGGCGGCAGATATGAATTTTGATAAAAGAGTATCATTAACAGATGTATCACAAATGCTAATTTTATATAATGAGAAATAAACTTGACATTATGTAATAAAAATGTAATAATAATGTAATGAAAAAAATAAATTAATTACTTGATTTTTAATATATAAAAAGATATACTATAGAAAAGGAGATTGCAAATGAAAAAGATAGTTTTAAAAATAAGTATAGTAGCAATAATGCTAATATTAGTTTATTCTACAATAGTAAATGCTTTAAGTTTTACAGCAACGATGACTCCAAGTAGCACAACTGTTGCAGAATCAAATGAATTTATGGTTACAGTAAAAGTATCAAATTTAGATGTTGGCCAAAATGGTATAAATTCATTAAGTGGATATTTAAAATATGATACATCTGTATTTGAAGTAATTAGTAATTCTAGTATAGAGGGATTAAATGGCTGGAATCCAATTTATAATTCTGAAAATGGAAAAATAACATTGACAAAAACTGCATTTGTAAAAAATGAAGAAGCAGTTTTTCAAGTTACATTTAAAACAAAATCTGGAGTTTCAAAGAAAACAGGTGTAATTTCTTACACAAGTATATTAGCTTCTAATAGTGAAGAAGAAATTTTTGCTACAGATATTTCAACAATTATCACAATAGGAGATGTTCCAGTAAATACTGCTAATACAAATAGTACAACAAACAAATTAAACACAACAATTCTTCCACTTGTTCCAGCAAATAACACAGCAAATAGTGTAAAAAATGTTGTAAATAATACTGTAAAAAATACTGTAAAAAATACTTCAACATATAATACAACAAATGGTACATCTGAAAATATGCCATATACAGGAACAGAAGATACTGTAATGTATGTTATGATTGTTGTTTTAGCACTAGCATTGATATTTTATATTAAATATCAAAAAATTAATAAAGAATTAAGATAGAATTAAGATAGAATAAAAAAGCTTGGATTTATTTTCAAGCTTTTTTTGTTGTGAAATTACAGTATGTAAAAGAAGATTTTTTAAATGGAAAACTTCTAGTTGAAAAAAGAAATATAATAATATATAATTAAAAAAATATTATTTAAGGACGAATAAATGAAACTAATAATAACAGAAAAACCATCAGTAGCGATGGAATTTGCAAAAGCTTTAAAATTGAACACACAAAGGAAAAATGGTTATATAGAAGCAGGAGAGTGGATAATAACATGGTGCGTTGGACATCTAGTAACAATGAGCTATCCTGAAGCCTATAATGAAGATTTAAAATTTTGGAGGTTAGACACTTTACCTTTTATTCCTCAGGAATGGAAATATGAAATAATACCAGCGGTACAAAACCAATATAATATAGTAGAACAATTATTACAAAGAGAAGATATTGAAGAAATATATAATGCAGGTGACTCTGGGAGAGAAGGAGAATATATACAAAGATTAGTATTTATGATGGCAAAACCAAATCCGAAAGCAGAAATGAAAAGGGTTTGGATAGATTCTCAAACAGAAGAAGAAATTCAAAGAGGTATTAGAGAAGCAAAATCCCTTAGTGAATATGATAGTTTGTCAGATTCAGCATATTTAAGAGCAAAAGAAGACTATTTAATTGGAATTAATTTTTCAAGGTTATTATCAGTTGTTTTTGGAAGAAGAATAGCAAGTAAAATAAACGAAGAAAAAGTATCAATATCAGTAGGAAGAGTAATGACTTGTGTACTAGGAATGGTAGTAGCAAGAGAAAGAGAAATTAGAAATTTTGTAAAAACAAAATATTATAAAATACTAGGAAATTTTGGAGAAGAAAACTCTTCTTTTAAAGCAGACTGGAAAGTAACAGAGAGTTCTAAATTATGGAATAGTCATCTTTTATATAATGAAAATGGGTTTAAAAAAGAAGATGATTCTAAAAAATTTATAGATTATTTAAAAGATAAAAAAGCAATTATTACAGAAGTGAAAAAAAGTAAACAAAAAGAAAATGCACCATTGTTATTTAATTTGGCAGAAATTCAAAACGAATGTACAAAAGTATTTAAAATAAAGCCTGATGAAACTTTAGAAATTATACAAGATTTATATGAAAAAAAATTAGTAACATATCCAAGAACAGATGCAAGGGTTTTGTCAACAGCTATAGCAAAAGAAATTGGAAAAAATTTAAATGGATTATTTAAAAGTTTTAAAGATGAAGAAGTCCATGAATATATTTCCAAAATGGTAAACGAAAAATATGATACTAATTTAACAAAAACAAAATATGTCAATGATAGTAAAATTACAGATCATTATGCAATTATTCCTACAGGGCAAGGATTTGAAAATTATGATAAGTTACCAGATTTAAAAAAAGAAGTTTATAAATTAATAGTAAAAAGATTTATTGCAATTTTTTATCCAGCAGCAGAGTTTAATAAAGTTTCTTTAAATATAGATGTAGAAGGGGAAAATTTTAGTGCAAGTGGAAAGGTTTGCACTAAACAAGGATATTTAGAAGTTCTAAAAAGTAGAGTAAAAAAAGATGAGGAAGAAGATAATTTGAATGTATTATCTAATTTAAAAAAAGGACAAGAAATTAAAGTTTTAAATTATGAAACAAAAGATTCAGAAACATCACCACCTTCGCGTTATAATTCTGGAGGAATGGTTTTAGCAATGGAAAATGCTGGAAAGCTAATAGAAGATGAAACCTTAAGAGAGCAAATTAAAGGGGCAGGTATAGGAACCTCTGCGACAAGAGGAGAAATAATAAAAAAACTAGAAAGAATTAAATACATAGAAATAAACAATAAAACACAAATAATTACCCCAACAGAAAAAGGAGAGGCAATTTACGATGTTGTAAGTAAATCTATTCCAGATATGTTAAATCCAGATTTGACAGCTAGTTGGGAAAAAGGATTAGATATGGTTGCAAAAAAAGAAATTAAGCCACAGGTATTTATGGAAAAATTAGAAAAATATATTCATTCTAAGATTGATAAATTAGTTGTGAAAATGTAAATAAAAATGGTACATAGAATAAAGAGGAGCCACATAAAAATGTTAAAATACATTAAATGTGGCTCTTTTATTCTATCTTACTATTTATTTTGTTCAGCTTGTGCTTTTCTTAATTTATCATATTGTATAGCAGCAGCCATAGCTTCATTGTCAAAAACTAACTTATAATTTCCATCTTCTGTTTGTTCTGGTTCACCCAAATAACCACCATTATATTTTATTGAATGATTCATGTAATCTTTATTTAACATTACTCTATTAAAAAAACTAATAAATTTAGGATCATTTAAATATTCTGAAGGAAAATTTGTACAAACAAATCTAGAAGTTCTATTTGCATCTGTTACCATGTATCTATCAACAGATGCATGATATACTGAAGACCAGTTAACATAGTTAATACTACCAACGTATTGAATTAAATTGTTTTCTAAAGATAGAGGTGTCGTATATGCTTGTTTGTAGTGAGAAGTTTTTATAATATCATCACTATATGAAGAATTTCTTTTGTGCATTTCGATAGCTAATATCAATCTATTACCAACATTTTTTATTAAAAAATATTGATTATCTAAAGATTCTTTTTTTGTAATAGTATCTTTTAAAAGTTTAATAACTTTATCTAGTTTTATGCATTCTTCTTCTAATTTTGTTACATTTTGTAAGTCAAAAGTAATTGTAGAATTACCGGATTTTAAAAATTCAATAAAATCAATATTATCTAAATCCTCTTTAATGGTTGGAAGTGTAGGATATATTTTATAAACATTATTAATAATGGACTCATATAATTGTATTGATTTTTTATAATTTTTTTCAATTTTTTCGTCTAAACCATCGTATTCAATACCATCATAATCAATCTTAAAAGTTTTGTATGGTTCTATCATATTTACCTCCACAATAAAAATTACAAATACAGTATATAACAAACGAAATATAATGTCAAAGTTTAAATAAAATATTCACTATTTATGTAAAATTCTCATAATATGTATCATAAAATATTATGAGGAGAGTGAGGAAATGTATAGTTACATAATAAAAGGTGGAACAAAGCTACAAGGAGAAATAGATGTATCTGGTTCTAAAAATGCTAGTTTACCAATATTAGCAGCTACTATTATTAGTGGAAAAACTTCAAAATTATATAATGTTCCAGAAATTGAAGATGTAAAAACAACATTAAAAATATTAGAAGAATTAGGATGTAAAATAAAAAAAGATAAAAATAAAGTTATTGTAAATTCAAAATATATGAAAAAAACAAAAATATCAGATGAATTAATGAGAAAGTTACGTTCTTCTGTAATTATAGCTGGTGCCATTATAGCTAGATTTAAACAAGTGCAATTTTCTTATCCAGGAGGTTGTGACATTGGTGCTAGACCAATTGATTTGCATTTGAAAAATTTTCAAAAAATAGGAATAAAAATTGATGAAAATACTAGCTATATTGACTGTAAATGTGATAAAATGGAATCGAAAACTATAGAATTAGATTTTCCAAGTGTGGGAGCAACAGAAAATTTAATATTAGCATCTGTTTTAGGTAATCATGAAATTATAATTAATAATGCTGCAATGGAACCTGAAATTGTAGATTTGGCAAATTTTTTAAATCAAATGGGAGCAAAAGTATGGGGAGCTGGAACTAATACAATTAAAATAAAAGGTGTAGAAAATTTAAAAGAAGCTTCTTATACAATAATGCCAGATAGAATCGAAGCAGGAACTTTATTAATAGCTGCTGCAATGACAAGAGGGAACATAAAATTAAATAAAGTAAAACCAGAACACTTAAGTCCGGTTTTACATAAATTAGCTGAATGTGGATGCAGAATTGTAGAAGATAGGAAAAGTATATATTTATATTCAGATAAAAATCTTATTTCTACAGAAATAAAGACTATGCCATATCCAGGTTTTCCAACAGACTTGCAACCGTTGTTTTCAGCATTTTTAACTACTTGTAAAGGAACTTCAATAGTAACAGAAAATATATTTGAAAATAGATTTAAATATATGCAAGAAATAAATAGAATGGGAGCTAAAGCCACAGTAGAAGGAAAAACTTTAATAATAAAAGGCGTAAAAAAACTTCATGGAGCTAGTGTAGAAAGTACAGATTTAAGAGGCGGAGCAGCTCTTGTATTAGCAGGAATATCTGCTAAAGGAATTACAAAATTGACAAAAGTGGGATATATATTAAGAGGATATGAAGATTTAGACAAAAAATTAAATAAGCTTGGGGCGAAAATTACAAGAGAAGAAGGAGAATAATAATGGATGATGAAATAACAATTGAAATCCAAAGGAAAAAAGAGCAAAATAATAAAATAAAAAAACAAAAAAGCAAAAAGAATTCGAAAAATAGAAAGGCTGTTAAAGAAACAGCCTTACCAAAAAGGACAAGCAAAGATGATATTAATGTTTTGAAAAATATCAAAAAAGATTCTAATGCAAATATTAAATCTAAAAATAAAAAGAATAAAGCGAAAAAGTTTTTTTTAATAATATTAATAATTATTATATTGGTTTTAATTTTTAGTTCTAGTCTTTTTAATATTACTGAAATAAATGTAAGTGGAAATAATAAATTATC
>JAZROJ010000015.1:0-17266 GCA_045648625.1 Candidatus Scatovivens sp.
GTATATAAATATAATAAAAATTTTGTAATTATTGTTATTATACATACTATTACTAGTATCCAAGAAAATTGAAACTTGTCCTTATTGATTAAGCTTAAAATTGAATCAATAAAAAGTTTTAGAGCAACTCCAAGCATTGTAATACTAATAAAAAGTGAAAATATATATTCAGCTTTACCATGACCAAAATTGTGTGTATTATCTTTTGGTTCACTAGAAATTTTATTTCCAATAAAAGTCATAAGAGAAGCTAAAATATCTGAAGCGCTATTTAAGCTGTCAGCAATCATTGCTTGACTATTTGTTGCAAAACCTATAAATCCTTTTATAATCAATAAAAAAATATTACCTAAAATACCAGTAATACCAGCTCTTTTTATTTTATTATGTTTTTCTTCCACGTCAAAAACTCCTTAAAATTTTTTTGTTTTTATTTAATAGGAAAAGAGAAATTTTCTATTAAATAAAATAATATGCATATCTATTGTACGCAAATTTTATTATCATAAAATTTGGCACACGAACAAATACGGGGCAAATGAAATTGTATAAAGAAATGAATAATTTAAATTTGCTCCTTTTATTCTTGATATTATACTATAAATTTGTAAAATAGTAAATTATACTTGAAAAAAAACAGTAATATTATTATAATAAATATAGTGAAATTTGTAAAAAAATGTAAAATAAAAGCGAAGGATAGGTGTAAACATTGGGATTTTTAGCAATAATCGTAGTATTACTTACTATAATATTATTTTTGATATTACTTGCAGTTGCACAAATAAAAATGGCTGGAATGCATGTAAAAGATTTTTGGTCATTCATAAAAGCTAATGAAACTTTAGATAAATTATATAAATTTTCAAAAAGATATGAAAGATTATCTCCACAACAACAAGTTTTATTTTTAAAAGAGGCAGAAATAATTTTTAGTGCATTTGATAAAGTGCCAGATGCATTATGGGAAGAAGAATATCAAAAATATATGGAAATTTTAAATAAATATAGAGAAATTAGAGTTTTAAGATGGGAAGAATCAAAATAGGATAAATAAAAATAAATCCAAATGATATGTAGCAAAAGTTAAAGAGAAATAAATAGAAAAGATATATAACTAAAAAGTTAAATTAAATAGGTTAAAGTAAAAAAAGAATCAAAATAAAAACATAAAATATAAAAATATATTTTATGTTTTTTTCTTTAATAGGAAACTTCTCCTTTCATATAAAATAAAACACTATGCGTAGGATTTGTATACAAATTTTCAAATATGGTATATTTTTAGCTGTTTATGCCAAAAATATAAATAAGAATTTGAAAGGAGTATTTTTATTATGCAAGAAAAAGTAAAAGCTGTTCAATACGGCGTTGGGAAAATGGCAGTATATACAGTGCGTTATATGTTAGAAAAAGGGATAGAGATGGTTGGTGCGATTGATACAAATCCTGATATTATAGGAAAAGATTTAGGAGAAGTGGTAGGACTTGGAAAATTAAATGTTGTAATAGAAGATGTAAAAAAAGCAAAAGAAGTATTATCAAATACAAAACCAGATATTTGTGTAATTACAACTAGAAGTTTAATGGCAGATTTAGAAGAAAGTTTATTATTATGTGCTGAACTTGGTGTTAATGCAATAACAACTTGTGAAGAAGCGTTTTTTCCTATGAATTCTCATCCAAATTTAACTAAAAAAATAGATGAGCTTGCGAGAAAAAATAATTGTACAATTACAGGAAGTGGATATCAAGATATATTCTGGGGACAACTTGTAACATCTATTGCTGGTGCAACACAAAAAATTACTAAAATAAAAGGAAGTTCAAGTTATAATGTTGAAGATTATGGATTAGCTTTGGCAGAAGCTCATGGAGCAGGATTAACTATGACAGAATTTGATGAAAAAATAGCATCAATAGATAGAATACCAGATAGTCAAAGACAAGAAGTTATAGAAAAAGGAGAATATTTACCATCATATATGTGGAATGTAAATGGGTGGCTTTGTGAAAAATTAGGATTAACTGTAAAAAGCCAAAGTCAAAAATGTATACCTCAAACTTATAAAGATGACATATATTCTTCAACATTAAATATGACAATAAAATCTGGAGACTCAACAGGTATGAGTGCAGTTGTAACAACAGAAACAGAAGAAGGAATTACAATAGAATCAGAATGTATAGGAAAAGTTTATGGTCCTGATGAATATGATAAAAATATATGGACTGTAGAAGGTGAGCCAACTACAACTATTACTGTAGAAAGACCTGATACTGTAGAACTTACTTGTGGAAGTATTGTAAACAGAATTCCAGATGTTATAAAAGCAAAACCAGGATATGTTCCTACAGAGCAAATAGGAGAATTAAATTACAAAAAAGAAGTAAAAAAATGTTGTGAAAAATAATAAAATTTATATTAGAGAGTAAATAGAAAAAATAAACTTTGTAAAACTTAGTATATATAACAAATAAGAGGCACATCAATTGAAGTTAATCTCGAAAAGCTTACTTCAAAATAGTGCCTTTTTATATTATAAAATATTCCTATAATATAAAAAAATTGCAAATATTTGCTAAAAAAATTTCTGTAAAAAACGAAAAAAATTTAATTATTATAAATAAATATTTGTTATAAAAATGTTATAAAATTGTTGCTAAAAAAACATATAAATGATAAAATTGTTATGTATAAAATTTGGGGTGGTACATATGATGAATTTTAGTCTTACTGAAGAAGAAATCGAAGCATTAAAATATTATAAAAATGAACAATATACGGCTATAAATCAGTTATTAGTAAGTAACTGCGAAACAGATATAGCCTTATTAAGTGATGAAACAGAATATGGAGCTGCTCAAATTTCCTATGATAGGGAAACAATTAGTGCAAATTTTAGAGCAATAAAGAAAATATATGAATTAATGCAAAAAATATATTACCAAGAAAAAAGAACAGAAGGTTGGGCTTTTGTAAGAGGGACTAACATTGCAGAAATAGAAAGATTAAAAAACGAGTTATATATTGATAATTTTTTGTCAACAACAAGTAATTCAGAAAAAGCAGAAAAAGATTTTTCTACAATATGGAATAGACCAGCAGTAATGTATATTTGTGGAAGTTCTAACATCCCATATATAGAAGTAGATAAAGTTTTGGGAAAAATGAATGAAAATTCAGAAATAATAATATCACCATTTACTAGAATAAAAGAAATAAAAGAAGGTAATGAAATTATCATAGAAAATTCATCAAAAACTATTAAAACATATAATGTAGTTTTAGAAAAACAAGAATTAGATGAATTACAAGAAGAGGAAAGAATAGGTTTATATCATTATATTTTAGATAATGCAAACACAATTAATAGAAGGTTGCAAGAATGTATTGCTCTAGAAAAAGAAAGTGTTGTACATTATGAAAATATGAGAAAATTAGAACAATTACTAGCAAAATATGAATTAACAGCAGAGAGAAAAGAAAACGAAAAAGATTACACAGAAAGTCAAAGAAGAGCTGATTTAGATGATATAGAAAGAATAACTAGAGAGTTAGATGAATTAAAAGACATATCATCAGAAATATATAAAATTAGAAAATCACATATTGATTTCATAACAAACTGGAAAAAGAATATAGCAGTATATTTAATGGCAGAATGCCGAGAAATAGAATTAAAATATATTGCAATATCTGAAGTAGAAGAAGAACAAAAAAATGAAAAAATAGAAAAATATAAAGAAGAAATAAAAGTAGAAGCAGAAATTTTAGAAAATAAAAATTATGAAGAAATTTTTGAAATAGTAAAAAAAGAATGTGAAGAAAATAAAGAAAATTCTCAAAAATTATTACAAAATATAGAAGACTTAATTTCAAAACAACAAAACTATGCAAAAATAGCACGAAATTTAGGAACAGATTATAGTGCTTTATCTAATGCATTTGATATGAAAAAAAATGCAGAAAAGTTAAAAGAATCAATAGAAACAATATCTTTAAAAGTTGAAAGCATTAATGAATTAGAAGATAAAACAGAACAAACTGAAAAGCTAAAAACAATTTCAAATGTAAATTTACAAATTGGAACATTAATTAATTATTTAAATAATCCAAAGATAGCAACTCAAAGTAAAAAAGCAAGCAGATTTGACGAAATTTCTATTATTGAAGAAAATGAACTTAAAAGAGGAATTGCTACAAGAATTAGAGAAATTTGTGGGGAAGTAGAATTAAAGAAATTAAAAGATGATTTAGAACTACTAGAAGATAAAAGCGCAATTAGTAAATTTTTAGGAATTTTCACAGGAAGAAATAAATTAGATGAATTTATGATAGAGCAAATTGGAGTTAGAAAAAATGCAATAAGAAGAACTCTTTCAAAAAAAATGACACTAACTCATAGTTACAGTATACATGAATTAATTGCTGAAATTAGAATGTTTATAGAAGAAAATACAGAAGATGAACTAGTAGAAGATTATATAGGAGATTTAGAAGCTTTAGAAGAAGAATTAAAAAGAAACTTTGTTGTAATAGATTCTAAGGTTAGAGATATAATTTATCAAAAAGAAGGAAGAAATTTACCAGTAAAAGACAAGGCTTTAAGCAAGAGAGAATTGATAGAAATTGAGACTTATCAGTTTTTACACAAATATGGTTATGATATTGTTAATGTAGAGGAAGAGCCAGAATATCAAAATACAATAGCTCAAGAAATAGCCAAAATTGTTGAATATATCAATACTTCTAAAGTGTTAGAACAGTAAGAAATTAATTTAAAGTTAGTTGAAACATTTTAATATAAAACATAAAATTTAAAATTATAAATTTAAAATATAAATTTTGAAATTAAGAAGTTTACAGAAAAAGTCTGTAAGCTTCTTTTTACGCGGGTTATAAGCTTTACAAATGAGGAAAAATATGGTATAATGATAAAAAGTATGCTTATTTTCTTTAGCTATAACAAAGGAGGAGACAAACTATGTTTAAAAAGATAATTGTAAGTATGTTAATATATATAATAGTGATAAGCCAATGTTTTTCGGCATTTTCACTTTCTGGAATGTTTGATTGGCTTGGAGATGAGGTCGTTGGAGAATTGCCAGTAGAAATACCAGAAACTCCACCAGATGATCCTACACCACCATCAGAACCTTATGTTCCACCAGCTCCAGCAGAACCAGAAGAACCTAAAATAACAATAACAGTTCCTACAAAACTAGAAGGTTATGTTTTTGAAGATTATGAAAGACAAGAAATAGTAAATGATTCTAGTGCATTAGGAACAGCTTATATAACAAACAATTACAGAAAAGATAATGATGAACCAACAGTATCTGGAGTTCAAATTATAAATGGTTCAGATGAGGTAATAGCAGTAACAGGTTCAAATGGAAAATATACTATATCAGAATCTGGAAAGTATAATTTAAGATTTAAAAGTGGAGATAATACTAGTTCTGTAAACACATATAAATATAATGGACAAGATTATTCAATGGCTATGGCAGGAGAAGGAACTTATGGTTTAGAGCTTAGCTATATAAGAAGAATACAAGAAATGGAAGATAGTTATACAGAGGTGTATATAGTAATAGATTATTCAGCTACAATGAGAAAAATCGAAAATGGTAAAACAAGAGGGCAAATAGTAAGAGAGGCAGCAAAGAAATTTATACATGAATTGTTTGAAGAAGCAGAAGATAATTTAGCAGTTGGATTTATAGCTTTTGGATTTGAAGCTGTTATAGTAAAAAGACCTACTCCAATAGAAAGTGATGTTATTAATGCAATAAATGGATTTGAGGTTCAAGATGGTGTATGTACTTATAATGGACAAACAGTAATAACATATACAAGCTTAAACCATAATGTAGGTACAAATATAGCAGCTGCAGCAAATAAAGTTATAGGAAATTTCTTATCAGATAAATCAAACAAAGTAATGGTTTTATTTTCAGATGGTGCAGCAACAGCACATGAGAGTGTAGAATCTATAAAAATAAGTGATTCAGATGCTGTTATAGATTCTAAATTAAGACAAGTTGCAGACATAACAAGAGCTGAGTTACAAGCAGTTATAAATAGTAATATAAAATTAATTAATGTTTTAAACAAAACAGAAGGTGTAGAAAATGAATATGTGAAACTAACTTTTGGAAATGGTGCAGATATATCAAATATGGGGCAAACAATAATTGTAGACTATTTTGATGGAGATACTTTAGCAAAAGAATTGATAGAAAAAGTACTACCTAATGTAGAAGAAGGAGATAGAGAGTTAATACATTATAAAGAGAAAAAAGAATTTTCTGGAAATGATGATCCAGATAGAAGAAATGAAATTAATTCTTATTTTTCAAATTTTAATTATGATAAATTAAAAGTATTTGAAGCTAGTGATGGAGTAGCTAGTAGTTCTATTACTACAGAAGATGTAAATGAATTTATTGCAAACACTTGGATTCAAACAACAAATTCTGGAGTAATAAAAATTTATGAAATAAATAGTTCTGGAGATACAACAACAATAGAAAGTGATGGAGAGGTTCTTCATACATTGGTATATTACGAAGGGACAGATGAAGAAACAGGTGAACTAGTAAGTTTATGTGATGTTGATGGAAATACATATAAAGCTGAAAATGTAAATATAGTAGAAACAACAACAGTTTTAAATGGAATGTTTATAAGAAGAGATGAATTTAAATTAGAACTAGAACAAAAGATAACAGGTATTAGACTAACATTATCAGATGGTACAGTTTTATATGATAAAGTATCAAATAATGCAAAATTAACAAATAATAAAAATAAATTATTTAAAGAAATATATGCTAACCAATTAAAAGGAAACACAAATGGTTTAGTAGTCCAATCATTAGAAATCGATGAAGTAAAAGAATATATACCAAATAGTGTAACATTAATATCAGATAGAGATTTAATGCAAGGTGCAACATTAGAAGTTGAATATACTTTTGTTATTAAAAATAATTCTAAAAATGGAACATTTAGTAAAAGTTTTTCAATAGTAGACTATTTCGGCACAGATATGGTATATAGAGCAGATGGTAATTTAATATCAGAAGAAGGCAAAAATTCAGATTATGGATGGAAAATTGTAACATGCCAAGAGTTATATGAAGAAGATTTAGGAACTGGCAAACTTCAATGGATTAGTGATAAAACAGTTGAAGGAAATGAAGATATGCAATGCTTATTTGCATCATATACAAAACAAGGATATGAGATTGCAGAAGAAATACCAGCAGATGGAAATATAACTGATTTTGAAACTAAAAGCAAATATATAAATCCAGTTATAGGTAATAATGGTGAAAGATATGCAAAAGTAGTTTTAAGTAGGGTTGTATCTGCTGAAGTATTAGATAATTTTACTTATAAAAATCAAGCAGAAATTCTACAATATTCAAATAATAATAGCAGAAGAATAAATTGGCTAGAAGAAATAGGAGGAGTAGTAACAGGTAAAGTTGCAGTATCTGGAAATTACATGCCTGTAAGTTTTCCAAATTCATATACACTTGGAGAAATAAATGCAGACGAAGTAGATACATCATTAGCTAATCCAGTAAAAATAATACCTCCTACAGGAAAAGAAATAAATTACATGGATATAGCAATAATAGCAATTATCTCTATAAACGTATTAGCAATAATAGGAATCAAAAACAAGAAGAGAAAGAATAACAGAATTTAATATATCTAAATAAAGGGGCAAATAAAATGTTTATAAACAGTTATTATATTAAACATTTTATTTGCCCTATATTTAATTGAAAATATGGTTTATGAAGATTAAATAATTAATAGGTAGAAAATTTAAGGATTTCTTGGTAAAATTTTGATAAAATACTTGAAATTACTACAATAATCTGTTATAATCATAAAGTCGTAAAAAATACGCACGTAAACTTCAGTTTAAAATTGTGCCTGTATAAAGGTGTTTTTAAATGTTAACAAGTTTGCGGAGGAAAAACAAATTAAGGAGGAAATTTAAAATGGCAGTAGTTGCAATGAAACAATTACTTGAAGCAGGTGTTCATTTCGGACATCAAACAAGAAGATGGGATCCTAAAATGGCTGAATATATATTCCAAGCTAGAAACGGAATCCATATTATCGATTTACAAAAAACATCAAAAAAATTAGATGAAGCTTACAAATTCATCAAAGATCAAGCAGAAGAAGGAAAAACAGTTCTTTTCGTAGGAACTAAAAAACAAGCACAAGAGTGCATAAAAGAAGCTGCTCAAAAATGTAATATGTACTATGTAGACCAAAGATGGTTAGGTGGTATGCTTACAAACTTCAAAACAATTGAAGGTAGAGTTCAAAGATTAAGAGACTTAGAACAAATGTCTCAAGATGGTACATTTGAAGTGTTACCTAAAAAAGAAGTTAGTGGTTTAAAAAATGAAATGGAAAAATTAGAAAAAAATCTTGGTGGAATCAAAGATATGAAAGAAATCCCAGGAGTTATGTTTGTAGTAGATCCTAAAAAAGAAAGAATAGCTATATTAGAAGCTAGAAAATTAGGTATACCAGTTGTTGGATTAGTAGATACAAACTGCAATCCTGAAGATGTTGATTACGCAATTCCAGGTAATGATGATGCTATAAGAGCTGTTAAATTAATAACAGATGTTATGGCAAGTGCTGTTATCGAAGGAAGACAAGGTGAAGACGCAGCTGTTTCTACAGAAGTAGAAGAAATTGCTGAAGAAGCAACAGATATGGAAGAAGTTGTTGCAGCAGAAGATGCTGAATAATAAAATATAATAGAAATTAATAAGGGCGGAATGGAATTAATCGATAAACCGCCCTAATTTTAAATATATTAGGAGGTAAAAAATGGTAACTGCAGAATTAGTAAAAAACTTGAGAGAAAAAACAGGTGCAGGAATGATGGACTGCAAAAAAGTTTTAACAGAAACAAATGGAGATATGGAAAAAGCAGCTGAATTATTAAGAGAAAGAGGAATTTCTAAAGCAGCTAAAAAATCAGGAAGAGTAGCAGCTGAAGGTTTAGTAGCAGCATATGTTACAGCTGATAAAAAAGTAGGAGCTATAGTTGAAGTAAATGCTGAAACAGATTTCGTTGCTAAAAATGATGAATTCGTTACATTCGTAAATGATGTAGCTGAAATAGTTGCAAAAGAAAATCCAGCAAATGTTGAAGCTTTAGCAGATGTAAAATATAAAGAAACTGGAAAAACAGTTAAAGAAGTATTAACAGATAAAATAGCAACAATTGGAGAAAACATGACAATCAGAAGATTTGAAAGATTTGAATCAGAAGGATTAGTTGAAAGTTATATCCATGGTGCTGGAAAAATAGCTGTTCTTGTAAATTTTGCAAAAGGTGAAACTGAACTTGCAAAAGATGTATGTATGCAAATTGCAGCAGCAAGACCAGAATACTTAAATAGAGAAGCTGTTCCTCAAGAACAAGTAGCTAAAGAAATGGAAATTTTAAAAGTACAAGCTATGAACGAAGGAAAACCAGCTGAAATAGCAGAAAAAATGGTACAAGGAAGAATTGGAAAATACTATTCAGAAATCTGTTTATTAGATCAAGAATTTGTTAAAGATCCAAGTGTAAAAGTAGGAAGCTTAATATCTAGCAAAGGTGCTGAATTAACAGCTTATGCAAGATTTGAAAAAGGTGAAGGAATCGAGAAAAAAGAAGAAAACTTTGCTGAAGAAGTTATGAAACAATTACAATAAAAAAGCAAAAAATAGAAGTATTAACATACTTCTATTTTTTTATGTTTTTCACAAAAAATTTACTTGATTTTTATAAAAATTTATAATAAAATTTAAAAAATACGATAGATGAAAGGGAAAATAATGGCAGTATTAAACAATTCAAAAGTAATTAAAAACATATCAACAACAGTTATTTCTGCTATTATAACAGCATTAGTATTTTTGTTTTCATTATTTAAAAATATATTATTATTTATAAAACACTAAATATTTTATTTAGTGTTTTTATTTATGTGTAAGAAAAAATAAATATAATAATTATTTATTTTCTGCTCAATTCAATAGGATAGTTGCTAAGATATTACACATAATTTTATTCTTTAAATTTGATTACATAAAGGAAGGAAGAAAAAATGGTAGGTTATTTAGTACTAGAAAATGGAGAGATTTTTGAAGGAGAACGTATAGGGTATAATGCAGATACAGCTTGTGAGGTAGTATTTAATACTTCTATGGTGGGATATATAGAAACTCTTACAGATCCTTCATATGCAGGTCAAGGGATAGTGATGACATATCCTTTAATAGGAAATTATGGGATAATTCCAGAAGATTATGAATCAGAACAAATATGGGCAAAGGCTATATTTATACATAAACTTGCAGAGTTTGAAAGTAATTTTAGAACAAAATTTAATTTAGAAAAATTTTTAAGAGATTATAGAATTCCGGGATTGACAAATATTAATACTAGAAAATTAACAAAAGTATTAAGAGAAAATGGAACTATGAAAGGGTATATTACATCAAGTGTTGAAAATATGGATTCTATTATGAAAAAGATACAAGAATATCAAATTGAAAATGTAATAGATAAAGTATCAACAAAAGAAATAAAATCTTATGGTAAAAATAAAGAAAAACAAGTAGCTTTGCTAGATTATGGTTTTAAACATAATATTGTAAATTCTTTATTAAAATTAGGTGTTGGAGTTACTATTTATCCAGCAAATACACCAGCTGAAAAAATATTAGAATCAAAACCAGATGGAATAATACTTTCAAATGGACCAGGAGATCCTTCTCAATGTGAATTACAAATAAAAAATATTAAAAAATTATATGAATCAAATATACCAATTTTAGGAATAGCATTAGGACATCAACTTATGGGATTAGCAACAGGTGCCAAAACAGCTAAATTAAAATATGGACATAGAGGACCAAGTCATCCAGTAAAAGATTTGGTTAAAGATAAAATACAGATTACTATACAAAATCACGGATATTATATATTAGAAAATACAATAAATAAAAATATTGTAGAAATTTCTCACGAAAATGTAAATGACGGAACTATCGAAGGATTAAGATATAAAAATAAAAAAATAATTACTTTTCAATTTTACCCAGAAGATAATATAGAAATTTATGAAGAGTTTATAAGTTTGATTTAAAAAAGAGAGGAGAAAAAAATGCCTAAAAATATAAATATAAAAAAAGTTTTAGTGATTGGGTCTGGACCTATTGTTATAGGACAAGCTGCAGAATTTGATTATGCTGGAACTCAAGCTTGTAGAGAATTAAAAAAAGAAGGAATTGAAGTTGTTTTAATAAATTCTAATCCTGCAACAATTATGACTGATAAAAATATGGCAGATAAAATTTACATAGAGCCTTTAACAGTAGAAACTGTAAAGAAAATAATAAATATAGAAAAACCAGATAGTATACTTCCAAATTTAGGTGGACAAACAGGGTTAAATTTAGCTATGGAACTTGAAGAATCAGGATTTTTGAAAGAAAAAAATGTAAGACTTTTAGGAACTGGTGTAGATGGTATTAGAAATGCTGAAGATAGACAATGTTTTAAAGATATGATGGAAGCTATTAATGAACCTTGTATAGCTAGTAAAGTTGTTCATAATGTTGAAGATGCAGTAGAATTTACGAAAGAAATAGGGTTACCAGTTATTATAAGACCTGCTTATACTTTGGGAGGTACAGGTGGTGGTATAGCTTATACAATGGAAGAATTAGAAGAAATAGCTAATTCTGGTATTAGAATGTCTAGAGTAAACGAAATCCTTGTAGAAAAATGTATTACAGGTTGGAAAGAAATGGAATTTGAAGTAATGAGAGATAGAAAAGGAAATAGCATTACTATTTGCAGTATGGAAAATGTCGATCCTGTAGGAGTACATACTGGTGATAGTATAGTTGTTGCTCCTGTGCAAACTCTATCAAGCAAAGAATTTAATATGTTAAGAACTTCTGCTTTAAAAATTATTGAAGCTTTAAAAATTGAAGGTGGTTGTAATGTACAATTTGCTTTACATCCAACTAGTTTTGAATATGCTGTTATAGAGGTTAATCCAAGAGTAAGTCGTTCTTCTGCATTAGCTTCTAAAGCCACTGGATATCCAATAGCAAAGGTAGCTAGTAAAATAGCTTTAGGATATACTTTAGATGAAATAAAAAATGAAGTTACAGGAAAAACATATGCATGTTTTGAACCTGTGATAGATTATGTGGTAGTAAAAATACCCAAATGGCCATTTAAAAAATTCCTTACAGCAACAAGAGTATTAGGTACTCAAATGAAGGCTACAGGTGAAGTTATGGCCATTTCTCCAAATTTAGAAGCAGGTTTTATGAAAGCTATTCGTTCTTTAGAAGAAAATGTAGAATATTTGCAATTAGAAAAATTTAGAAATCTAGAGAAATTAGAAATAGAAGAAAAATTAAAAATTGTTGATAATGAAAGAATTTTTCTTATAGCAGAAGCAATAAGAAAAGATATTTCAGTAGAAAGAATACATGAACTAACAACAATTGACAGATTTTTTATAGGCATTATATATAATCTTGTAAAAATTGAAAGAGAACTTGAGCTTAATCAAATGAGTCCTAAATTGTTAGAAAAAGCAAAAGTTTATGGCTTTACAGATAAAATTATATCAAAGCTTTCAAAAAAATCAGAAGAAGAAATAAAAAAATTACGTGAAAAATATAATATAAAAGCTAATTTTAAAATGGTAGATACTTGTGCAGCCGAATTTGAAGCAAGAACACCTTATTATTATTCTAGTTATGATGACGAAAATGAAGCTAAATGTTCAGATAAGAAAAAAGTAATGGTGTTAGGTTCTGGACCAATAAGAATTGGTCAAGGAATAGAGTTTGATTATTGTAGTGTTCATGGAGTTTGGGCATTAAAGAAACAAGGTTTTGAAACAATTATTGTAAATAATAATCCTGAAACTGTTAGCACAGATTTTGATATAGCAGATAAATTGTATTTTGAACCTTTAACTAAAGAAGATGTGGAAAATATTGTAAATACAGAGAAACCAGATGGTGCAATTGTTCAGTTTGGAGGTCAAACTGCAATTAAATTAACAAAAGCTTTAGCTGATATGGGAGTTACTATTTTAGGAACACAAGAAGTAGATATGGATAGAGCTGAAGACAGAAAAGAGTTTGATGAAGCTTTAAATAATTGTGGAATTTTAAGACCAAAAGGAAGTACTATTTATACAGTTGGGGAAGCAAAAGATGTTGCTAATAAATTAGGATATCCGGTTTTAGTTAGACCTTCTTATGTACTTGGTGGACAAGGAATGGCTATTGCATATGATGATAAAGAAATAGAAGAATATGTAAATGAAATCAATACTGTAGCACAAGAACATCCAATTTTAGTAGATAAATATATTTTAGGAAAAGAAGTTGAAGTTGATGCTATTTGTGATGGTGAAGATATTCTGATTCCAGGAATAATGGAACACTTAGAAAGAGCAGGAGTTCACTCAGGTGATAGTATTTCTGTTTACCCTACTCAAAATGTAGAAAATATTCATGAACAAAAGATTATAGAATACACAGAAAAAATTGCAAAAGAATTAAATGTTGTTGGAATTTTAAATATTCAATTTATTATTAGCCATGGAGAAGTTTATATAATTGAAGTAAATCCTCGTTCTAGTAGAACAGTTCCTTATATTAGTAAAGTTACAAATTTGCCAATGATTGATATTGCTACAAAAGTTATTTTAGGTAAAAAATTAAAGGATTTAGGATATGGAACAGGATTATACAAAAAAAGTGATTATGTTTGTGTAAAAATGCCAGTATTTTCTTTTGAAAAAATAAAAAATGCAGATACTTCATTAGGTCCAGAAATGAAATCAACAGGTGAAGTTTTAGGTGTTTCTAAAAAATTTGAAGAGGCTGTGTTAAAAGCTTTTATAGGAAGTGGGGCAAATGTTTCAAATAAAGGAGCTATTTTAATTACAGTAAGAGATAAAGATAAAGAAGAAATGCTTCCAATCGCTAGAAAATTTAAGGAAAAGGGATTTGAAATATATGCTACTTCAGGAACCTGTAAGTTTTTAAAAGAACATAATGTAGATTCTATAAGTGTAGAAAAAATTTGGGAAGGAAAAGATAGTATTATAGATTTAATAGAATCTGGAAAAATCAATTTTGTTATAAATACACCAACTAAAGGTAAACAAGCTAATCGTGATGGATTTAAAATTAGAAGAATGGCTGTAGAATGCAAAATACCTTGTTTTACATCATTAGATACAGTAAATGCGTTGTATAAAGCTATTGATAATGGCACAGAGGAGAAAGACTTAACTCCAGTGGATATTACAAAAATTTAGTATATTTGGAAAAGGGGACGGTTCTCTTTTCCAAATGTTTTGTAAAAATTAAATAGCAAAAAAGAGTATGTCACTCAAGATATACTCTTTTTCTTATAAATTGTTTCTTTTTTGAAAAATAGAACCGTCCCCTTTTCCAATTTATTAATATTTTATTAAAATTTATTTTTTGTATTGATTTTATAAAAAAACAAAAATATAATTGTGCTATCACAAATAGTACAATTATAAAAAAGAAAAAATGAATTTTGATTTTATTTTAAGTCTAGAAAGGAGCGGGATATGATTAAAATTACAAATTTAAGTAAAAATTTTGGCAAGAAAAATGTTTTAGAAAATCTAAATTGTACAATAAAAACAAATTCAATTTATGGATTAATAGGTGCAAATGGAGCTGGAAAATCAACATTATTAAGAATAATCAATGACATTTTTAAAAGAGATTCTGGTTTAGTTGAAATTAATGGAAAAGAAGTTGAAGATAATCAAGAATTAAAACAGAAACTAGTTTTTATTCCAGATGATTTGTACTTTTTTCCAAATTATACATTAAAAGATATGGCAAAATTTTATGCATCTATGTATGAAGCTTTTGATATGAGTTATGTAGAAGAATTAGCAGGAATATTAAAATTAGATATGAATGCAAAAATTCAAAATTTTTCAAAAGGAATGAAAAGACAATGTGCGTTAATTTGTGCAATTTCTACAAATGCTGATTATATGTTTTTTGATGAAACTTTTGATGGTTTAGATCCAGTTGTAAGAAACTTAATTAAAAAAATTATTGCAAAACAAATGGAGAAAAAATCAACAACAATAATTATGACAAGCCATAATCTAAGGGAGTTAGAAGATATTTGTGATAATTTAGGATTATTATATAAAGGTGGTATCTTATTTGAAAGCGATATAGACACTTTAAAAACTAATATGTTTAAAGTTCAAATATCATTAAAAGAAGATTTTAATAAAGAATCATTTGAAGGTTTAGAAATTATGAACTTTAAGAAAATGGGAAGTGTTGCTACAATAATAATAAAAGGGGAAAAAGAAGCGGCTGAAGAAAATTTGAAAAAATTAAATCCTATTATATTAGACTTTTTACCATTAACATTAGAAGAGATGTTTATTTATGAAATGGAGGTGTTAGGATATGAATTTAACCAAGTTATTTAATCCATCATATCTTAAAGAAAACATAAAAAAATCTAGAGGATTTATTACTTTATTTTTAATATTAGTACCTCTATTTACAGCATTAACAATTATATTAAGTATTAATAGAGGCGGAAATTTAAAGGTTCCAGAAAAAGCTGAATTATCAATTATAAATATTTTAGGAATGTATGTAATTCCTTTTGTATTATCGTTTTCTTTATTTGGATATGTTTACAAAAAAAATAGTGTTGATTTTATAAACTCTATGCCAATAAATAGAAAAACTATTTTTGTAACTAATACAATTGGAGGAATAATATTAATTACATTAATGCAATTTATAACAGCACTAATATTAGTAATATGTGACGCCGTTTTTGTAGAATTATTTGTATTTACAAAAATGATTTCAGATATTTTTATTCTAATGTGGGCATCGTATATATTTGTATTTATTACTACAAATTTAGCTATGACTGTTTCAGGAACTTTTTTAACACAAGTTGCTATAACATTATTAATTTTATTTTTAGTTCCATTTTGCATAGACAGTTATAATGATTTTTCAAATGACATTGAATGCAATTTTATAGTAGAAAATAAAGAACTTAATGAAAATGTATTTAAAGAAGAAAATTCTTATACAATGCCATATAGATTAATATCTATAGTTTTTACTGGAACTTCAGAAGATATATATTCAAGCGATAGTTTAGTAAAAATGAGTGTACTTAGTGTGCTTTATTTTGGAATAGGAATATATTTATTACAAAAAAGAAAAATGGAAAATACAGAAGAATCTTTCTCAAACATAAAAATTCATCTAATTGTAAAAGCACTAACAATGTTACCAATGATTATTTTGATAAATATAATGGAACCAGATTTAGAATATATAATATTTTTACTGTCATTAATTTGTGTATATTACTTTATTTTTGATTTTATTGTAAAAAGAAAAGTGTCATTAAAAGTATCAATACCTAGTTTAATAGCTATTTTATTAGTAACACAAGGAATTTGTTTAGGAGCTGGTTTTATAAGAAAAAATTTACCAGTTAAAAAAATAGATAAACAAGATATTGTGGCAGTTTCAGTAAATAATTGTAGAAATTATTCTAGTGGAAGTTGGTATTATTATAGAGAATTATTTGATGAGATAGGATATTATTTTGAAGATGAAGAAATTATAAATACATTGTTTAATTCTAGTATTTTAGTACAAGAGATGTATAAAAAAGATACAGAAAAAGAAATGACAACTAAAGAAATATATTTGACAGATCCATATTCAGAAATTGTAGAAACTAAGAGTGTCAGAACTGATGAAAAATATGAGCCAACATCTACAATTTCATTAACATTAAAATTAAAATCAGGTCGAAAATTTAAAACAAATTTAGAAGTTTTAGAAACAGATTTTAATAAATTAATAGATATTTTTGAGAAAGATGAAAATTATGTAAAATTAGTTAAAAATAGATTTATAAATAAAGGTGAATATACAATTGAAAATATTTTATGTGATAATGAAACTCAAAAATCAATAAAAAAAGAGATACAAGAAAAGTTAGAAAAAATGTCTTTAAAAGATATATATAAGACTTTAAAAAATGCTGATGAATGTGCTATATATCAATATTATTATGAAAATAATGAATTAATAAAAAATACTATATCAATAACAATA
>JAZROJ010000016.1:0-10089 GCA_045648625.1 Candidatus Scatovivens sp.
ATAATGCTATTTTAGGAGATGGAGCAAATTCAATGATGTTCCAAAATGTAAGAGAAAAAGCTGGGTTAGCATATTCTGCAAGAAGTACATTTGTAAAACAAAAAATGAATATTTTTATAAGATGTGGAATTCAGATTGAAAATTATGAAAAGGCAGTAAAAATTATAAAAGAACAATTAGAAAATATAAAAAATGGTGAATTTACAGATGAAGACATTCAAAATAGTAAAACATATTTAATTTCATCTTTGAAGAGTGTAGAAGAAGAACAAGACACGGAAATTATTTATTATATAGGTCAAGAAATTTCTAAAATGAATATGACTATAGAAGAATATATTGAAAAGATTGAAAATGTAACAAGAGAGCAAATTATAGAAATTGCAAATTCTGTTCATTTAAATACAATTTATTTCTTGCGTTCATAAAATTAAGCGCAATAAAAAATAAGTTTTATAGGGAGAAAAGATAGTGCAAATAATAGAAAATGATAAAATCAAAGAAAAACTTTATATTGAAAAATTAGATAATGGTTTGACAATAATGGTTTTGCCTAAAAAAACAACAAAAAAATATATTGTTTGGAGTGCTAATTTTGGATCAATAGATAATAAATTCTATGCTCCAGGAGAAAAGATTTTAACAGTACTTCCAGATGGAATTGCCCATTATTTAGAACATAAATTATTTGAACAAAAAAATGGTACTAATAGTTTAGATGTTTTATCTTCACTAGGTGTTGATGCTAATGCTTATACAACAAACAATCATACTTCTTTTTTATTTGAGTGCACAGACAATTTTTATGAAGCTTTAGATGAATTTATGGATTATGTGCAAAATCCATATTTTACAGATGAAAATGTAGAAAAAGAACGAGGGATTATTGAACAAGAAATTATGATGTATCAAGATTATCCAGAGTGGGCTTTATATATGAATGCTATAAAATGTATGTATGAAAATAATGAAATCAATATAGATATTGCGGGAACAAAAGAGTCTATAGCACAAATTGATAAAGAAAAATTGTATACAATATATGACTCTTTTTACAGACCAGATAATATGGTAATAGTTGTTTCTGGTGATTTTGAACCAAAAGAAATTATTGAAGAAATTAAGAACAGAATTACATTAAAACAAAATTCTAAAAGTATAAAAAGAATTTATAATGATGAGCCAGAAAATATTTCTCAAAAAAGAATCGAAAAAAATATGGATATAAGTATGCCTTGTTTTATACTTGGTTTTAAAGATAATGACAGAAGTGTAACTAAAGTAAAAAAAGATATTGCTCTTAATATTATTTGTAGTATTCTTTTTGGTACAAGTTCAAAATTTTTTCAAAAATTATATGAAGATGGAAAAATATTAAATGAACCATCTGTGAGTTATGAATTTACTCAAAATTATGCACATTTATTAATCCAATGTCAAACTAATTTTGTTGATGATGTTATTAAAGAAATTGAAAATCGAATAGAAGAAATTAAAATAAATGGAATAGATGAAAAAGAATTTGAGATAACAAAAAGAAAAATTTATGGAGAATTTGTAAAAGATTATAATAATATTTCGACAATTTGTAACAATTTGGTTGTAAACTATTTTAGGAATATTAATTCTTTTGAATATTTTGAAGAATTTGAAAGTGTTAATAAAGAATATATTCAAAAAGTGCTAAAAGATGTTTTTAACAATGATAAAAAAGTCGTTTCTATTATAAATCCTAATTAAGAGAAATGACTTATAAAATTTAATAAAAATTTATGCCTTAAGCATAGCAAAAATGCAAAGGCAAGGAAGGAATGATATTAAATATGAATATTATTACTTTTCCAGAACTTGGTTTTAGATTTAGAGTTTCTAAAATAGCGTTTACTTTTTTGGGAGTAGATATTTACAGTTATGCAATTTGCATAGTTTTGGGAATATTAATAGCTGTATATTTCTGTTTAAAAAGTGAAGATAATTATTATATAAAAAGAGATTGCTTATTAGAAACTCTGCTTTATTCTATTGTTTTCGGGATTTTTGGAGCAAGATTATATTATGTTATTTTTAACATAAAATATTATTTATTAAATCCTATGCAAATATTTAATATAAGAGATGGTGGACTAGCTATATATGGAGCGCTAATTGTAGGAATTTGTGTTATTATTAAAATGTGTAAAAAATATAGAGAACATCCTCTAGATTTTTTAGATTACATAGCACCTTTTGTGGCGTTGGCACAATGTATAGGAAGATGGGGGAATTTTTTTAATATAGAAGCTTTTGGATATGAAACAACATCTTTTTTAAGAATGAGAATATTTGATGGAAGGGATTTTATAGAAGTTCATCCTATTTTTTTATATGAATCAATAGCAAATTTAATTATATTTATAATTTTAAGAAAAACTCAGTCCAACAGAAAATTTATGGGACAGATTTTTTACGGATATTTGGTATTATATTCTGGAGTAAGAATGTTTTTAGAACCATTAAGAGTAGATAGTTTGATGTTTTTTGGTTATAGAATATCACAAGTTTTGTCAGTTGTTGTGTTTTTATCGGTTACTGTTTTGTTATCAAAAAAAGCAATAAATTATTGGATAAAACAATTTAGGATAATAAAAAGACGGAACAAGATAGAAAAAGTCGAAAAATGTCAATCGAAAAATAACTCAAATGGTGCGAGTTTATTGACTTTGGTGTAATAATATGTTATTTTTAAAATATACAAAAGAGAATATTTGAAAGGGAGAGTGGTATTATGTTAGATGATAAAATTTGTGAACTAAGGAATAAATTAAATAAGAGTATATCAGATGGAGAAGACTACTCAAAGATATATCAAATAAGTGTGGAGTTAGATGAATTGATTGCAAGATTTTATGAGAGTAGAATGGAGCTTATTTAAATAAAGAAAGTGCCTTATCAAATAGATAAGGTATTTTTTTATATTATAGGAAATTCCTCCGAAATTCTATAATATAAAGGCTTCGCCAATATTTGTACACAATTTTACTTTGTAAAATTGGCGCATAGAACAAAAGACGAGCCTCATTAATTTAACAAAAATTTTATAAAATCTATACAATTTCAAATTTTATAGATATAATATAAGTGAAAAAGGCTATAGGAGATATAAAATAAATGAAATTAGGTGTTGCATTAGCTGGTGGAGGACTAAAAGGAGTAGCACATATAGGAGCTTTAAAGGCACTGGAAGAATTAGGTATAAAAATAGATTTTTTATCTGGAACAAGTTCAGGAAGCATATTTGCTTCATTTTATGCTATGGGTTATAAACCAGAAGAGATTAAAGAAAAAACAATGGAATATTATAAAATGCTTACAAATATAAAAAAGCGCCCAATATTAAAAGCTGGAGTGACATATATTACTACAGGAACAGCACAAGTCGAAGGTTTGGTGCCAGGAGAAAATATAGAAAATTTAGTAAGAATTGCATCCTCAGATAAAAGTATAACAAATATGAATCAAATACAAATACCATATGCTATTATATCGGTAGACACTATTACAACAAAAGAATGTGTTTTTTTATCTAAAAATATGGATCTTAAAAATGAAAATATAGATTATATTTATGATGCACCAATTGCTATAGCAACAAGGGCAAGTATGTCTTTTCCAGGAATTTTTACTCCATGCAATTATAAAAATTATAATTTTATTGATGGAGGAACTAAAAACAATTTGCCAGTACATATTTTAAAAGATATGGGAGCTGATAAAGTGTTGGCTTTAAGCTTTAAAATTGATGAATATGAACCTAAAGAAGATATTTTTGCAGTTCTTCTGAGGGCGGTAGATATTTTTTCTTTAAATGAAGTTAGAAAAGCTCAAAAAGAAGCTGATTTAGCAATAGAAATAGATGCTTTAGGAGCGAGTTTGTTAAAAATAGATGACATTGATAGATTAATAAAAACTGGTTATGATACTATTATGAATCATAAAGAAGAGCTACTTAGATTAATAAAAGAAAATTAAAAAAATATAGTGAAAAGAGGTATAATGAAAGCTTTAATAACAGGTGCTTCTTCTGGTATAGGCAAAGAAATGGCTAAATATTTATCAAGTTTAGGATATGATTTAGTAATTGTAGCTAGAAGAACAGAATTATTAGAAGATTTAAAAAAAGAACTAAATACAAATGTAGAAGTGGTATCTTTAGATGTAAGTAAATTAGAAAATTGCTATAAATTATATGAAGAACATAAAGATATAGACATTTTAATTAATAATGCTGGTTTTGGATTATTTGGAGATTTTATAGAAACAGATTTAGAAAAAGAATTAAATATGATAGAAACCAACATAACAGCAGTACATATACTTACAAAATTATATTTGCAAGAGATGACGAAAAAAAATAAGGGTCATATTTTAAATGTAGCTTCAATAGCAGGTTTTATGGTAGGACCATTGATGGCGACTTATTATGCAACTAAAAATTATGTAGTAGCTTTAACTAGAGGAATAAAAAAAGAGCTTAAGAAAAAGAAATCTAATGTGCAAATTAGTGTACTTTGTCCAGGACCAGTAAAAACAGAATTTAATGATGTGGCTGGAGTACGATTTGCATTAAAAGGTTTGAGTAGTAGATATGTTGCAAAATACGCAATAGATAAAATGTTAAAAAATAGAGAAGTAATTTTACCAGGCTTTACTATTAAACTTTCAAAGTTTGCTTCAAAAATTATACCAGATAAAGTTTTAATTGAAACAGCATATCATGTACAAAAATCAAAAAATAATAAAAAATAGGAGTGATAAATTTGGCTAGCAATCATACGATGATGCAATATTTTGAATGGTATTTATCTAATGATTCTATGCTATGGAATAAAGTTGCAGAAAATGCTAAACATTTAGAAAATATAGGAATTACACATTTATGGCTTCCACCGTCATACAAAGGCGCTGGTGGAGTAAATGATGTAGGCTATGCCGTATATGATTTATATGATTTAGGAGAGTTTTATCAAAAAGATACAATTCCTACAAAGTATGGAACAAAAGAAGAATATCAAAATGCAATAAGAGTGTTAAAAGAGAATAATATAAAAGTTTTGGCTGATATTGTTTTGAATCACAAAATGGGAGCAGATGAAACAGAAGAAGTTATAGCAATAGAAGATGATTCTCAAAATAGAAATGTAAGTTTATCAGAAGCAAAACCTATTAGAGTTTGGACAAAATATAATTTCCCAGGAAGGGGAAATCAATATTCAGATTTTAAATGGAACTGGACTCATTTTCATGGTGTCGATTGGGATGAAAATGCTGGAAAATCTGCTATATATAAGTTTTATGGAAAACATTGGGATGAAGAAGTTGACAAAGAGAACGGAAATTATGATTATCTAATGGGAGCAGATATAGACTTAAACAATGTTGATGTTGTAAATGAACTAAAAAAATGGGGGAAATGGTATTTACAAGAAACTAATGTTGATGGTTTCAGATTAGATGCAGTTAAACACATAAGAAAAGATTTTTTTGTAGATTGGTTAAAGTTTTTAAATCAAGAATTTGACAGAAAAATATTTTCCGTAGGGGAATATTGGAGTTATAATATAGATGTTATAAATGAATACATAAACAAAACAGAAGGAATTATGTCTTTATTTGATGTTCCTTTACATTATAATTTATATAGAGCTTCTATTAGTAATGGTGCATATGATATGAGTCAAATATTAGAAGGAACTTTATTAAAAACAAATCCAGAAAAAGCAGTAACTTTTGTAGATAATCATGATACAGAGCCCGGACAAGCTTTGGAATCCTGGGTATTAGACTGGTTTAAGCCACTGGCATATTCTTTGATTTTGCTTCGAAAAGAAGGATTTCCGTGTGTTTTTTATGGAGATTATTATGGTATTTCAGAGGAAAATGTTGAACCTAAAAAGGATATGTTAGATATTTTATTAAAAGTTAGAAAATATTTTGCTTATGGAGATCAAATAGATTATTTTAATGATAAACATATAATTGGTTTTTCAAGAAATGGTGATTATGATCACCCTAACTCAGGTGTAGCTGTTGTAATGTCAAATAAAAACGGTGGTTGTATACAAATGAATGTAGGTAAAAAATTAGCAAATACAGTGTTTTATGATTGTACAGGAAATTTAAGTGAAACTGTATATGTTGATAATGAGGGAAATGGAATTTTTTATTGTAAAGATGGAAGTGTTTCTGTTTGGATAAAACAAGGACAAAATGTTAATTAGAAATCTCTAGATGTAATAAGTCTAGAGATTTCTAGTTTAAATATGATTAAAAAATAATTTATAGTTAATAATATAAAAAAGAATAAGAAAAAGAAGATAATTTACATAAAGTATTTACTTTACAGAAAAAGTGTGCTATAATTACGGCTGGAGGGATTTTATGGAAAATTTAAATAAAAAAATTTATACAAAAGAAAATCCTATAAACAAAGTAAATGAAAAACTTTATCCAATCGAAAAAGAAGAAAGAGAAATTATTAACTTAGAAAAAACATGTGATTTATTAAGTATCGCTTTAAAAGTAGAATTAGTTGTAACTATGGTAGTTGTAACTATAGCTTTTATTTTTAATGGTTTTACTTTTAGTCCAGAAGAAAAAATTGAGCATAAGACATTTAGTATTTCTGCAGAAAAATAATAAAACTATTTTTAGGTGAATTTATGAAAAACTTTAAAGAAATTGCAAAAATACAAAAAGATAAAAATGAAGAGGTTCGAAAAGGACCTTTTTATTTTTTAATATGGGTTTTAAAAATTCAAATAGTAATTTTTGCAGTAGTTTTTATAATGGGAATTATTTTTAATATGATTCCAGATAAAAGCAAATTTGTAATTAAATATAATATTGAAAAAAATTTCAAATCTAATATCAATAATAGGAATTATACTTATGAAAATATTAGATTAGTTTTGATGGAAAATAACAATATAAATGAACAAGAAAAAGATTTTATAAACAAAGTTCTACAAAAAGAAATTGAAGAAAACATTGAATATATTGATTTAAGTGAAACATTAAAAAGAATAAAGAATTTGGATGTATGCTATAATAAAAAGTATTTATTTAATGAAAAAAATGGTAAGTATCAATTAAATAATCCCAAAATAGAATATCAAAATATTGCTGGAGATTATGTTACATTATTAAATAAAATCAATATATATGAAAAAGTTGATAATGATGCAATTTCATCTAAATATAATGAAGAAGTATTTGCGTTTTCTTCTGCAAGTAAAGAAGTATATTTTCATGAACTAAATCATTTAATATCAAAAAATACTTTTAGTACAACTATGGATATATTTGCAAAAAATTTAGAAAGCAAAAAAAATAGTAAAATAGAGCTAGTAGAAGAATTTACTTGTTCAGCTAAGAAAATTTGTAAAAATATATTTTTTGAAACAATAAATGAGTTATTTACAAGGGAATATTTGGAAGAGTATTTAGAAGAAAAATCTTATGAAAGAAATAATGAATCTTATAATTCTTATATGAATTATGCATATGCTTTAGCTGAAATTATATCAGAGGATATACTTAGAGAATATAAATTTTATGATAATCAAAGTTTAATAATTTCTGAATTGTTAGAGATTGATAATAATATTGATGAAGTTTATAAATTAATTACTTCTATTAATTCCGTAGGTTTATATGAGAATTTATCAGATGAATTAAAACAAGAAAACTATAAAAAAATACATGATGGATATTCATATTTTTATGAAAAGAAATATAGTAAAAATATGTCTGATGATTTAACAATGCTTTTGTATTTTTATGATACACCGATACAAACCAAAGAAGAAAGAGATACTATTAGAAAATTTTTAGAATTAGATGATTTTGAAGACATTATAGAAATAATTCCTAAAGGATATGTTTCTGAATATTACAAAGAGAAACATAGAGGAGTACAAGTAAATTATATAAAAGATGGTCAAGAAAAAAATCTGGAAATAACGAAAGAAAGTTAAATATGATAGTTATGAAATGAAGTGAACCCCGAATTTGTTCACTTCATTTGTTTTTAAATAGAAAATCTTGTCCAAGAATTATTTATATGATAATATAATTAAAATATTAAAAGGGGTATAGTATGGGAAGAAATAGAAGAAAGAAAAGACAAAATATTTGGCAAATAATTCTTGAAATATTAGTAGTTATATGTATCGTAATTAGTGGATATTTAACTACAGACACAGAAATTTCAGACAATAATATAGAAAACATATCAATAAGTGAAAATATAATAATAGATGAAAATATAGAATCAAATGAAACTATAACATTTGATTTATCAACTATTCCAGAATATATATCTAGTCCGTATGTAGAATTAAATAATAATATTCCATATTTTACTGAAGATGATTATACTACCGAACCTTTTGAAAAATATAGTGACTGGGATAAATTAGAAAGAAGTGGAGTAGCTTATGCAAATATTTGTAAAGCAATAATGCCCAAACAAGATGAAGAGCGTGGAGATATAGGAAATATTAAAGATCTTTCTGGTTGGGTTCAAAAAAGATATGATAATTTAATTAAGGACAAATATTTATATAATCGTTGTCATTTGATTGGATGGCAGCTTTCAGCAGAAAATGATAATAAAAATAATTTGATTACAGGAACAAGATATTTAAATACAGAAGGAATGCTATATTTTGAAAATCTTGTTGCAGGATATATTAAAACAAATAAAAATAATCATGTACTCTATAGGGTAACTCCAATATTTGAAGGAGATAATAAATTAGCAAGTGGTGTACAAATGGAAGCATGGTCTATTGAAGACAATGGACAAGGAATTTGCTTTAACGTATATTGCTACAATGTTCAACCAGGAATAGTAATTGACTATGCTACAGGTGAAAGTTATGAAAAATAAATGAAAATTTACAAAAACTATTGTAAAGAGCTATAAAATAATATATAATCACTCCCAATTTAATTCTTACTACTATTTATCAATAGTAGATTTCCAATTCAAAAAAACAAAATAAAGGAGTGATTATTTATTGAATTTAAATTTAGAAAATAATTTTTTAAATCGGTTTAAAGGAGAATAATTTAGTGCAAAATTTTATAAAAGAATTAGCTAATTATTTAGAAAAAAATTTAGATAAAACAAAGTTGGAAAATCCTATAATAGAAGAAATATTGTCAAAAAATAAAGTAACAACCGCAAATGAAAATTCTATAAGATGGAATTTTGAAGAGGTTATTTTAAAATATGCAGAACAAAACTTTAGTCAAGATATATTGTACTTCGTAAAAGATAGCCAAAAGACATATTGGTCAAATAATAAGCAACATTATGACAATGATACTTATAGTGTATTAAAAGTAGAAAATAATGAAATAAAAGAAATTGGAATAAGCAAAAATGATATGCCTAAAGAAATTGGAACAAATGATGTTTTTAAAATAGAAGATGGTAAATATATAATTGATAAATTTGCTACTCAAGAATTACAAGAAGAAATAACAAAAATGGCAAAAGAAATAATAGATAAACAGAATGAAAAACTAGAAAAATACAGACAAGAAGGTCATTTGTATGTGGTAAGAGAAGAGCTGGGAGATAATCGATTTTTATGGGATTTAACAGAGATATCTAAAATTGAATTTGAGGAAGTTAATATTCCTGAAGATGTATTAGATAAAGCAACACAAGGTTCTGTTCTTAAATATACAAATGGAACTTACGAATATTATTCAAATGATGGATTTGAAAGAGAAGAAGATATATATTTGTCTAAATAATTTTAAAAATATATTATGAATATTTATTGTACATAAATTTTATTAAAATAAAGATGTATGAGAATAAATAAAGAGCACATAAACATATTGAAATAAATAATACAATGTGTTATAAGTGCTCTTTTTGTACAACTATTGCAATACCATTCCTTGAATTAAAATTCCTAAATTTTCTCTGTAAATTCCAGCAAATTGGGAAATAGGAATAGGATTTTCGCCAAGCCCTACTTCGATTGTAAAACCAGGTCTTCTATAGAAAAAGATAAACCAATCTTTATA
>JAZROJ010000017.1:0-6733 GCA_045648625.1 Candidatus Scatovivens sp.
CATATTTTTTATAAAACTCATCTCTAAAGTTTAGTAAATTATCATTCTCTATTTCTATTCTAACCCTATCCATTAATTTAGTCAAGAATCTTAAATTGTGAATTGATAAAAGTCTTACTCCTAAAATTTCTTTTGTATTTATTAAATGTCTAATATATGCTCTTGTATAATTTTTACAAGCATAACAATCACATTCTGGATCTAATGGAGTAAAATCTTTTTCATAAGCTGCATTTCTTACAACAACTTTTCCATAAGTTGTCATAGCAGTTCCATGTCTTGCAATTCTTGTTGGAAGTACGCAATCACACATATCAATTCCTGCTAAAGCTGCTTCTATTAAATAATCTGGTGAACCTACTCCCATTAAATATCTTGGTTTATCTTCTGGCATAAGAGGTGCTGTATGTTTAAGAATTTCTAAAAACTCTTCTTTAGGTTCTCCTACACTTATTCCACCAATTGCATATCCAGGAAAATCTAATTCAATCAAATCTTTTGCAGATTTTTCTCTTAAATCTTTATAAAAACCACCTTGAATAATTCCAAATAAACCTTGTTTATCAACAGTTTTATGAGCTTCTTTACATCTTGCTGCCCATCTAGTAGTTCTTTCCATTGATTTTTTAGTATATTCATAATCTGAAGGATATGGACAACATTCATCAAAAGCCATTATAATATCAGCACCTAATGCTTCTTCTATTTCCATAGCAATTTCTGGGCTTATAAACTTTTTACTACCATCTAGATGAGAACGAAATTCAACTCCCTCTTCTTTAATTTTTCGAAGAGCACCTAAACTAAACACTTGGAATCCACCACTATCAGTTAAAATTGGTCTATCCCAATTCATAAATTTGTGAAGCCCTCCAGCCTCTTTTACAAGTTCATGTCCTGGTCTTAAAAATAAATGATATGTATTTGATAAAATTATTTGAGCTTGTACATCTTCTTTTAATTCTTCTGGTGTCATTGATTTAACAGTTGCTTGTGTTCCAACAGGCATAAATATAGGTGTTTGAATATCTCCATGTGGTGTATGAATAACACCTCTTCTTGCTCCAGAATTTTTATCCACATGTAATAATTCATAAGTAATTGCTTGTTTCATTTTTCCTCCTTTGTCCTTTTGGGGACGTTAGTTGTTAGGACATATTGTCCTTTTTTATACGTATGTTTTATTATAAAATAATCATTGCATCTCCAAAACTAAAAAATTTGTATCTTTCCTTCACCGCTTCTTCATAGGCTTTCATTACAAATTCTCTTCCAGCTAAACTTGATACTAGCATTATAAGTGTAGACTCTGGTAAATGGAAATTTGTAATTAAACTATCAATGCATTTAAATTTATATCCCGGATAAATAAAAATGCTTGTATCTCCTTCTATTTCTTTCATCATTCCATTTTCATCAGCTACAGATTCTAATACTCTGCAAGAAGTAGTTCCAACTGCAATAACTCTTTTGCCTTCTTTTTTAGCTTTGTTTATTTTATCTGCATCATCCTTCTTTATATAATAATGTTCTGAATGCATTTGATGTTCTTCAATATTCTCAACTTTTACAGGTCTAAATGTTCCAATTCCAACATGTAATGTTACATTAGCTATTTCTATACCTTTTTCTTTTATTTTTTGTAATAATTCTTCTGTAAAATGCAATCCTGCTGTTGGTGCAGCAGCTGAACCATCATATTTTGCATAAACTGTTTGGTATTTATCTTTATCTTTTAATTTTTCTTTAATATATGGTGGTAGAGGCATTAAACCAATTTTGTCTAAAATTTCGTTAAATATACCTTCATATATGAATTTTACTTTACGATTTCCACCTTCTAAAATATCTAAAACTTCTGCTTCTAAAAGGCCATCTCCAAATCTTACTTTTGTTCCTGGTCTTACTTTTCCACCAGGTCTTACCATAGCTTCCCAGATATCACCTTCTATTCTTTTTAGTAATAGAAATTCTACATTTGCCCCAGTATCTTTTTTTCCATAAAGTCTTGCAGGTATAACTTTTGTATTATTAATTACTAAACAATCTCCTGGATTTAAATAATCAATTACATCTTTAAAACCTTTGTGTTCTATATTTTGATTGGTTTTATCTAATACCATTAATCTTGCTTCATCTCTTTTTTCATAAGGAAATTGAGCTATTAATTCCTCTGGTAATTCATAATTAAATTCACTTACTTTCATTTTTTTCCTTCCATTTTCTTTTATTTATTTTTATAATTCTTTAATTGCACTAGTTGCTAAAAAATCACAACGATTATTCCATTCATTATAACTATGACCTTTTACTTTAATAAATTTTACTTTATGTTTTAATGTTAAATTATATAATTCTTCCCATAGTTCTTGATTTTTAACAGGATCTTTACTAGCTGTTCTCCAATTATTTTTTTGCCAATTTTCAATCCATTTTTGATTAAAAGCATTTACAACATAAGCACTATCACTATAAATTTCTACTTCACATTCTTCCTTTAGAAGTTTTAAAGCTTCTAATACTGCAGTTATTTCCATAATATTATTTGTAGTATTTTTTTGCGCTCCTGAAATTTCTTTTTTTACATCTCCATACATCAAAATAGCTCCCCATCCGCCAGGACCAGGATTTCCTGAACAAGCTCCATCTGTATAAATTAAAACTTTTTTCATAATTTTTCCTTTATCTTTTTACAATAAAATAATTAAATATAACATATTTTAAATTGTATTTTTTTTTTACATATGATATTATAACAGTAATTAGTAAATTTTACAATACTGGAGGTGATTTTATTTGGCACGGAGTTTTAGGAATTATATCTGAATACAACCCTTTTCACAATGGACATATAAGACATTTTGAAATATCAAAACAATTAACAAAAACTGATTTTACAATAGCAGTTATGAGTGGAAATTTTGTTCAACGTGGTGATACAAGTTTAGTAGACAAATGGACAAAGGCAGAAATGGCTTTAAAAGCAGGGATTGATTTAGTAATAGAGCTACCTACAGTATATGCTTTATCTAGTGCTGAAAATTTTGCTGACCGGTGCTATCAAAATTCTAAATTCACTAAAAATAGTAGATTTTGTATCTTTTGGTAGTGAAATTGGTGATTTAGCACCTTTAAATGAAATTGCAAATGTTCTTTATAATGAACCAAAAGAGTTTTCAAGTTTGATTAATGCGCAAATAAGATCTGGACTTTCATATCCCAAAGCTAGAGAACTTGCTATTTCACAATATTTTGGCTCATCCAAAAAATATTCTGACATTTTAAATAATCCAAATAACATTCTTGGTATCGAATATTTAAAAGCTTTAAAAAAACAAAAAAGTAAAATACAACCACTAACTATCAAGCGTGATTATAGTGATTATAATAGTAATAATGTAAAAAATGGAATTGCAAGTGCAACAGCTATTAGAACAATGTTAAAACAAAACAAAAATATTCATTATGTTGTTCCATTTGAAACTTATGAACTTTTGGAAGAACAAAAAGAAAACAAAAAAATAGTTTATGATTTATCTGTTTTTGAAAAAGAAATTATTTATACTTTAAGAAGATTAACACTTCAAGAAATAGCAGAATTGCCAGATGTTTCAGAAGGTTTAGAAAATAAAATAAAATCAGCTGCTAATATTAGCAACAATTTAGAAGAATTAATTAATAATATAAAATCAAAACGTTATACCCAAACACGCATACAAAGAATTTTATTATATGCTTTACTAAATATAACAGAAAAAGATATTCTAGCATCTAAAAAAACTACTCCTTATATACGTGTATTAGGTTTTAATAAAAATGGCAAAAAAATGATTTCAGCAATATCAAAGGCAAATCCAAAATTAAATATTATAGTCTCTGTAAAAAAATTTATGGAAAATTGCAATAATACTACTTTACGAAATATGATGTTAAAAGATATATTTTCAACAAATGTATATACTTTAGGGTTTGAAAAAGAACCTTTAGCAAACTTAGATTATACTCATAAAGTTATTGAAATTTAAAATAATTAATCACTTGGTATTATTATATTTTTATAAAAACTACTCTCTTCGGCTGCACTCCAAAACAAAGAAATTATAAAATTCTAGAAATGACACTCCCCAAAGGAATTTGGGCTCCTTCATTTCTAGAATTTAATTATTTCTAATGTTTCTCCGCTTGCATTCATCATTTCATTTTTATAAAAATATAATAATACCAATGATTTAATTTATTACTGTAATTCAAAATTTATTTTTATTATTTCAATACCTCTGCCAAAACATTAGCTAAATATTTCATACTATTATTGCACTGTTCTAAAGTATTTCCCGTAGCCCCTACTTCTATAATGCATGCACCAGAAGTTACATGTTGATTATATCTCGAATTTCTTAATATAATAGGTTTAAATAATCCAGGATACATTTCATTTGCTTTTTCCTGGATTTTTATTGCCAACTTAAAATTATTTAACCAGTTAGGATGATTTAATCCTCCACCATCAGTTCCAATTACAAACATTAATTGAGCACAAGTTTCTTCACCAATTTGCACTGATGGAGCATAAGCACTATTGCTCCCCAAAGCATCTCTGTGTAAATCTATTACCATCTGTGTGTTTTGATTTTTAGATAACACATTTGTAATTGTTGATAGTGCTCTCGTATATGAACCACTATATGCTGGGTAATCGTGATAACTTACATCTTGTAAAGGATTCAATCCCTTTTGTTTTAAAAATCCTGCAAGCTCTTTTCCCACTCTAGCAACAGAAAAATTTAAATCAATTGTTCTAAAATTCCCACTAGGTTGATATTGTGTCGTAGCTGTAGGAGTATAGCTTTCACAAGTATGAGTATGATAAATAATAATATCTTTTTTATTTAAAAACTCAACATTTGGTGTTATCATCTCTGCAGTTAAAGGATATTTGGATTCATTTTTAATTTTTACACTCCCATAATTATTAGTAAATGTATCTTTTTTGTTGTTTTGCTCTATTACTTTTGTTGGAAGAGAAAAAGGAATTTCTTCCATACTTACTTCTTCCTCATTATCAGTTTTTTGAGCTAACTCTGCATCATTGTTTGAATCCATTTCTTTATCTTTAATATTTTCCTCATTTGAAAACTCCAATACTTCTTCTTGATTTTCTGCCTCCATCAATTTCTCTTCTTCTGCACTAAAAATAGTTAACTCTGATACCAATATTTTCTTTAGCCCACTTTCCTTTTTTATTTCATTTTTATTCATATATCCAAAAACAGCAACTGTATTATCTAAGATTTTTTCATAGTTCAAAGAAAAATTTGATAGTATTTTCTCTATATAATTTTCAGTTTTAAATAATGACACAACTTTTTTTATCATAAAAACAATAATTAATATACATATTATTTTTATAGTAGTTTTTATCATTTTTTTTATTACTGTTTTTAAATTAACAACTGCTAAATTAACCATAAAAAACCTCTCTAATATTACAATATATTAGAGAGGTTCTATTTTATGATAAAGTTTTTATTTTTAATCTCCTAGGCTCATTCCTAAGCTTCTAGCAACTTTTATTAAATCATCATCCATTTGAATTCTTTTTATGTTACTTTCTTTAGTATTTCCAGAGGCAGCTCCTACTTCTGTATTTGCTCCAACAACATCTTCTAATGTTACATAACCCATTTTTCCATCTCTATAAGTTACTAATACATTGAATATTCCTTCCATAGCAAGTTCCATAGCTTTTACACCATATTTAGTAGATAATATTCTATCAAAAGCTGATGGAGCTCCTCCTCTTTGTACATAACCTAAAGTTGTATTTCTAGCAGCCATTCCTGTTAATTCTTCTAATTCATTAGCTATTTTTTCACCAACTCCACCTAAACGGATATTGTCTAAGCCTTTTCCATCATCTAATGTTCTTTTAACTGTAATAGTACCATCTTTTGGAATAGCACCTTCTGAAGCAACAACTATTGTAAATTCTTTTCCTCTAGCTCTTCTTTCATTTACTTTTTCAACTACTTTTTGAATATCATATGGTATTTCTGGAATTAAAGCAACATCAGCTCCACCTGCAATAGCTGATTCTAAAGCTAACCAACCAGCATATCTTCCCATAACTTCTAATACCATAATTCTATGATGAGATTCTGCAGTTGTATGCAATCTATCTAAAGCTTCAGCAGCTATTGAAACAGCTGTGTTATATCCAAATGTCATGTCTGTGTGAGCAACATCATTATCTATTGTTTTTGGAACACCTATACAATTTACTCCTTTTAAAGAAAAATCTCTACTTGATTTTTGAGTTCCATCTCCACCTAAAGTAAATATACAATCAAATCCTGCATTTTTAATATTTTCAACACATGCATCTGATAAATCTCTATATTCTACACTTCCATCTTCATTTACTATTTTATAATTAAAAACATTTGTAGCATTTGAAGTACCTATTACTGTACCACCTTTTGTTAATAAACCAGATGCATTAGATTGTAAATCTAATTTTACATAGTTGTTTTCTAATAATCCTTTATATCCTTCTATAAATCCATAACATTCAATACCATATGTTCTAGCTGTTTTTACTATAGCTCTTATAACAGCATTTAAACCTGGAGCATCTCCTCCATTTGTAAGTATTGCAACTTTCTTTACCTTTGATTCCATATATACCTCCAACTTTGTTCTTTTCAAATTATAGTTTTTATTTAAATAATCT
>JAZROJ010000018.1:0-7101 GCA_045648625.1 Candidatus Scatovivens sp.
ACATCAAAAGAAATATCATCTATTGCTTTAGTTATATTATTTTTGCTGCCATAACATTTTTTTATTTTTTCTATTTTTAATATTCTACTCATTACTATTCTCCTTATATATTTTTTTAAAATATACTTTCTATTCTTAAGTAACAAATTACTATTTATCAATTAGATTATATCACATATTTTTGTATTAGTAGAGATTTTATAAGATTATATAAGATTATTTTTATAAAAATCTTACAAAGTGCTTGATACGAGTGTTATTCAAAATATTTATAAAGTTATTCAAAAGCATAAAAAAAAGCTAAAAACCTTAGTTTTTAGCTTGATAATGGTGGAGGTGAGCGGAGTTGAACCGCTGTCCAATACCCCTTCCAAATAAACTTCTCCGAGTGCAGTTTGTTATAAAAAAATTCCCTTCTATATCTTTAACAAACAAAATTTATATTAGGTATCTTTTATAAAATCCCATTAGTATAAAAAGATAAACACTAATTTCGTTTCCCACTAATCGTCGCCCTATCTTAAACCGTGGGTTGTAAAAGTAGAACGTCGCCGCAAACTAGGCAGCGAATGCTAATTCTTTATTATCAGCGTTTATTTTTAATTTATGCCTTTTTAAGTGGCCAGGCATCTCCACTACTCGCTATTTATCCTTCTAGAATACTGTCGAAACCAAATACACCCCCATATTAAATACCTTTTTATTATACTACATTTTAAAATTGATTACAACACCAATTTTTATTGATTTTTACATTTTTTTGGCATATAATAATATCGTAAAATTTATATAATTATATTTTTACATAACTTATTTAAAAAAATTAAGAACAAAATGAACACATTTTATTATTTTAACATATTTATGTGCTCCGTATTTGTTCATGTTCCTTCCGATGAAATAAGAAAGGATTGGTATTTTATGAAGAAAATAATTTTTAAAGGCTGTGGAACAGCCATTGTAACACCTTTTAATGAAAATGGTGTAAATTTTGAAGAATTCAAAAAATTAATTGAATTTCAAATTGAAAATAAAGCAGATGCACTTATAGTTTGTGGTACTACTGGAGAATCTTCTACTATGACTTTAGAAGAAAGAAAAGAAACTATCAAATTTGCTGTAGATGTTGCTAATAAAAGAATTCCTATTATAGCTGGTACTGGTGGAAACTGTACTGCTAGTGTTATAGAAATGACAAAATGGGCTGAATCTATTGGTGTTGATGGAGCTTTAATTGTTACTCCATATTATAATAAAACTACTCAAGATGGATTAATTGCACATTATTCTGCTATAGCAAAACAAACTTCTTTACCTATTATTTTATATAGTGTACCTAGTAGAACAGGTGTTAATATTACTCCTGCTACATGTCAAAAACTATCTGAAATAGAAAATATAGTTGCTATAAAAGAAGCTAGTGGAAATTTATCTCAAGTGGCTGAAATTTCTCATTTATGTGGAGATAATTTATATATTTATTCTGGAAATGATGACCAAATTACACCTATTCTATCTGTTGGTGGTATTGGTGTAATATCTGTTCTTTCAAATGTGCTTCCAGAATATACTCATAATATTATAGAAAACTTTTCAAAAGGAAATATAAAAGAATCTATAGATTCTCAGCTAAAAGCTATACCTCTTGTAAATGCTCTTTTCTGTGAAGTAAATCCTATTCCTGTAAAAGCTGCTCTTAATATATTAGGATTTAATGTTGGTATACCTCGTCTTCCTCTTCTTGAAATGAGTGCAAAAAATCAAGAAAAATTAAAAGAAGAATTGAAAAAAATAGTTTTATAGGTTTTTGAAACCTAAATTTGAAATTAAGGAGATGTGTTAGCAAATAAAACTAGCACAAAATAATTATGATAAAAATTTTAATTAATGGTTGTAATGGAAAAATGGGACAGGTACTTGCTAATGAAATTATTCGTACTCAAGATGTAGAAATTTTATGTGGAGTTGATAAAATAGATACTGGTGATAATTCTTTCCCTGTTTTTACTAATGTATTTGAAATTAATCTTATTCCTGATGTTATTATTGATTTTTCTATACCAGAATCTACTTTTAATATATTAGAATTTGCTTGCAAAAATAATATTCCTACTGTTATTGCAACTACTGGTTTTTCAAATGAACAACTTGCAAAAATTGAAGAATATTCTAAAATTATACCTATTTTTAAATCTGCTAATATGTCTTACGAAATTAATTTATTATCTAAATTAGTAGCAGATGTAGCAAAAAAACTACCTGATGCTGATATAGAAATTGTTGAAACTCATCATAATAGAAAAATTGATGCTCCTAGTGGTACAGCTCTTATATTAGCTGATAGTATAAATGCTGCTTTAAATAATGAAAAAGTTTATGAATTTAATAGACATGATAAAAGAGAAAAACGTTCTAAAAAAGAAATTGGTATTCACTCTATTAGAGGTGGTAATGAATGTGGTAAACATACAGTTATTTTCTTTGGTGAAAATGAAAGTTTAGAAATTACTCATACTGTAAATTCTAGAGCTATGTTTGCAAGTGGTTCTATAAAAGCTGCAATATTTCTTGTTCATAAAACACCTAATTTATACGATATGAATGATTTAATTTATTAAGAGCGATATATAAGTAAATTACAAATATTCATATAAATAAAAATTGGAATACTATATAAATAAAGAAAAACATTTATTGTTTTCCTATTAAATATAAAAAGCCTTTAAGATTTAAAGTATTTTTTTACTTTAACATATCTTAAAGGCTTTTTATTAAGTTAAAAACTTAATATACGTCAATGCTTTTTACTTTAATTTATATGTACATCACTTCCTTTTTATAAATTTTCTATCATCTATCCAATTAGTTTACAGATATTAATATCTAAGAACTAGTTTTGAAATAAAAAAAGCAACAACAAAAAAAGTATTATCTTGATACTTACTGTTATTGCCCCATATTTATATATCTTTTTAAAATTTGATTGTTTTAAAGAATAAAAAACTATTGAATTTTTTGAATAGAATGATTTTATTATAAAATGCTTCTTTTCAAAAATCAATAGTTTTGGTTTTTTTAGGCTTTTTTTATAAATTCTTCATACGCACTTTCTTTACAACCCTTCATACATCTATATTACAGACTTTCTTTAATATTTAAATATTAAGTATGCAATTATTATTATCTCTGATACAAAAATGGTTGGTAAGCCTATTGTAAACTTCATTTTCTTTGTTTTATGTCTAAATATATGCATTCCAAAAATAGTTCCTATCCCTCCACCTAACAAAGTAATTATTATTAAAGTTCCTTCTGGAATTCTCCAATACCCTTTTTTAGCCTTATACTTATCTATTCCCATAGAAACAAATCCTATAAAATTAATTAAAAGTAAATATATCAAAATATTTTTTAGAGTAAAATATTCGATTAATCCTGTATTAACTAAAAAATTCAATTTATATTCTCCTAAAATTTTAATAATTTTTATATAGCAAACTTCATTTTTTCAACTATCCTATTCCTTACATAAATAGTGTTAATTGATTTGATTGTGTCATTCCTTTTAAACATCCAAACTTATCTAATAATTCTGTTACAGATTTTCCTATTTTTGCTCTTGATTGCATATCTTCTATACATTCAAAAGGTTCTTCTAACCTAGCTTGATAAATTCCTTCTGCTGCAACAGTTCCAAGTCCTGGTATACTATTAAGTGGTGGCCTAATTCCATCATCTTCCATTAAAAATTTTGTACTATGTGATTTATATAAATCTATTGGTAAAAAATTAATACCTCTTTCATACATTTCTAAAACTAGTTCTAATATAGAATACATATTTTTATCTTTTGTTGTTGCTGCATTTCCTTCTGTTTCAATTATTTTCATTTTTTCTTTTACTTTTTCTTTTCCGAAAATCATCCATTCACTATCAAATTCATCTGCTCTTATAGAAAAATATGCTGTATAATACGCTTTTGGCTCATGTACTTTAAACCATGCAATTCTAAAAGCATTTGTTACATATGCTGCAGCGTGAGCTTTCGGGAACATGTATTTTATTTTTTCACAAGATTTAATATACCAATCTGGCACTTCGTGTTCTTTCATTAAAGCTACATATTCTGCCCATTTTGCTGGATCTTTTAAAGCTTTTCCTTTACGAACAGTTTCCATTATTTTAAATGCTGAATTTGGTGGTAATCCCATTTTCATTAAATATACCATTATATCATCTCTACAACCTATTGCTTGACTTAATGTAACAATTCCTTGATTAATTAAATCTTGTGCATTATTAAGCCATACGTCTGTACCATGTGATAAACCTGAAATACTTATAAGCTCAGCAAAAGTTGTTGGTTTTGTATCAACAAGCATTCCTCTTACAAATTTAGTTCCAAACTCTGGCACTCCAAAGCTTCCTACTGGAGAACCTATTTGTTCTGGTGTTACTCCTAATGCTTCTGTTGATGAGAAAATACTCATAGTCTCTTTATCATCTAATTTTATTTTTGTTGGATCTTTTCCTGTTAAATCAAACAACATTCTAATCATTGTCGGATCATCATGACCTAATATATCTAGTTTTAATAAGTTTTGGTCTATAGAGTGATAATCAAAATGAGTTGTAATAATATCTGAATTTGGATCATCTGCTGGATGTTGTACTGGAGTAAATTCAAAAATTTCCCTTCCTTTTGGTACAACTATAATACCTCCTGGGTGCTGCCCTGTAGTTCTTTTTACACCTGTACATCCAACTGCAATTCTTGCAATTTCTGCACTAGGTAATATTTTTTCTCTTTCTTCAAAATAATTTTTTACATATCCATAAGCAGTTTTATCTGCTATTGTACCTACCGTTCCTGCTTTAAATGTTGTCCCTTTTCCAAAAATTACTTCTGTATATTTATGTGCTTTTGCTTGATATTCACCTGAAAAGTTTAAGTCAATATCGGGTTCTTTATCACCATTAAATCCTAAGAAAGTTTCAAAAGGTATATCCATACCATCTTTTTCAAGTGGATGACCACATTTAGGACAGTCTTTATCTGGTAAATCAAATCCATTTTTCACACCATAATCTGTAAAATCTGAATATTTGCAATTTGGACATCTATAATGAGACTGCAATGAATTTACTTCTGTAATACCTGTCATATTGGCTACAAATGAAGAACCAACCGAACCTCTTGATCCTACTATATATCCATCTTCATTTGATTTCCATACAAGTTTTTGAGCAATAATATACATAACTGAGAATCCATTTTTTATAATAGAATCTAATTCTTTATCTAACCTAGTTTGAACAATCTCTGGTAATGGATCTCCATATAGTTCATGAGCTTTATCATAAGCTATATCTTTTATCATTTGCTCACAACCTGGAATATGTGGCGGACATTTCTCTCCTGAAATTGGTTTTATTTTTTCACACATTTGAGCTACTAAATTTGTATTAGTTACTACAACTTCATAAGCTTTTTCTTCTCCTAAATAAGAAAACTCCTCAAGCATTTCTTCTGTTGTTCTCAAATATAATGGTGCTTGCATATCTGCATCATCATATTTTTGACCTGCTTGTAATATTCTTCTATAAACCTCATCTTGTGGGTCCATAAAATGTACATCACAAGTTGCTACTACTAATTTATTTAATTTTTCTCCTAATTCAACTATTCTTTTATTAAACTCTTTTAGAGTTTCTTGACTTTCTACTGTTCCTTCTCTTAACATATATTCATTATTGCCTAATGGTTGAATTTCTAAGTAATCGTAGTAATTTGCTATTTCTTCTATTTCTTCTTCAGATTTTCCAGCTACAATAGCTCTATATAGTTCTCCTGCCTCACATGCACTTCCTAAAATTAAACCTTCTCTATGCTCATTAAACATTGATTTTAATATTCTAGGTTTTTTATAGAAATAATCTAAATGAGAATATGATACTAATTTATATAAATTTTTTAAACCTACATAATTTTTCGCTAAAATAATTGCGTGATATGCTGGTAACTTCTTACAATCTGTTTCAAAAACATTATCAAAATCTTCTACAACTTTAGCATCTTTTTCTTTAGCTTTTTCTGTCATTACATTAAATACTTGTACTAATGTTTTAACATCATCTAAAGCACGGTGTGCTACTTCAACTTTTATTCCTAATTTTTCTGCAATAATTCCTAATTTATATTTTGTGAAATCTGGGAATATTGCTTTTGCTAAACGAAGTGTATCTATATATGTATTTTCTAATTTTAAACCTAATTGAGCACAATTATGTTTTAAAAATCCTATATCAAAATCTGCATTATGTGCTACTAAAACAGAATCTCCCATAAATTCTAATATTTTAGGCATTACTTTATCAATTGTTTCTGCATCTTTTACCATTTCATCAGTAATATGTGTAACCTCAACAACTTTTGGTGGTATTGGTTTTTCTGGATTTACAAAACATTCAAATGTATCTATTACTTCTCCATTTTTAATTTTTATAATACCAACTTCAGTAATCTTTTCTGTCATATAAGATAAACCGGTTGTTTCTAAGTCAAATACACAATATTCTGTATCTATTGATTGATTTTTTCCAAAAAATACACACGGATCTTTATCTGGTACAAAATATGCTTCAACGCCATATATAACTTTTAAATCAGCACCTGTTTTATCTAAAAACTTATGTGCTTCTGGGAATGATTGAACTACACCATGATCAGTAATAGCAATAGATTTCCATCCCCAACTAACTGCTCTTTTTAATAAATCTCCACATGCTGTAATAGCATCCATTTGGCTCATTTGTGTATGCATATGAAGCTCAACTCTTTTTTCTTCAGAGTTATCCATTCTTTTTTCTTTTTTGATTCCTGTAGATTCAATAATAGTATTAGCCATAATTTCAACTTCTTTTGAATATGGACTATATTTTGCTGTACCATCTATTCTTAAACCTTTTGCAGAAGAGATTTTTCCTTTTACTTCTTTAAATTTATCTTTTTCTAAAAAAGCTTTACAAGCAATAGTACTTGTACCATCAAATAGATTAAACATTAATATTACTTTATCATTTTTTATATCTCTTGAATCT
>JAZROJ010000019.1:0-8357 GCA_045648625.1 Candidatus Scatovivens sp.
TACTTATTTTTTTGTCAAGTGGATAATAAAAAACAAACAAAAAATCAAACACATAGAAAAAGCGAGAAAAACAGAGTAAAAAAGAATAATAAAAAGAAATGGTAAAAAAAGGAGACGATAAAGAAGGATAATTTGCAATAAAAAGGTTTAAAATAAAGATATGACAAAAAAAAGAATTGAAATTTATTTTGATTTGATGTATAATATTGTTTAGTGGCGCGTTTTTAAAAAGCTTAAAAGGAGAGTGAATATTTATTTTAAGAAATTGGGTTATATATTATACAAAAGAAGTACTAAAAACCCTAAAATTAATCCTAATAGGATCTGGAATAATACTAACAGTAGTTTGTATTAAATATAGACCTGCATATCAAGTCACAATTGCAGGAGAAAATTTAGGATATATAGAAAGTAAAGAATTTATTGAAAATAAAATAAAACGTTATATGAATAGTACTGCTGGTAATGTAGCTTTTAGAGAAATTTCAAATTTACCAGAGTATGAATTTAAGTTTATAGATAGGGAAAAAGAAACAAAAGAAGAAGAAATTATGTTAGCAATTGAAAATTCTACAAAAACTACTTATAAAATGTTTGCTATAACAGCAGACGGAGAACAAAAATCTATTGTAAAATCTGAAGAAATTGCTCAAAACATAATAAATGAAATAAAATCAGATGTTGATGAGGCCATAGATTTAAAACTAGGTATAATAGAAATTTATACAGATAGTAATACAGTAACATCATCAGAAGAAACAAAAAATATATTAAATGAAATAAAAATTGCTAAAGTAACAGCTCATAAAAAAGAAATTGCAAGAAAAGCAAGAATAGCAAATAGAGCTAGGAGCTTAGCTACAGCTCCTACTTCAGCAGCTACAGGGAATATTTCAGGAATGGCATTAGCGATACCTGTTAATGGAACTGTATCATCAAGATTTGGAAGTAGAAGTTCATCTAGATCTAGTAGTCATACTGGTTTAGATATATGTACTTCAACAGGAACTGGAATAAGAGCAGTAGCTCCTGGAACAGTTACTTATGCAGGAATGAAAGGTTCTTATGGATATCTTGTAGTTATAGACCATGGAAATGGAGTTGAATCATATTATGCACACTGTAGTGCATTATATGTAAGCCAAGGTCAAGTAGTTGATTCAAATGCAATAATAGCAGCAGTTGGATCTACAGGAAACTCTACAGGTCCACACTTACATTTAGAAATAAGAGTAAATGGGGCACCAATAAATCCACAAAATTATATATATTAAAATTTAATATAAAATAAGTTAAATCCAAATTGTTAAATAAAAATTTTAGCAATTTGGATTTGTTTTTATATATTATATAAAACAAGGAAAAAAACAATAAAAAAGCGGATTTATGAATAAAATCCGCTTGTTTTTTTTTGTGTTTCATTATATAATATTTCAGTATATGAAAGGAGAATATAATATGGCTATAAGTAAAGAAGAAGTAATGCATATTGCAAAACTTGCAGATTTAAATTTATCTGAAAAAGAAATTGAAGGATATACAAAAGATATGCAAGAAATATTGGAATTTGCAAATTTAATAAATCAGATAGATACAGAAGGAACAAGCGAAACAATTGCTTCTAATGAAAATTGTAATGTTTTTAGAAAAGATGAAGTAGTTGATTTTGAAGATAAAGAGCTACTTTTGAAAAATGCTCCAAGTAGTGAAGATGGGATGTTCAAATTACCAAAAGTTATTAATTAATATGGAAGGTAAAAAATATATATGATAATAGGAATAGATATAGATGATACAATAACAGATACGTATGAGGTTATATTTAATTATGCCCAAGAGTATACTGTAAAAGTTTTAAATAGAGATCCTAAAATAAAAGAAGTAAGTGATTGTGCTTCTCATTATTATACTAAAGTTCTACATAATTGGTCAGATGATGAAAATGAAAAATTTTGGGAATTATATTATGAAAAAAATTTAAAAGAAGTAAAACCCAAAACTCTTGTTGTAGAATATTTAAACAAGCTAAAAAGTGAGGGAAATAAACTTGTATTAATAACAGCAAGAGTTCAACCTGAAAATTATAAATTTAATGTGGAAGAAGAAACTAAAAAATGGCTTCAAAAAAATAATGTGCCATATGACAAATTAATAATAAATGGTAATCATAAAGAAAAAATTGCTAAGGAAGAAAAAATAGATTTATTTATAGATGATAGTTTTAAAAATTGTCAAGCAGTTTCAGATGTAGGAATTAAAACTTACATTATGGATAGTAGAGTAAACAGAGATTTAAATAGACAAGATATAGAAAGGGTATATTCATGGCCGCATCTATATATAAAAATTAAAAACAATAAGAGAGGAGAATAAGAAGGTGGAACTTTACGAATATACAGTACATGAGCTTGTGGAAAAGCTAGAAAAAAGAGAAATAACTTCTGAAGAAATAGTAAAAAGTTATTTTGAAAGAATAAAGGAAAAAGAACCAAAAGTAAAAGCCTATAATTCAATATTAGAAGATGATGCTATAAAAAAAGCTAAAGAAATAGATGAAAAAAGAGCAAAAGGTGAAAATATTTCAAAATTTGCGGGAATACCAATTGGAATTAAAGACAATATGTGTATTACAGGAACAAAAACAACATGTAGTTCTAAAATGCTAGAAAATTTTGTTGCACCGTATAATGCAACTGTTATTGAAAAATTAAACCAAGAAGATTTAATTTATTTAGGAAAATTAAATATGGATGAATTTGCAATGGGAAGTTCAACAGAGTATTCTGCTTTTGAAAAAACAAGTAATCCATGGGATTTAGAAAGAGTACCTGGTGGTTCTTCAGGAGGAAGCGCGGCAGCAGTTGCAGCAGAGATTGCTCCATGGACATTAGGAAGTGATACAGGTGGTAGTATACGTCAACCAGCTTCTTTATGTGGGGTAGTTGGTTTAAAACCAACTTATGGATTGGTGTCTAGATATGGACTTGTAGCTTTTGCATCATCATTAGATCAAATTGGTCCAATAACAAAAGATGTTACAGATTCAGCTATGTTATTAAATTTAATAGCAGGAGTAGATTCAAAAGATTCAACTACTATTGATATAGAGAAAAAAGATTATACAGAATCTTTGGTTAATAATGTAAAAGGAATGAAAATTGGAATTCCAAAAGAATATCTTGGCGAAGGTGTAAATGAAGAAGTTAAACAAGCTATATTAGAAGTTGCAAAAAAATATGAAGAACTTGGAGCAATTATTGAAGAATGTTCTTTTGAAGTAGGAAAATATGCAACATCAGTTTATTATATAATTGCAGATGCAGAAGCAAGTTCAAATTTAGGAAGATTTGATGGAATTCGTTATGGATATAGAACAGAAAAATATGATAATTTGAAAGATATCTATAAAAATTCAAGAAGTGAAGGTTTTGGACCAGAAGTAAAAAGAAGAATTATGGTAGGTACATATGTACTTTCTTCTGGATATTATGATGCTTATTATAAAAAAGCACAAAAAGTAAGAACTGTTATTAAAGATGCTTATAATAAATTATTTGAAAAATATGATTTATTATTAACACCAACATCACCTATTACAGCATTTAAAAAAGGAGAAAAATCTAATAATCCATTAGAAATGTATTTGGCAGATATATGTACAGTTCCAGTAAATATTGCAGGACTTCCAGGAATTAGTATGCCTTGTAAATTAGATAGTAAAGGTTTACCAATAGGATTCCAATTAATAGGTAGAGCTTTTAGTGAAGAAACAATTTTAAGAGCAGCATACACTTATGAAAAAAATACAAACTTTAAAGAAAATAAACCAACTTTTAAACAAGGAGGAAGTTATTAATGCCAAGAGAAGACTATGAAATTGTAATAGGGTTAGAAGTTCACTGTGAGCTTTCTACAAAAACAAAGATTTTTTGCTCATGTTCAACAGAATTTGGTGGGGCACCTAATACACATTGTTGTCCAGTTTGTATGGCTATGCCAGGCACTCTACCAGTTCTAAATGAAAAAGTTGTTGAATATGCAGTAAAAGCTGGACTTGCTACAAATTGTAGTATAGAAAAAAACAGTAAAAATGATAGAAAAAATTATTTTTATCCAGATACTCCAAAAGCATATCAAATATCACAATTTGATAAACCTCTTTGTTATGATGGATTTGTAAATATTGAAACAGAAGATGGAGAAAAACAAATTAGAATAGAAAGAATACATATAGAAGAAGATGCTGGAAAATTAAATCACGACGAATATGGAAGAGGAAGTTTTGTAGATTTAAATAGAGCAGGAGTTCCTTTAATAGAAGTTGTATCAAAACCAGATATGAGAAGTGCAAAAGAAGTAGAAAGCTATATGAGAAAATTAAAATCTATTTTTGAATATATAGAGATTTCAGATTGTAAAATGCAAGAAGGATCTTTAAGAGCAGATGTTAACGTTTCTGTTAGAAAAAAAGGAGCTAAAGAATTTGGTACAAGAACAGAAATGAAAAATATGAACTCATTTAGAAGCATAGTAAGAGCTATTGATTATGAGGCAGAAAGACAAATTGCAGAAATAGAAGCAGGAAATAGAATAGTACAAGAAACACTAAGATGGGATGATATATCAGGAAAAACATTTTCAATGAGAGATAAAGAAGATGCACAAGATTATAGATATTTTCCAGAGCCAGATTTAGTATCTATAAAACTATCAGATGAATATATAGAAAATATAAAAAAAGGTTTACCAGAATTACCAGAAAGTAGAAGAAAAAGATATATAGAAGAATATGATTTAACAGAAAAAGCTGCTAATTTTGTAACAGGTTCAAAATATTATTCGAATCTTTTTGAATCTGCTATAAAAGTTTGCAATAATCCTAAAACAACTGGAAACTTAATAATGTCTGATATTGCTAGAATTTTAAATGAAAGAGAAGAAGAACCAGAAGATTTAAAATTCGGAGGAGAAGAATTAGGCGAATTAGTTATTTTAATTGATAAAGGAACTATCAGTTCTGCGATAGCTAAAAAAGTTTTAGAAGAATTATTTAATGAAGTAAAAATGCCAAGCAAAATAATAGAAGAAAAAGGCTGGGTTCAAATATCAGATGAAAGTGCTATAAAAGATGTAGTATTAAAAATATTAGAAAACAACCCACAATCTATTATAGATTATAAAGCTGGAAAAGATAGAGCATTAGGATTTTTAGTTGGTCAAGCGATGAAAGAAACAAAAGGAAAAGCAAATCCACAAATGTTAAATAAAATGTTTTTAGAAGAATTAAATAAATAAATTCAAAAAGAGGGGTACAGATGAGTCTAAAATCTAAAATTTCTTCTAAACTTAATAATAAATTAATTCTTAATCCAGGAGAAAATACTAGCAAAATTAGAGAATCAAATATTGAATTATTAAGAATTATTTCTATACTTTTAATTACAATATATCATTATGTTATATATGGTGGTATTTTAAAAGTAGGAAGTTATACAATAAATAAATTAGTATCATTATTTGTGTATGTTGGAGGCAGAGTAGGAGTAAACCTTTTTATTTTAATTATGGGTTATTTTATGATAAATTCTCATTTTAAAATAAAAAAATTAATAAAATTAGAAGTTCAAGTTTTATTTTATTCTATAATAATGGCAATTGTGTCTGTGTATAGATTAGAATCAAATTTTGAAGTAATAAATATTTCTGCTTATTTTACTCCAGTTTTGAAAATGGTGTATTGGTTTGTTTCGTATTATGTTATGGTATATATTATGAGTCCATTTTTAAATAAAATAATAAAAACTTTGGGAAAAGAAAATTGCAAGAAAATTATTATTTTAGGTGGAATTATTCTATCTGGTATACCAACTATTTTTACAAATGTGACTTTTGCAGCATCTTTTATAACATGGTTTGTATATATGTATATAATAGGAGCTTATATTAGAGAATATAAATTTGAATTTAAAAAGCCAAAAACGGCAAAATTAATAAGTTTAATATATCCTTTAGTAGCATATGCAACAGTAATTATTTCTATTGCTATAAATAAATATTTTGATTTAGAATTAGATATTGGATATTATTTATCTTTATATAGCTTTTTCGGATTAATAGGTTCAATAGGAATTTTTATGTGGTTTAAAAACATGAAAGTAAAAGAAAATAAAATTATAAATTTTTTTGGAAAGACATCTTTTGCTATATATTTATTACAAGAACATGTACTATATAGAAATATACTTTGGACTCTTGATTGTAAAACAGGAGTTGTAGAACAATCACCTGTATATATTTTTGTGGCACATTTAATTATTTCTGTTATTGGGATTTATATAATTGGTTCATTAATAGAATTTTTAAGGATTAAATTAATAGAAAAACCAATATTTAAAATTAAAACTTTTGACAAATATTTTGATAAAATTGATAATTGGATGAATATATAATAATAAAAACCTGAATTATTTTAAATTCAGGTTTTTTTATGTACACGTAGGTTAAATACGTGATTTTGGGAGGAATATATTAGATATTATTTTAAATAATTATAATTGCTAAAAAAAATCCCACAAATGATAGAAAAAACACCAGTAAGAAGACCTGTTCTAAAAATTATAAGACTACATTTATATAAATATATAGAACAATAATAATTATTATAAATCCATAAAAGAAATACACCTATAAGGCAAATAAAAAAAGCTATGTATAAAAGTATTTTTATTAATTTTATTGCTTTGGGATTTGTTATTTCAAGATGATATTTTTCAAAATTAATCATAAAAGCCTCCAAATAGAAGTTGAAATTATAGGGATTTTTAATCTCTATATAAATAGTAACATCATTTAAGGAGGTTTTCAAATGTAAAAAATGGAAAAAATAAAAAAATAATCGTATATAATACGATTATTTTGCGATTGTATTTAATTTTTTTGATAAACTTGATTTTTTTCTAGAAGCTGTATTTGTTTTTATAACACCTTTTGAGCAAGCTTGATCAACTTTTTTGATTGCTACTTTAAATGTTTCTTCAGCTTTTGCTTTATCTCCTGCTTCTACAGCAGCTTCAAATGTTTTGATAGCTGTTTTGTAAGCAGATTTTACCATATTATTTTCTAAAGTTTTTTTCTTTATAACATCTACTCTTTTAATAGCTGATTTAATATTTGGCATCTTTTGGCACCTCCTCTTAGTGATAACTAAATTTTACTTCAAATATTTTAACATGAATATATTTAAAAATCAAGAGTTTTGTAAAAAAAAGTAAATTATGTTTAATAAGTTCACACAAAATTCACAATTAGGAGATAGAATATTATTGTATTTAAGGGAAAACTGTGATATATTGGGATAAATAAAAGGACACAAAAAGGAAATAAAAATAAACTAAGGAGGAGCTATGATTGCTTTAGGATGTGACCATGGTGGTTATAAGTTAAAAGAAGAAATAAAAAAATATTTAGACGAAAAACAAATACCTTATCAAGATTTTGGGACAAGTACTATAGAAAGAACAGATTATCCTATTTTTGCAAAAAAAGTTGCTAATTCTATTCAAAGACAAGAGTGTGATAAAGGTATATTAATTTGCACAACTGGAATAGGAATGGCTATAGCAGCAAATAAATTTAAAGGGATAAGATGTGGTGTATGTGCAGACGAAATAGCAGCAAAACAAGCAAAAGAGCATTCTAATATAAATGTGCTTGCTTTATCAGCATCAACAACAAATATATCTAAGGCTGTACAAATTATAAGAATTTGGTTAGCTTCAGAATTCCAAGAAGGAAGATATTCAGAAAGATTACAAATGATATCAGAAATAGAAAATGAAAATATGAAATAGTGAGGAAAATATATCATGTGGGGAGATATAGCTATCGCTTTTTTAATAGCTTTTATGACAGCTTTTATGGCAACACCGCATACTATAAAATTAGCCAAGAAGGTAGGAGCGGAAGATACACCTCAAGATGCTAGACGAATAAATAAAATTACAATGCCTAGACTTGGAGGATTAGCTGTAATATTAGGTTTCTTTGTATCAGTATTTTATTTGTTATTAGTTATGACTATTGAGAAAAATATTGATTTAACACAAGATGATTATATTAAAAAATTAATCGGTTTTACTATAGGGGCAATAATAATAGGAGTAACATGTTTTTTTGATGATGTAAAAGGTGTAAAAGCTTTAGTAAAATTATTATCACAAGTTGTTGCAGCAATAATTGTAGTAAAATGTGGAATTAGAATAGACAATTTAGATATACCATTTTTGAATTTTCAAAATATGGGAACAATATTTTTTGATATAATTACAGTTTGTTGGATAGTGGGAATTAGAAATGCT
>JAZROJ010000020.1:0-7646 GCA_045648625.1 Candidatus Scatovivens sp.
GTTCTCTTTTCCAATTTTTTTGCTATTTTGGAAAAGAGAACCGTCCCCTTTTCCAATTTTTTGTGCTCTTTTACCAAAATAAACACTTGACAGTTTACAATAATACATATAAAATAGTAATGTAGGAAAAAATACAATATAAATTATATAAATATAAAATGAGTTTATAAGATAATTTAGTTGTACATTGAAAATTTAATAGAAAGAGGTAAATAATTATGCAAACAGTTTTAATTATCGTTGCCACTTTACTAATCTCAGCTGCAATTTTTATACCAGTAGGTGTAAGTATTAGAAAAAAAATTGCAGAATCTAAAATTAAAAGCGCAGAAATAGAAGCAAATAAAATGATTGAAAGAGCAAAAACATAAGCTGAAAATCTAAAAAAAGAAGAATTGATTAAAGTTAAAGAAGAAGTTCTTCAAATTAGAAATGAATTAGATAAAGAGATTAAAGAAAGAAGAGGCGACGTACAAGCACAAGAAAGAAGACTAATTCAAAAAGAAGAAAATCTAGAAAAAAGAGCAACATCTTTTGATAACAAAGAAAAAGAACTAGAAAGAAAATTCAATGAAAATGAAGTTATCAAACAAGAATTAGAAAATATTCGTGAAAAAGAAAAAGAAACATTACAAAGAATATCTGGTTTAACAGAAGAACAAGCAAAAAAACAATTACTTGAAGAATTAGATAAAACAATTTCTCAAGAAAAAGCAGCAATTATAAAAGAGCAAGAACAAAAAGCAAGAGAAGAATCTATCAAAAATGCAAGAGAGATTGTAAGTTTTGCTATACAAAAATGTGCAGCAGATCACACTTCTGAAACAACAGTATCAGTAGTTTCACTTCCAAATGATGAAATGAAAGGAAGAATTATTGGTAGAGAAGGAAGAAATATTAAAACTTTAGAAACATTAACTGGAATAGATTTAATTATTGATGATACTCCAGAAGCTGTAATTATTTCAGGTTTTGATCCATTAAGAAGAGAAATAGCAAAAAGAGCTATTGAAAAATTAATTGATGATGGAAGAATACATCCAGCAAAAATTGAAGAAATGGTTGAAAAAGCTAGAGAAGAAGTTGCAGAAGAAATAAAAGAAGAAGGAGAAAGAGCAGCATTAGAAACAGGTGTAAATAATTTACATCCAGACATAATTAGATTAATTGGTAAATTAAAATATAGAACAAGTTATGGTCAAAATGTATTAAATCATTCTATAGAAGTTTCAAATTTAGCTAGAATAATGGCTGATGAATTAGGAATTAATTCAAAAATTGCAAGAAGAGCAGGATTATTACATGATATTGGAAAAGCTTTAGATCATGATATGGAAGGTACACACGTAGAAATTGGTGTAGATGTTCTTAAAAAATACAAAGAAAATGATTCTGTAATTAATGCAGTTGAAGCACACCACGGAGATGTTGAACCACTTACATTAGAAGCTGTTTTAGTACAAGCTGCAGATGCTATATCTGCTTCAAGACCAGGAGCAAGAAGAGAAACTTTAGAAACATATATCAAGAGATTAGAAAAATTAGAAGAAATTGCAGATTCTTTTGAAGGTGTTGATAAATCTTTTGCTATTCAAGCAGGCCGTGAAGTAAGATTAATAGTAAAACCAGAAAAAGTTTCAGATGCAGAAATGGTAATTATGGCTAGAGAGGTTGCTAAGAAAGTTGAAAATGAAATGGAATATCCAGGACAAATTAAAGTAAATGTTATTAGAGAATCTCGTGTAATTGATTATGCAAAATAAATTATTTAAAAATAATTAAAAAGTAAAATTAACTCTAGTTATTAGACAAAAAAGTTTAATAATTAGGGTTATTTTTTTTTTAATAGAAAAGTTCTCCTTTTGTTCTTAATTAAGATAAAAAAACAAAAATGCTTGAAAAAAGTAAAGTTTTGATATATATTGTATAAAGATTTGGTTATTAAATAAGGAGATACAAAAATGGAAAAAAATGTAGAAAAAGCTAAAGAAATATTAGAAAAATATAATCAAAAAGATACAATTGAACTAATGGATGGACTAACAGAAGCCCAAAAAGAAATTTTATCAAATTCAATATTAGATGTTGATTTTGATTATTTAATGAGTGTTTATAATCAATCAATAGAAGAAAAAAATGTTAATACAGATGGTGTTGTTCCTATGAATGCTACAATCAAAGAGGAGTTAACAGAAACAGAAAGAACTAAATATTTTAATTTAGGAAAAGAAGTTATACAAAATAACCAATATGCAGTTGTAACTGTAGCAGAAGGACAAGGTACAAGATTAGGTCATAAAGGTCCAAAAGGAACTTATAAAGTAAATACAATAAAAGGTGAAAAATACATTTTTGAAATTTTATGTGAGAAGATGAAAGAGGCTAATAAAGCTTTTGGAGTAGAAATTCCATGGTATATTATGACAAGTGAAGAAAATAATGATGAAACAGAAAAATTTCTAAAAGAGAATAATTATTTTGGATATAATCCTACTAAAATACATCTATTTAAACAATCTAAAATGCCTTTAATGAGTAAAGAAGGAAAAATATTAGTAGATAAAGATTTTAAAGTAAAACAAGCTTCTGATGGTCATGGTGGAATTTTTAATTCTATGAAAAAACAAGGAGTTATAAATGAACTTGAAAAAAATCAAGTAAAATGGATATTTACTTGTGGCGTGGACAATATATTAGTAAATATGGTAGATCCATATTTAATTGGATTAGCTATTGAAAAAAATTGCAAATTAGCAACTAGATCATTAGTTAAAAATAGTCCTACAGAAAAACTAGGAGTAATTTGTAAACAAAAAAATAGAGTAAAGGTTATTGAGTATTCAGAATTACCAGAAGATATGGCACATCAAAAAGATGTAAATGGAAATTTAGTATTTGGAGAATCACATGTAATGTTTAATTTATTTTCTATAGATGCTATAAAGAAAATTTCTGAAGAGAAATTACCATATCATATTGCATTTAAGAAAAACGATTATTTAGATAAAAAAGGACAATTAGTAAAAACAGAAGAACCAAATAGTTATAAATTTGAAAGTTTTATATTTGATTCTTTCGGAATGTTTGAAGATATAGCTATTTTAAGAGGTAAAAGAGAAGAAGAATTTGCTCCAATAAAAAATGCGACAGGATTAGACAGTCCAGAAACAGCAATTAATTTATATAATGCTTATTGGGATAAAAGAATCTTATAAAAAATGTTTAAATCTCTTGACATAACTACATTTTGTGAATATAATACAAACATAATTAGCTTAGGAGGTCAAAACTTCATGTCAAAAAAATTGTATTCTTTTGGAAATAAATATGCAAGTATGACAGATGAAGAAATTGTAAAAAAAATAAAAGAAGGGGATTCATATGCCCAAAATTATTTGCTAGAAAAGTATAGTGATTTAGTAAATATGAAATCAAATAAATTTTTTCTAATTGGCGCAGATGATGACGATATGTACCAAGAAGGTATGATTGGCTTATATAAAGCTATAAAATCCTTTGATTTAGAAAAACAAAATTCATTTAAAACATTTGCAAATTTATGTATAGAAAGACAATTAATTACAGCAATAAAAACCTCTAATAGACAAAAACATATCCCATTAAATTCATCATTTTCATTAAATCTATCAGCATATGATGAAAATGATGATACATCAGTGTTAGAGGTATTAGATACAAAAATGGTAGAAGATCCATTAGATACAATCACAAAAAAAGAATATTATGAATTCATTGAAAATCGAATAGATGAAAATTTAAGTTCATTTGAAAAACAAGTATTAAACAGATATATCCAAGGTGAAAGTTATGTGGATATAGCAAACAAATTAGATACACCAGTAAAATCAATAGATAATGCAATACAAAGGATAAGAAAAAAAGCAATAAAATGCTTAGAAAGTGAAGAATAAAATAAATATCTATATAGCATGATTTTCATTTTAAAAATAAATTCATGCTATGTTTGTATATATGCCCTCTTAGCTCAGGCGGTAGAGCACTTCCTTGGTAAGGAAGAGGTCGGCAGTTCAAGTCTGCTAGTGGGCTCCATTTTAATTTTATAAGAAAAGGAAATAAAAAAATGAAAATAGGAATAGTAGGACTACCAAATGTAGGAAAAAGTACATTATTTAATAGTATAACAAAAGCAGGAGCAGAATGTGCAAATTATCCATTCTGCACAATAGAGCCAAATGTAGGAGTAGTAGCAGTTCCAGATGATAGAATAGAGAAATTAGCAGAAATATATAAACCTCAAAAAGTAACAAATGCTATAGTTGAATTTGTAGATATAGCAGGTCTTGTAAAAGGTGCAAGTAAAGGAGAAGGTTTAGGAAATAAATTTTTATCACACATTAGAGAAACAGATAGTATAGTACAAGTTGTAAGATGTTTCGAAAATTCAAATATTACACATGTTGATGGAAATATAGACTCAATTAGAGATATAGAAACAATAAATCTTGAATTAATTTTTGCAGATTTGGAAACAATAGAAAAAAGACTAGAAAGAGCTAGAAAAATGTTGAAAGCTGACAAAAAGTATCAATTTGAAATAGATACTTTAGAAAAAGTAAAAAATGTTTTAGAAGCTGGAAATTGTGCAAGAACAATAGACTATACAGACGAAGAAAAAGAAGTATTAAAAGAAAGTTTTTTACTTACATTAAAACCAACATTATATGTAGCAAATGTTTCTGAAAAAGACTTAGAAAATTTAGAAGAAAATGAGAATGTAAAAAAAGTTAAAGCATATGCTGAAAAAGAAGGGGCACAAGTAATATCTTTATGTGTTAAAATTGAAGAAGAATTAAGCGCGTTAGAAAAAGAAGAAAAAGAAGAAATGCTTGAAGCACTAGGTTTATCAGAATCTGGATTAGATAAATTAATAAAAGCAAGCTATGATTTATTAGGGCTTATGTCATTTTTAACAGCAGGAGAACCAGAAGTAAGAGCTTGGACTATAAAAAAAGGAACAAAAGCTCCGGCAGCTGCAGGAAAAATTCACTCAGATATAGAAAGAGGTTTTATAAAAGCAGAAGTAATATCATTTGATGATTTGATGAGTGCAGGTGGTTCAATGGTTCAAGCTAAGGAAAAAGGTCTTGTTCGCTCTGAAGGTAAAGAATACATCATGAGAGATGGAGATATTGTATTATTTAGATTTAATGTTTAAAATAAATTAAAAAAAGTAGAAAAAAATAATGTAGAAAAAATGAAAAAAATGTTGAATTAAAAAAATCTATATAATATAATATTACCAAATGTACAAATAGGAAATGGAAAAATGTTTAAAAAAGGAAAAATATTAGTAAGTTTAGTAGTTTTAACACTAATAATAAGTGTTTTCGGAAGTCTAAAATCATTAGCTACAGAAATTACAGCAGGTAATACTTCAGGTGCTACAGTAATTACACCTATTACAGCAGGAAAAAATAATACAGCAAATACAATAAGTATTACAGGAACTGTAACAAATAAAACAACAAATAGCACAGTGAATAATACAGTAAATAATGTTGTAAACAAAGCAAATACAAGTAGTTATGAAAAAACAAACACATCTAAATTACCTTATGCAGGTACAAATTCAACAGGAATATTTATGGTAATAGCATTTGCTGCATCAGCAATATATGCTTACAAAAAAGTAACAGAATATAATGTATAATTATAAAATTTATTAAAAGCACAGTAATGTGCTTTTTTTGTTTGATGAAAGTATTGAAATTTAACGAAATTCTTGATATAATACGAAAAAATTACAAAAGATACAAATGAAAAGATTTGTATCTTTTTTATATTATAGGAATTCTAGAGAAATTTCGTATAAAGTAAAAGGTTTCGCTAATTTTGCACATAATTTTAATATGTAAAATTGGCGCATCGAACAAAAACGATGGTATGGAGGAAAAGAAGATGGAAACAATAGACCTAAAAAAAATAATAGAAACAATAATTAGAAAAAAAGCGTCTATAATATGTATTATAAGTATATGTATACTAGTTGGATTGTTATATACTTTTAAATTAGTAGAACCTAAATACAAAACAGAAACCACATTTGTATTAGGAACACAAACTGCTGTAATAGAACAAGAAAAAGGTATAGAAAATACAAATCCTGTGATGAGAACTAGCATAAAATTAGATTCACAAACAGTATCTACATATATTGAATTAATTAAAAGTAATAGCTCTATACAAACAATAAAAAATAATTTGAAAATAAATGTTAATGATAAAGAATTAAGAGATTCCATAAAAGTAAATAGAGTAAATAAATCAGATCTTATAAAAATAGCTGTAACATACTCAAACAAAGAAACTGCAAAAAAAATAGCAAGTGAAGTTATAAATGTTTTTACAGAAAAAATAAAAGGAATTTATAATGCTGTAGAAATTTATACTATAGATACCCCTACAATATCTCAAAAACCATACAATATAAATCATACAAGAGATATTATTTTTTCTGTATTAATAGGTATTGGTATTAGTTATATATATTGCATAATAGTGCTAAAATTAGACAAAACTATTAAAGATATAGAAGATGTAGAAGAAATAGGATTAAAAGTTTTAGTCTCTATACCTAATAAAAAAGATAAAAAACAGCCTTTAGAAAAACTAATAAATTTTGAAAATAATAAGTCTTCTGTATTAGAAGCTTTTAAAAATCTAAGAACAAACATACAGTTTACAAACATAAATAACAAAAATAATAAAGTAATGCTTATAACAAGTTGTTATTCAACAGAAGGAAAAAGTTATGTTGCAGCAAATTTAGCAGCAATCTTTGCTAAAGTAGGAAAAAAAGTAATTTTAATAGATACAGATATGAGAGTTGGAACACAAGCTAACATTTTTGGAATACCAAATAACTTAGGGCTATCTAATTATTTATCTAATTTAGATGAAAATGGAATGGAAATTAATGAAAGAATAAATAGCTACATAAAAGAAACATCAATAAAAAATTTAAATGTAATTACTTCAGGAACAGTACCACCAAACACAGAAGATTTATTAACATCTAATAAATTGGTTGAATTATTGAAAGATTTAGGTGTTTTTTATGATATTATTGTTTTAGACGGAGCACCACTAATTCCAGTATCTGATTCAATCATTTTATCAAAAATAGCAGGTTCAACTATGTTAGTATCTTTATCAAATAAAACTAAAAAAGAAGATTTAAAAAGAGTTAAAAGTGATTTGAAAAATGTTGGAACAAGAATAATTGGAGTCATTTTGAATGAAGTAACTGGAAACAATAAAATAGCTAAAAAGGCTTATTTAAAGTTAGAAGTTAAAAAAATGAAAGAAAAAATTAATTCTAAAAGTAGAACTAATATAAAAGAAAAAGTTTTAACTTTAAAAAATTGGTTATCAAAACATATTAAAAGAAAAGTAGAACCACTATTATTAGAACAAAAACAAGAAAATACAAAATCTTTTTCAATAAAAAAAGAGATAGAAAAAGCAAGTAATACTAATGGTTCGGACAAAAAAATAGAAACTAATTCAATAGAAATAAATTTAAATACTATTGAAAAAGAAGATGATATTAAAGAAAATATTATAATAGAACCGGAACAAGATTATATAAATGAAATAAAAGA
>JAZROJ010000021.1:0-5127 GCA_045648625.1 Candidatus Scatovivens sp.
AAATAACTTTAAGTATATAAATCTTAGTGTAACATAGTAAAATTTATAAATTGAAAGGACTAAAGAAAATGGAAGTAAATCAAAAAAGATTGCAAGAGGAATTAGAAAGCTTAGAAAATTTAGAAAAATCAAGTGTAGAAAATTTTAAAAATGAAAATGAGACAAAAGCAAATTACAAGATAAGAAAAAGAAGAATAAGAGTAGCATTTACAAAAACGAGCCTAATGGCAATGCTTTTGATATTCTCAACATATGCATGGTTTACAACCCAAAAAGATATAACAATATCAAATTTAAGAGGAACAGTAGAAGTAGCAGAAAATATGGAAATATCTTTAGATGCAAAAACATGGAGCCAAGAGATAGATTTAAGATATGCAGCAAACAAATTTGCAACAGCCCAAAACACAAGACAAAGTGCATTTAAAACAAGTCCAACAGATCCAACCACAGACCCATACATAACAAGAGCAGGAGCAATACTGCCAACAGAATTATTACCAGTATCAACAATAGGAGAAAAAGATAAAACCGCATCATGGGGTACGGGAGCAGATACAAAAACATATTCAATATTACCATTTTATGGAGGAAAAGCAACAGGAGATACATTAACAGAAATAAAAAGATATAATGAGTATGATGAAACAAATGAAAAAATGGAAGATAATGGATATTTTGCATTTGATATATACATAAGAAATACATCAAGAGATGGAGAAGATGATAAATTACAATTAAATATAAATTCAGCAGTACAAGTATTAGCAAATAATGTAGCAAATGCAATGCCAGGCCAAACAAATGAAATAATAAATAAATTGGTAAATGGAACAAATAGAGAATATAAAGGAAATGAAGATTCAGGACTACAAAACACAGTAAGAGTAGCACTAGCATTATATGGAAAAAAAGAAAATGATGGAACATTAACAGGATTAGCAAGTGCAACAGCAACCCAAAAAGAAATATTAGCGGCAACAAAAAATGCAAGCATAACAGATATAGCAATATGGGAACCAAATGCATATGACCACGTAGAATACATAGTAAACAATAATAATAAATTAACAGATGGAAGTGGAGCAAAAACAGATGAAGAGCTAAAATTTGATGATGGAGAATCAGTAGAAACATATGGATTAAAAGAAGCAGCAATAGGAACAACAATAGAAAATGTATATGATATAAATAGTACAGGATTAGGAAAAACAAGTACATTTAAAACAGATAATAATAAAGATGCAAGCACAGGAAAAGTAACAGATTATAGAATAAAAACAACAGATAATAAACCAATAAATATAACAAGTATAGATAGCACAGAAGCAACTCCAGATTATTTTACACTAACATCAAATACAGTAAGTAGATTAAGAGTATATATATGGTTAGAAGGTCAAGATGTAGATTGTATAAATCAAGCTTCATATGGTGGAGGAATAGAAGTAGACTTAGGGTTAACAAAAGATGATTTTGTAGGAGAATCAGGAGCAGGAATAGCAGGAGGCGGAGCTGCACCAGGAGGAGCAACATTAGCATTAGCAACAAATGAAGATATAGGAGATTATATAGATTTAGGCGGAACAAGTTATGCAGGAACATCAAGTACAGCAGATGATTGGAGAATATTCTATGTAGATGAAGCAAATAGCAAGGTGTATGCAATATTATCAGATTATTTACCAGCAACATATGTACCAGAAATAACAGGATTAAATAAAAATACAGCTAATTACACATATAATGTATGGTCAGATACAAGTAGAGATGCGTTAGTAGGAGCATTAGATGGAACAACAAATGGAACTGCATGGGATTTCTTATCAAATGGATATAGTACAGAAGTAATGGGAAGTCCAACAGGAGAATTATTAAATTTAAGTTATAATGCAAAAAATGATACTACAGATTTTGATTATAAAGATTGGCCAAATATAAGTGGAGATTTATACGTGCCGCACACAAGCTCGATAGACGGCTGCTGGGGCTATTGGTTGGCTTCGCCTATTGGCGCTTTCGACGTGTTGAGCGTGGACTTCAACGGTTTTGTGTACAGCTACGCCTATGACGATAAGTATTATGGTTGTCGTCCCGTAGTTTCTCTGTCATCTGATATCCTAGCAACTGAAGCAGGGAATGTATGGACATTATCAAAATAGAGGAATAGAAAAAAGTAAGAAGTTAAGTAAAATCGCGCACAGCCAGGCTTCCGGTCTGGCAGCGCGACTCTAGAGAAAGGCCAAAGAAAAACTACAAAGGCGAGCTAAAAAAAGCGCGTAATCAAGAAAAATTCTTGATTACGCGAAAATATATAAAAATGCGAACGTAAGAAGCGAAGCGGATGAGTGAGCCAAAATTTTTGTCGGTCTTGTCAAGTTTAGTGTGTAAATTTAAAAAAATAAAAGAGGATTTAATTATGAATGAAATGATAAAAACAATTAAAGAAATACATAATAACGATATATGTTTTTTTAAAATTGGTACTTTTTATCATGTTTATAATAAAGATAGCTATATAATATCATATTTATTTAATTATAAAATAAAAGAATTAGGTTCAAATCATAAAGAATGTGGTTTCCCTTTAGATACATTACCTAAAGTGCTTGCAAAATTGGAGAGTAAAAAAATAAATTATTTAATATTAGACAAAAGAAATAATTATGATGTAGACAATAAGCAAGATTATAAAAAACAAAATAATTATGAAAAAATATATGAAGAAGCAAATAAATATATAAATAGAAATAAAAGAATTGATCGATTAATGTATTTTTTAAAAGAGAATATAGATTCAGAAGATTTTATAAAAATAGTAGGAAAAATGGAAGAAGTAATGTATGAAAGAGGAGAAATTTAAAGTAATTCAATTTATTAGAGAATTAATATTAAGAGTTGATAAAGATTTAGATAATTTTCCCAAAAAAGAAATTGAAATAAAAAATAGGATAAGAACTTCAACATATGATTTATTAGAATTGGCATATGAATCAAATTCAGCAATAAATGTAGAACACAAGCAAGAATTACTTAATAAAATGATAGCTAAAGTAAAAATTATAGATTTTTTACTTAATCTTAGCTATGATAAAAAACTCATTACAGAAAAGAAATACTATAAGTTAGCAGAAAAATTAGATGATATATCTAAATATAGTAATGGCTGGCTAAAAAGTATAATAGGGCATGGTTGAATTGGTTGGCTTCGCCTAATGACACTAACAACGTGTGGAACGTGAACTACAACGGAAATGTGAACAACAACAACTATGACAATAAGAATTATGGTTGTCGTCCCGTAGCTTCTAAAAAACTGTGGTTGTGTTGATCAAGGTAACACAAGAGAAGTTTTAGATAGAAACAAACCATGTCCTTTAGTTAAAATTTATAATTTTAGCTATAAAATAAAAATAGATAATTAAATTTTTTAGTAGGTATTTAATTATTCGAAAGGGAGTTTAATTTAGCACTGTTTTTAATAGTATCGTTAAGGTACTATTTTTTTGTGTCTATTTCTTTTAATAAAATTTTTATTAAGCTTATTATTGCAAAGGTTATTATAACAAATAATACTAGAAGATATACTGTTTAAATCAATTTTATTATTTTTATATAAATAAAATCTTGATTTTAGTTTTCGTTTTACATTTCTATATCTAGAATAATTACCTTTTCTGTTTCTACCTAAAAACAAGAAATTATTAGTGTTTTTATATATTCGTGTTTTTCTGTTTAAAGTTAATTTTTCATTTTGAAGAAATTTTTCAATTTCTTTTAAACAATATTGTAAATATTTTTTTGAAGGATGAAATAAAAGAAAATCGTCTTGGTATCTAATATAATATTTTATTTTTAGTTTTTCTTTAATAAAATAATCTAAATCATTAAGATAAAAAATAGCTAGAATTTGACTTGTCATAGAACCAATATAAAGACCCGTTTTATTACTATCGATTATGTCAAAAACTATTTTTAAAGCATCTTTATCTTTTATTCTTTTTAATAATTTCTTTTTTAATATATCATGATTTATACTAGCAAAAAATTTACTTATGTCACATTTTAAAATATAATAAGATTTATATTTTATTTTACAGATAAGATGAAATTTCTTAGAATAGTCTAATCCTTTGGAGGTTCCCATATATTTTCTACTAGCAACATTTGTATCAAGTAAACATGGTAAAATTGCAGGATATAAAATTTCTCTAGCCACTAAGTGATTAACTATTTTATCTTCTAAATTTTGACTTACGATTTGTCTTTGTTTTGGATCATAAATAGTAAATATATTGTAAGGTCCTACTACATATTCTTTATTTAATAATATTTTATGAATTCTAGAAATAAATATAGATTTATAGGCTCTTAAAATTTCAACTTTTCTTTTGTTTTCTGTGTTTTTGCAAACTTCGTAGTATGCTTGTTTTATGTTTTGAATATTACAAATATTTTTATACAAATAACTTTTTCTTTTCATTTTAATAATTAATTCCTTTCTTGTTTTTTTATTGAAAGCAAAATAGGTAAATTGTTATAAAAAATAAGTAATTGAATTTTATAAAATAAAGATATAACTAGCATATATATAATAAAAGCCCAAGTGGCTTAAAGAGGTTTTTAATAAGTAAAGTTTTACTAAAAACTTTAGAAATACCGTATTGACAGAAATGTTAGAAACTCATATATTAGAAGTACCAAAAATTAAGAATTTAATAGAAACTCAAAATGTGGATAATAAAGGATTGATAAGTTAGATAAAGTTCTTATTAATCCTAAGTGAATTGGAGGAAACGGAAATGGATAATGATGAAGCAATAAAAAGAGCAAAAGAAGAATTAGAAAAGCTTCAAAATGATGAATACGAACAAAGAATGGCAGAATTAAGAATGAAGCATATAAGAGATACAAAATCTGTAGAAGCATATGGTTATGATAGAGGTTTAGAAGACGGCATGGAAAAAGGTATTCAAAAAGGTATTCAAGAAGGTATAGAAAAAGGCATTCAAGACGGCGAAAAAATAGCTAAAAAGAAACTTGCAAAAAAATTATTATCAAAAGGATTAGAAATAGAAGAAATTATAGAAATAACAGAATTAACAAAAGAAGAAATAGAAGATATTA
>JAZROJ010000022.1:0-16868 GCA_045648625.1 Candidatus Scatovivens sp.
TAAAACTAATATTATACATTTAGGAATTGGAAAAGTTTCTTTTGGAACAGAAAAATTAGTAGAAAATTATCAAACAATAATTGATGCTATTATAAAAGCTAAACCAGCTGCTGCTAAAGGACAATACATTAAAAGTGTTGCTTTAACAACAACAATGGGACCAAGTGTATTTGTAAATCAAAAATAATAAAATTTTATAAACACCGTAGACAGTAGGTAACAGTAAATCCTACCGAGGTAATTTTTTAAGAGCGGAGCCTCTTTGATTATCTTGCTATGTCTAGGTGTCAAAGAGGATTTTTATTTATAAAATATATAAAAATTACAATATATATTGTAAATATGTATTTAAAATAAGAATAATAATAAAAAATAAAATAGTTTTAATATAAAAACGGGGGTGAAAAAATTGGCTAGTGAAAAAATCCTTAAGATGAAAGAAGAAGAAGTAAAAAAATTAGCTGAAAAAATGAAAGATGCTAGTTTAGTACTTTTAACAGATTACAGAGGAATTACTGTAGCTGATGATACAAATTTAAGAAAATCTGTAAGAACTATTGGTGCAGAATATTGCGTAATTAAAAACAATATCACAAGAAGAGCATTAAAAGAATGTGGTATTGAAATTGATGAAGCTTTAGTTGGACCAACAGCTGTTATCATAGCACAAGATGAATACTTACCAGCATTAAAAGCTGTGTATAAATATTCAAAAAGCAATGACTTCTACAAAATTAAAGGAGGAGTGTTAGAAGGAAAAGTTTCTTCAGTAGAAGAATTAACAACTCTTGCACAACTTCCATCAAGAGAAGAACTTATTGCAAAACTTGCTGGATGCTTACTTGCAAATGTTTCAAAACTTGCAGCTACATTAGATGCAGTTAGAGTAAAAAAAGAAGCAGATGCTGAATAATTTGTTACTTATGAATAATTAAAATAAAATAATGTGTGGCAACACTAAAATGCAAAAAAATAAAAATTAAAAAAATAAAAATTAAAAATTAAAAATTAAAAATTTTAGGAGGATTAAAAAAATGAGTGAAAAAACAGATAAAATGTTAGAAGAAATCGATAGCTTAACAGTAGTTGAGTTAGCAGAATTAGTAAAAGGAATTGAAGAAAAATACGGAGTAACTGCAGCAGCAGTTGCAGCACCAGCAGCTGGAGCAGCTGGAGAAGCAGCAGCAGAAAAAACAGAATTTAATGTTGTATTAAAAGATGCTGGATCAAATAAAATAGCTGTAATCAAAGTAGTTAGAGATGCTACAGGATTAGGATTAAAAGAAGCTAAAGAATTAGTTGACGGAGCTCCAAAAACAGTTAAAGAAGGTGCTTCTAAAGAAGAAGCTGAAGAATTAAAAGCTAAATTCTCAGAAGCTGGAGCAATTATTGAATTACAATAATTATTACAATAAAAATAAAAAACTCTATTTCATAAGAAATAGAGTTTTTTTATTTAATATGAAAGTTTTCCTTTCTTATTAAATAAAATACTATGCTTATCTAATGTACACAAATTTTATTATCATACAATGATGAACACAATTTTACAAAGTAAAATTGATGCATTGAACAAAAATGTGGAAAAAGAAAGTTTTCTATGTGAAAACTTTTAAACAGTTTATTGATATCAAAAAATATTGAAAATCAATATTGAACATATTGTGGAAAAGATACAAATATTGTGTATACAAATATTGTGTATATAAATATTGTGTATATGAATATAGTTTATATAAATATAGTTTATATAAATATTTAGTAATTAAAAATTTAAGTTTAAAATTTATAATATAAAAATACGCATATAATGTCGAAAAAGCTATGTATACATAATATTGACAAAATTGTTAAAAAGTAGTATTCTTATATAATGCAGATGTCTAAAATTAAGATATAAAGACATTAAATAATAAAAAGAAGGAAGATATAAGTTGAGAAAAAATATTGTTTCTGTAATTAGTTTTTTTATACTAATTGTTGTTTGTACATTAATTATAATGTGCTTTGGTCAAAATGAAATTGAAGATGATACTAATAAAATTCAAATAATAGCAACTTTATTTCCTCAATATGATTTTGCTAAACATATTGTCGGAGAAAAGGCTGAAGTTAAATTATTATTAAATTCAGGAATAGAAACTCATAATTATGAGCCAACTCCAAAAGATATGATAAAAATAAATAATAGTGATATTTTCTTATATACAGGAAAAGATTTGGAACCATGGACTGAAAGTATTATAACAAGCATTGGAAATGACTGTAAGATTATTGATATTTCAAATGGTATAGATTTAATAAAAATAGAAGATTTTGAAGAAAAACACATCAATAAAATTAATATATTAAATCACAAAAAAGATGAAGAATATAAAGAATTGAGTAATCAGGAAAATACAAGTATAGATGAGCATGAAGATATTCATTATGATGAATTAGACAAAAATAATAATAACCATAATCATGAACATGAAGAAATTTATGATGGTCATATATGGTTAAATCCACAAAATGCAGTAAAAATGATAGATAATATACTAGAAGTGATTATTCAAATAGATCCTTCTAATAAAGAATATTATAAAAATAATGCAGAAGCTTATAAAAAAGAAATATTAGATTTAGATAATGAATTATATAGTTTAGTTAATAATTCTCAAAAAAGAGAAATAGCTGTTGGTGGTGAATTTGCATATGCATATTTGGTAGAAAGATATGATATAGATTTTGTAAGCGTGTATAACAATTGTGGAGAAGGAGAAGATCCAAGTATTGCTAAAGTAAAATCTGTGATAGATTATATGAATAATAATAATATGAAGATTGTTTATTATGAAGAGCTTACAGAAGGTACTGTTGCAAAAATGATAGCAGAAGAAACAGGTGCCAAATCTTTAGTTTTATATTCCATCCATAATGCTGATGTAAATAAAGATACATATGTGTCTTTATTTAAGAAAAATATAGAGAATTTAAAAAGTTCTCTAAAATAGTTTTAACTATATAAATTTTAGAAATTCATAATTTAAAACGTATTAGAAAATAGTAATTAAAGTTTTTGCAACAATTCTAAGAGTTTAAAAATATATAAATTGAAGATAGGTTTTAATTAATAGAAAATAAGCCTTAAGTTGATGAATAAAGGCCAGAAAGGAAGAATAATAGACATGACAATATTAGAAGTAGAAAAATTATCAGTATCATATTCGAATCATACAGCTTTAAAAGATATTAATTTTAAGATTGATGAAGGTGAATATATATGTCTTGTTGGAGAAAATGGTTCAGGAAAAAGTACTCTTATTAAAACTATAGTAGGATTATTAAAGCAAGATGAGGGGAAAATTAATTTAAATATTCCATTAGACCAAGTATCATATTTGTCACAAACAAATTTAAAAGATTTAGATTTTCCAGCTACTGCAAGAGAAATTATTATGTCAGGTGTTCAAAAACATCATAAATTACCTTTTTATACAAAAAAAGATAAAGAAAAATATAATGAAATAGTAAAACAAATGAAAATTGAAGAAATTGAGAACAAAAGAATAGGGGATTTATCAGGGGGGCAAAAACAAAGAGTATTAATTGCAAGAGCATTGATAAGAGAACCTCAATTATTGATATTAGATGAACCTGCAACAGGATTAGATTACAATATAACAAAAGAATTATATAAAATTTTAGAAAAATTAAATAAAGAAAATAATATGGCAATTATTATGGCAACACACGATTTAGATGAGATTAAAAATTTAAAACCAAGAATAATATCTTTATCAAAAACAGTAAAATATGATGGAGATATAGATGGTTGGAAAGGATTTTAAAAATGGAAGAATTACGTAGCTTATTATCTTATGCTTTTATGCAAAGAGCGATTTTATGTGGTATAGCAATATCCTTTTCAGCTGCTTTAATTGGTGTAATTTTAACTTTAAAAAATTATTCAATGATAGGACATGGATTAGGTGAAGTGGGGTTTGCAGCTTTATCATTAGCTGTAGCTTTGAATCTGCCTCCTATTACGGTATCTATTCCTATAGTAATGATTGCAGCTATTATTATTATGATTATTAGTCAAAAAAAAGGTGAAGGTGCAGATATAATTATTGCTTTAGTTGCCACAGGAGCATTAGCTTTAGGTGTGGTTATAACCGCTTTTTCTAGTGGTTTTGGAACAGATGCTTATAATTATATGTTTGGAAGTATATTAGCTATGGACGCAAAAGATGTTTTATTAAGTATATTATTAACTATATTATCAATAGCTATATATGTTATTTTCTACAACAGATTATTTTTAATAACATTTGATGAAAAATATGCAAAAGCATCTGGAATTAGTGTAACTTTATATCAATTTTTAATTGCATTATTAACTGCTTTAGTAGTTGTTGTTGGAATGAGAATGATGGGAACTTTATTAATATCAAGTTTAATAGTTTTTCCAGCAGTAATTTCAAAAAAGCTAACTACAAGCTTTAAAGGTTTAGTAATTATGTCTGTTATTACATCAATAGTTTGTTTCCTATTAGGAATATTTATATCTTTTTATTTAAATATGCCTACAGGAGCAGCGATAGTATTGGTATATTTAATTTTATTAGGAATTACAAGTGGTTGTTGTAAATTAGCAAAAATTTAAAATAAGACGTTATATTTGATTGTATAAGAATTTCAAATATAACGTTTTTTTATTTAAAATGAAATTTCTCCTTTTCTATTAAATAAAAATATACATTTATAAAACTTAATGATATAATAATAAAAATCAAAAGAAAGGATTGATGATGAATGATACCAAGTAAATTAAAAAAAGGTGATGAAGTTCGTATAATTGCTCCATCAAGAAGCATGGTAATTTTAAAAGAAGATTGTATAAAATTAGCAACAGAAAGATTAGAAGAGTTAGGTTTAAAAGTAACTTTTGGTAAATATGTAATGGAAGCAGATTCAGATTATATATGTACTTCTGCAGAACATAGAGTTGAAGATTTAAATGAGGCATTCAGAGATAAAAACGTAAAAGCAATATTAACAGTAATTGGTGGATTTAATTCTAATCAATTATTAGACCATATAGATTATGAAGCTATAAAAGAAAATCCTAAAATCTTTTGTGGTTTTTCAGATATAACAGCTTTATCAAATTCTATTTATGCAAAAACAGGATTAGTAACTTATTCAGGACCACACTATTCTAGTTTTGGAATGTTAAAAGGTTTTGATTATACATTAGAATATTTCAAAAAAATGTTTTTTGAAGAAGAGGAATTTGAAATTTGTTCTTCAAAAGAGTGGAGTGATGACCTTTGGTTTTTAGATCAAGAAAACAGGGAATTTTTTGAAAATGAAGGTATGTATATTATAAATGAAGGTATTGCAGAAGGAGATATTGCTGGAGGCAATTTATGTACTTTAAATTTATTACAAGGAACTCCATATATGCCAAATATCGAAGATAAGATTTTGTTTTTAGAAGATGATGAGATGGCTGGAAAAATATTTTTAATGGAATTTGATAGAAATCTTCAATCATTAATGCATACACCTGGATTTAAAAAAGTAAAAGGAATAGTGTTAGGAAGAGCACAAAAATCAGTTGAAATGACAAAAGAAAAATGGTTTAAGTTAATTAAAAATAAACCAGAATTAAAAGATATTCCTGTAATTGCAGGAGTGGATTTTGGACATTCTACACCAATTATTACATTTCCAATAGGAGGACATGCTAAATTAGAAGCAAAAGATGGAAATATAAAATTATTTATTAAAGGCTAAAATTTATTTAGAGATAAAAATGTTTTTATCAATTATAAATGAATAAAGAAATTTATGTTAGTGGAGAAAAAAAGATGTATGAGTTTGAAGTTATAGGAGATATAAAGGGAAAAGCAAGACCGAGGGTAAATACTTATACTTGTCAAGTATATACTCCTAATACAACAAAAGATTATGAAGAACTAGTAAAACAATATTTTAAAGTAAAATATCCAAGATATGTACCTCTTGAAAATAGAGTTTCAGTAAAAATAGTGGCATATTTTAAAATTCCAAAAACGACCTCAAAAAAAGATAAAGAATTAATCGAAAAAGGGCTTATAAGTCCAACTAAAAAACCAGATATAGATAATATTGTAAAAATTATTTTAGATGCTTTAAATAAAATGGCATTTAAAGATGATAATCAAATTACTAAACTTGAAGTAGAAAAGATTTATGGCGAAGAAGAAAAAATATTTATAAAAATTGAAGAATATTAATGAAATAAAAAGTTCGTTCTAATACAACCTCTGTGTGAATACAATTTAACAAATGTATTCAGATGGAGGTTTTTACATAATGAAAGGTTTAAATATTGAGGAACGTGCAGTACAATTAGCACAATATATAATAGATACAAAAGACACAGTAAGAGGGGCTGCAAAAAAATTTGGTATTAGTAAAAGTACGGTACATAAAGATGTAAGTCAGAGGTTGATAACAATTAATTATTCTTTAGCACAGGAGGTTAGAAAAGTTTTAGATGAAAATAAAGCGGAAAGACATATAAGAGGCGGTTTGGCAACAAAATTAAAATATGAGCATAATAAAGAAGATAAAGAAGCGATTTAAAATGTTTTAAAATTTAAATTTAAGCAAAGGAGTGTATAGTGTAGTTATTAATAAAATACTATAAAAAATTATTTAACCTAAAAAGAGATTTACTTATAAAGTAAATCTCTTTTGGTATTTAATATTAAAGTTTTACATAATTTAAATATGCAATAAGTTGTATTTAAAGTAAAACATTGCAGTATTAAATAAATTAAGCATTGTTTCTGTTTGCTTTTCTAGCTTTTCTGCAAGCTGGACATCTAACAGGTTCTTTATCGAATCCTTTTTCTGCATAAAATGCTTGTTCACCTTCTGTGAATACAAATTCATTTCCGCAATCTTTACATATAATTGTTTTATCTGCCATTTTGAAGTTCCTCCTTCTTTTAGAATATAATTTAATTTTACTTAAGACAAACGATTCTAAAAAAAGAAAGAAAGCTTTTGTAAATTAAATTGGATTTCAATTAAATCCTATAGTATTATATATGTAAAAATGTAAAAAAACAAGTGAAAAGGAAAAATATTTTTTGAAAAAGTTACATTATTGAAATAAAAATGTAACACAAATGATATATTAGAAAAATAAAAAGCGAAAAGACAACAAATAAGCATGATACAGCAGTTTGGTAAACTAATTCGCGTTTTGACTTTTGAATATTCCTGTGATATAAAAGGGTCATTGAAATATATAAGAGTAGGTGATGTGTAATGGGGATTTATAGGTCAGAAATAGCAGACTTAAGAAAAAATATTGGAGAAAACATAGGACAAAAAATAATAATAAAGGAGTCACCTGGTAAAAGAAGCAAACCACAAGAAAAAGCTGCAGTTATCGAAAATACATATCAAAGTTATTTTAGAGTAAAATTTGAAGATGCAGACAGAGTAGCTTCATATAATTATACAGATTTGTTTACGAAAACAGTAGAAGTAAGCATGTATAATGGGACTGATTATGAACCATTAGTACAACATAAGTTAGAAGTAAAGAAAAACAAAATAAAAGAATTAGTAGAAAATTCCTAGAAATAGGAATTTTTTATTTATTTCCTCATATAGATGTTATAAAGAATAAATTAACATTCTAAGGAGGATTTTTATGGGAGAAAATCGTATAACAATTAACAAAAAAATTGTAGAAAAAACTAAAATGGTAGAGGTTACAGGAGACATTATTGTTCCAGATATAAAACCAGATATTGTCAATATTATTAACACAAATGGAAATGCATATATTTATAAAGAAGATATTTCTTTAGGCAGATTAAGATTAGATGGTAATATAGATACATATGTTGTATATTTATCTGATAATGGAGAGACAAGAAGTATGCAAACAACAATGAGTTTTATAGAGAGTATAGAAGATTCTGGGATTAGAGAAGAAATGTTTTCAAAATACAAAATAACAATTGAAAATATTGACACAAAAGTTTTAAATGAAAGAAAAATTAGTATTAGAGCAAATTTAAAAATTAAAACAGAATTTTTTGAAAAAACTGAAATAGAAATATTTGAAAATTTAGAAGAAAATAGGGAAATTGAAAAATTAAAAGAAACAGTAAATATAAAATCTGTGATAGGAAGTAACCGTACAAAAGTATCTATAAGAGAAGATTTAAGTATTGATAATTCTTTAGAAATTGCTGAAATTTTAAAAACAAATATCGAAATACAAAATATAGAAAATAAAATTAGTTATAACAAAGTTTTAACAAAAGCAGATGCTAATATAAAAATTATATTTTTGACAGAAGATGAAAAAATACAAAAAATGGAAACTAGTATTCCTATAATGAGTTTTATAGATATAGAAAAAATAACAGAAGAACATGTATGTGAAGTAGATTATACAATAAGAAATATGTTGTTTAAACCAAACAATAAAGAAATGCATAGTATAAATTGTCAAATAGATTTCGAGGTTTCTTGTGAAGCATATGAAAGAAGAAGTATAGAAATAATTCAAGATATGTATAGTATTAAACAAGAAATATTATTTACTAAAAAAGAAGTAGAAGTTCAAATTGACAGACAAGACAAATGGGATACAATGCAAATAGCACAAAATGTACTTGTAGAAGACATTAACTCAATTTTAGATGTTGATTGTAAACCAGTAATATTAAATAAAACTAATGCAGGAAGTTTTACAAATTGTGAAGGAGAAGTAAGATTACAATTTTATTATGAAGCAGATAATAGAAATGGTTTAAATGTAAAAAATGTAAATATACCATTTATAACAAAAATAGAAAATACAGAAGAAATAGAAATTAGAATTTCCAAAAAACAATTTAGAATAAATAACGAAAATGTTGAATGTGATATAGAATTATTAACAAAACAAGCACAGAAAAGTATGAAAAAAATTAATATAATAGAAAATATTGAAACAAAACCTTATGAAGAGGAAAATGATTATAAAATGTGTATATATTTTGTAAAAGCAGGAGATACAATTTGGAAAATAGCAAAAAATTTTAAAGTTTGCATAGATGATATTATAAAAATAAATAATTTAGAAGATGGAAATAAAATAGATGTTGGCGATAGATTATATATTATGAGATAAAATTAAAAGATGAAGCAAGAGCTTCGTCTTTTTCTTTATTTAATAGGGAAGTTCTCCTTTCCTATTAAATAAAATGCTACACATATCTAATGTACACAAATTTTATTATCATAAAATTTGGCAGGCGAATAAATACGGGGTAAATTAAATTATATAAAGAAATGAATAATTAAAAATTTGCCACTGTTGTTCTATTATAGCAAGAGAGGGAAAAAATTTTTTATGACAGACAAATTGTATTCAAGAAGAAGAATTCACATTCCATGTTTAAAGAAAAAGAAAATCAATTTTTTAAAATTATATATATTTTTAATTTTTATTATTGTGATTAGTGGAATAATCAGTTTTTTTAATGTTTCTTTTCCAATATTTAAAGCGTCTTGTGAATCTGCTGCTGGTTCTTTAGCTAGTAATATTACAAATGATGCAGTTTTAGATGTAATGCAAAATTATACATATAATGATTTTATGAATATACAAAAAGAAGATGGAGGAAAAATTAATTTAATAGAAGCAAATATTGTAAATATAAATCAAGCTATAGCTAAAATTGTATCTAGCATACAAGATAGAATAGATAAGGCTCCTAGAACAACTGTATTTATAAATATGGGGAGTGTGACAGGAATGAGCATGTTAAATTTAATAGGACCTAAATTTGATATAGAACTTGAAACAGCAGGAAGAATTGCATCTAAAATTAAGAGTGAATTTGAAGGTGTAGGGATTAATCAGACACTTCATAAAATTTATATAGATTTAAATACCAATATAGGAATATTAACACCATATGGAAATTTTTCTAGAAATTTTGAGACAACAGTACTTTTAACACAAGCTATAATTGTTGGCGAAGTGCCAGGAACATATTATGACTTTAATGGATCTTATACTGATTTAGAAGATGTTGCTATGGAATCAATGTAATAAATAATTATTATAAAATTTGGCACGCGAACAAATACGGGGCAAATTAAATTATATAAAGAAATGAATAATTAAAAATTTGCCCCGTTTGTTATTTTAATTTGATTTATTAAAATAAACTATTTTAATAAGTTGCAAAAGACTAACTACAAAATTCAAAATTTCACTCATATATATAGAAATAATGTAACCTAAAACACCAAGTTTAGGAACACAAAAATAAATAAAACTAACACTAATTAATAAATCAAATATATTAATTATCATAACTCCTACTTGAGCATCGAGACCTCTTAAAACACTATCTGTAATAGTATCTAAATAGATAAAAGTAGCAAGTGGAGATAAGATTCTTATATAATGACCCACAGTAATATCTTGATAAAGCCATACTGCTAATTTATCTGAAAATAGGTATAAAAGAGCTGTTAATAAAAGTGACATAGAGCCTACTAAAATCATTAAAATCAATGTCATTTGCTTTGTTCTAGAATAATCTTTTTTTGTATGATACCTAGCAAATTCTGGAATCAACAAACTTGCAAAAGATTTTACTAAAATATCTGGAAACATAATAATAGGTAAAGCCATCCCACTAATAATTCCATAACTAGCAAGAGAAGCTGAACAATTGATACCACTTTTTTCTAAGCTAGTAGGAATAATAATTTGTTTTAAAGTTGTAAGTCCAGAACGAATATAAGAAGTAATTGCAATAGGAAGAGAGATTCTCAGTATTCGTTTATTATAATTTTCTTTTTTTGTACAATGACAAGTTTGATAATATTTTCTTTTGTCAAGTAAATAGACTATATAAATATAAACAAATGATATAATTTCAGAAATTAAATCCCCTAGTATTAAAGCAAAGCAAGCATAATTTAAACCATTAGGTAAAAACAAGCTTATTAAATAAGCTGTAACAATTACTTTACCAACATGTTCTATAAATTGACCAATTGCATTTTTATATATTCTACGAACTCCTGCAAAATATCCAGAGATAGCAGAAGACATAGTAATCATAGGTAAAGCTAAACAAATAAGATAAACAATAGATTTACTTACTCGATTATGTAAGCAATTTTTTACAATAAAATCTGTATTTATAAAAAATAAAAAACTTGCAATTAAACTAGTACATAAACTTATATAAATACATTTTTTCATTACTTTTTTTACTCCACCGAGATTGTCAATAGCAAGTTCTTCTGAAATAACACGTGTTACAGCAAGATTAATACCAGATGTAGCAAGTGTAATTCCGAATAAGTACACAGACATAATAAGTTGATAAATTCCTAGCATTTCTGCACCTATTTTTTGAGAGATATATGAAGTAAAATAAATATCAATTACTCTAAAAATAAGTGAAGTAATAATTAAAACAAATGTATTAAAAATAAATACTTTAAATCTTTTCACAATATCACCTAAGCAAATAAAATTAAAGCTAATAAATAGCTTGCTAGAGTATATGAATTAATATGAAAAATAGAATTGAAACATAAGAAATTTGAACATAAAGATAAAAGAAAAATGAAGGAAATTATAAATCAGAAGGTACAAAATATTATATTGATTCTTTAAATAAAGGTTGATATAATATCTAAAGAAAAAATTGTTTAGAAAGATTATAAATATGGAGAAAAAAAGATTTCAAAAAATTTATATAGAAATAATAAATACTTGTAATATGAAATGTTCATTTTGTAAACCTGGCAATAGAGCACCAAGAGTAATGAAAATAGAAGAATTTGAATATATAGTTTCTAAAATAAAACAATATACAAATTTAATTGCTCTTCATGTAAAAGGTGAACCATTAATGCATCCAAAATTAAAAGATATTTTGGTAATATGTGAAAAATATAATATGCAAGTGAATATTACAACAAATGGCACTTTGCTATTAGAAAATATAGATGTATTAAAAGAAAGTAAAGCTTTAAGACAAATTAATATTTCTTTACATAGTATAAATAAAAACGATTCTAAAATCACAAAAGATTTTAAAAAATATATGGATGATATTTATAAAAGTGTAGCAATTTTAGAAAAAAATAATAGTCCATATATTTCTTATAGATTATGGAATTTGAAAAATATTGCTGAAAATCAAGAAAATTTTTATATATTAGATTTTTTAGGAAAAAATTATAATATAGAAAATTTAATAGAAGAGGCTAAGAAAAATGAATTTGTAAAATTATCAGAAAAAATATTTTTAAATCAAGATATAGAATTTAAATGGCCAGATTTAAATTCTAAAGAATTAAATCAGAAAGGAACATGCTTAGGGCTACGAAATCAAATAGCAATTTTGTGTAATGGAGATGTAGTACCATGTTGTTTAGATCAAAATGGAGATATAAATCTTGGTAATATATTTTTAGAGAAATTTGATGAAATTTTAGAAAAACAAAAAAGTAAAGAGCTTGTCAAGGGCTTCGAAGAAAACCGAATTATCCACCAACTATGTAAAACATGTGGATTTCCAGACAAATTCAAACAAGATATTTAATTAATATGTATAAAAAAGTAGAGTTTAATAAAAAAATAAAAAGGTAATGATAAATATGAGTAAAAAGATAAAAATAATTATAGTAGTTATAATAGTTTTAATATTAATAATTTTAAATATAAAAAACATATTAAATTTAAAAGATAGAATAGATATATTAGAAGAAAGGACTGCTGGGATGACAATAACTATGCTTGGTGGAAGCAATATGGAAGATAAAGGAAATGTTAATTCTTGTGGATTTGTAGTAAGAAGCACAAACGAAGAATTAATAATAGTAGATGGAGGAAGAGATATTGATTATGATTTGGTATTAGAATATATAAAAAGATTTGGTAATGGTAAGGTAAATCATTGGTTTATAACTCATGCACATTCAGACCATGTAGGCGCTTTAATTACTTTATTAGAAAAAGAAGATATTATTATAGAAAATATATATTATTCTTTAAATTCTTTAGAATGGTATAGAGAAAATGATAAACGTGGTTTTGAGTCAGAAGAAAAAATGATAAAACAATTAGGTAATTCAAAAATAAAAAATAAAATAGAATGTCAAAAAAATCAGATTATAAAAATAGATAATATAGAATGTGAAATTATAAGAATTGCAAATCCAGAAATAACAAATTCTGATAATGGAAATGATAGTAGCATGGTATTTAAATTTACTGCAACAGATGTAAATAAGAGCATAATATTTTTAGGAGATGCTTATACATATGCAAGTATAGAGCTTATGGAAAAACCAGAAAAACTAAAAGCAGATGCTGTTCAAATGTCACATCATGGTCAATATGGAGTAACAGAAGAAGTGTATAATGCAATAAATCCAGAAATATGTTTTTTTAATGCTCCTAGATGGTTGTATGATAATAATCTAAATGGACAAGGATATAACACAGGAAAATGGCAAAGTGTTATAGTAAGAGAATGGTTATCAGAAATGGAAACCACTAATTTTCTTGCAGCAGATGGAGATAGAACAATAAGATTTACAAAAAAAGGTATAGAATATTAGAAAAAAATGGAATAAATGCTTGACTTTTTAGCAGTTTTGTATTAAAATAATTAAGCATTGTATGTAAATATGGAAAATTAAGTATAACTTCTCCCCGGTAGTTATAAGTAATTTAAATATTTCATAAAAATCGAATAATAATTAAAAATTGAAATGGAGGGTATTAGTACCATGAACAATACTACATATAGCCCAAAAAAAGGCGAAATCGAAAAAAAATGGTATGTAATAAATGCAGAAAATAAATCATTAGGTAGAGTTGCAACAGAAGCTGCAAGACTATTAAGAGGAAAACATAAACCAACATTTACACCAAACGAAGATGCTGGAGATTATGTTATCGTTATAAATTGTAAAGATGCTGTTTTAACAGGTCACAAATTAGATCAAAAAGTATATAGAAATCACTCAGGATATATTGGAGGAATGAGAGAAACAACAGCTAGAGTTATGATGGACAATACTCCTGAAAAAGCAATGTTTTTAGCAGTAAAAGGAATGCTTCCTCATACAAAATTAGGAAGACAAATGATTAAAAAATTAAGAGTATATGCAGGTAGCGAACATGAAAATGCTGCTCAAAAACCAGAAGTTTGGGAGGTAAAATAAGATGGCAAAAAAATCTGAAAATATTGTATTCCAAGGAACAGGAAGAAGAAAACAATCTATAGCAAGAGTAAGATTAATGGCTGGAAAAGGAAATATCACAATTAATGGTAAAAAATTAGAAGAATATTTCGGAACAGACATATTAAAAGTTATCGTAAATCAACCATTTTCAGTAACAAACACATTAGGAAAATATGATGTTATTGTTAAAGTTGTTGGTGGAGGATACACAGGTCAAGCTGGAGCTATTAGACATGGTATAGCTAGAGCATTAAATGAAGCAAATTCTGAATTTAGACCAGCATTAAAAGCTGCAGGATTCTTAACAAGAGATCCAAGAATGAAAGAAAGAAAAAAATACGGTCTTAAAAAAGCTCGTAAAGCACCACAATTCTCAAAGAGATAATTATATGTGTTTTTCGAACGAATCGGAAAAGACTTACAGAAACCTTATTGTTTTAGAAACAGTAAGGTTTCTTTTGTTTTGTAAAAATGCTATGAAGTCTCACAAAAACTTATAAAATTTTTATATGGAGGGATAGAAATATAGGTTTAAAATAGATATGTCAAAAGTATATTGAAAATAAAATATTGAAAGAGAGTACCAAAAATGATATTGTTTAAATAACCACAAATAAACAGTATTGGAGGCACTCTCTTATGAACAATAGTATAACACAAAAAATGAAATATAAACAGTCTGTAATAAAATTTTCTTATAAATATGGAGTGAAAAAAGCAGCAGTAAAATTTAATGAATGGCCAAAGACAATATATAGATGGAGAAAAAGATATGATGGAAGTTTAGAATGCTTAAGAGATAAATCAAGACGTCCCCATTATCATCCAAATCAACATACAGAGGAAGAAATAAAATTAATTAAGAATTATAAAGCAAATAATAAAGAAACTGGATTAGTTGTATTGTGGGTAAAATTAAAAGAAGTAGGATATACAAGAACAGTACAAGGTTTATATCGTGTGTTACAACGATTAGGAATATATGAAAAAGCCCCAAGTAAGAAAAAAGAAAGTGAACCAGTAGAATGGATAACAGGAGTATATCTAGGAGATAAAGTGCAAGTGGATGTAAAATATGTACCGAAAAAATGTATGAATCCAGAATTACAAGAAAAAAGAGAAAGATTTTATCAATATACAGCAATAGATGAATATACAAGGATAAGGTATACATGGTTTACAAATGAACATAGCACATATATGTCGAGTGAATTTGTAAAAAGATTAGTAAGATATTATCCATTTAAAATAAAAAGACAATGTTTGAAAGCACATTAGAAGAATTAGGGATAGAATATAAAGTAATAAAACCACATACACCAAAGCAAAATGGAAAAGTAGAAAGAAGTCATAGAAAAGATCAAGAAAGATTTTATTATAAAAAAGTATTTTGTAGTTTAGAAGATTTAAGAAATCGAGGAGCAGATTGGAGAAAAGAATATAATAATTTTCCAATGAGACCGTTAGGATGGTTGAGCCCCAACGAGTTCTTAAAAAGGTATAAAAGTCAAGAAGAATCGGTTATGACAATATAGAGTACTCAAAGTATATATTTTTCAAAAAAGTGTGACATATGATTGACTAACCTACAGCAAATTCTAATAAGATAATAAAAAATAGTTGACAATACTGGTAAATTATGCTAAAATATATATGTTTTAAGAAGAAGTATCCACTTCTCACCGTATCTAAATTAAGCATACGGTTAGAAAATATCATATTTAAAGCATAGTTTTATGCTTGGTATTTGTGTGGATTTGGCTTTTTAAAATAAGTCAAATTTTTTTTTGGAGGTGTTTTACTATAAAACAAGAATTGCCTATCAATAGACAAATAAAAGAAAAAGAAGTCCAAGTTATTGGAGAAAACGGAGAAAAAATTGGAGTTTTACCACTTGAAAAAGCAGTAGAGTTAGCAGAAGAGAAAAACTTAGATTTAGTATTAGTTGCTCCAAACGCTACACCAGTTGTGTGCAGAATTATGAACTATGGAAAATACAAATTTGAACAAGCGAAAAAAGAAAAAGAGTCTAGAAAAAACCAAAAAGCTGTTGAAGTTAAAGAAATTAGAGTAACACCAAATATAGGTGAACATGATTTTGGGTTCAAAAGTAAAAATGCAAAAGCATTTTTAGAAGCTGGAAACAAAGTGAAATTTACAGTTAGATTTAGAGGAAGAGAATTAAATAATATTAAAGCAGGAGAAGCTGTTTTAAATAAATTTATCGAAGATTTAGCTGAAATATCAACAGTAGAGAAAAAGCCATTCTTAGAAGGTAAAACAATGTTTGTAATTTTATCAAAAAAAGTATAAAAAAACATGAAGGGAGAATATAAAAATGCCAAAATTAAAAACAAACAAAGCTGCTAAGAAAAGATATTCTTATACAGCAACAGAAAAAGTAAAAAGAACAAAAGCTAATAGAAGACATCGTTTAGCAACAAAAACAGCAAGACAAAGAAAAACAGGAAAAGTTCAAAATGCTTATGCAGATAAAACTGTTACAGCAGGAATTAAAAAATTATTACCATATGGTAACTAGAATGAATTAGGAAGAAAAGGAGTGAAAAATAAATGGCAAGAGT
>JAZROJ010000023.1:0-15991 GCA_045648625.1 Candidatus Scatovivens sp.
TGAGCCCCATGCATATATTATTAAACTTATTATTGCTAAAAACACATTTTTAATTTTGTTGTTAGAAAAATAATATAGTATTAATATTATTGGTAAAAATATCCATAAAAAAACCATTGAATTAAAAGACATTTTATTTCTCCTATTTCTTCATATTTTATTACTTTTAGTGTTTTGTTTCTTAATATTTTTCCGTGTTACTTATAATAGTTTTAATCTAATTCAAATGCACCTACATATAATTGGTGATACATACCTTTTTGAGCAATTAAATCTTCGTGATTTCCTCTTTCCATAATTTTTCCGTGATCTAAAACAATAATTGCTTTTGCATTTCTTATTGTTGATAATCTATGCGCTATAACTAAAACAGTTCTTCCTTCCATTAGTTTATCCATGCCTTCTTGAACTATTTTTTCTGTTCTAGTATCTATACTTGATGTTGCTTCATCTAAAATCATTACAGGAGGGTCCATTAGCGCACATCTTGCTATAGATAAAAGTTGTCTTTGTCCTTGAGATAAGCTTGCTCCATCTCCTGAAATTTCGGTATCATATCCTTTTGGCAGTCTCATTATAAAATCATGAGCATTTGCTAATTTTGCAGCTTCCATAACTTCTTCATCTGTTGCGGAATCATTTCCATATTTTATGTTTTCTTTTATAGTACCTGTAAATAGGTGTGTGTCTTGTAAAACTACTCCTAATGAACGTCTTAAATCTTCTTTTCTTATTTTATTAATATTAATTCCATCATATCTAATTTTTCCATCTTCTATATCGTAAAAACGATTTATAAGATTTGTTATTGTTGTTTTACCAGCACCTGTAGCTCCTACGAAAGCTATTTTTTGTCCTGGTTTAGCATATAAGCTAATATCATGTAATATAGTTTTATTTTCTTCATAACCAAAATCAACTTCTTTTAGCTCAATATGACCTTTTACCTCTACATATTCTAATCTACCGTCACTATGTAAATGTTTCCAAGCCCATATATCTGTTTTTTCTTCTGTTTCTGTTAAAATTCCATCTACATATTTAGCATTTACTAAAGTTACATATCCATTGTCTTTTTCTGGCTCTTGATCCATTAATTCAAAAATTCGTTTTGCTCCAGCTAAAGCCATTATAACAGAATTTAGTTGTTGAGAAACTTGATTTATTGGTCTAATAAATGTTTTGCTTAATTGTAGAAAAGATACTATTAAACCAACACTTACATTTCCTATACCATTTACAGCTAATAATCCACCTACTAGAGCTATTAACGCATATTGGACATTTCCTAAGGCACCATTTACAGGCCCTATATTGTTTGCATATTTATTGGCATTATAAACAGATTCGCAAAGTTCATCATTTAATTTATCAAATTCTTGTTTACTTCTTTCTTCATAGCAAAAAACTTTAATTACTTTCTGACCATTGATCATTTCCTCTATATATCCATTTAACTTACCAACAGCTTCTTGTTGTTTCATAAAATATTTTCCACTTCTTGAAGTAATAAATTTAGTAACAAATAAGATAATAGCTAGTGATAATAATACTACTAATGTTAAATAAATATTTGTAGCAAGCATTGATACAAACACTGTTATTATAGTAATGGCAGAAGAGAAAAATTGTGGTATACTTTGTGATATCATTTGACTTAAAGTATCTGTATCATTAGTATATCTGCTCATAATGTCTCCATATGTATTTGTATCAAAATATTTTATAGGTAATTTTTGCATTTTTATAAACATTTCATCTCTAATAATTTTCAATGTTCCTTCTGAAATACTTACCATTAAAATCGAGTGAATTAAACTTGTTATAACTCCTACTAAATAAATAAGAGTCATTGTTCCTATTGCTTTTAAAAGACTTGTATATATAGGATTTTCTTCTCCTATTAATGGTGTTATATAGTCATCTATAAGTGTTTCTAAATACAAATTTCCCGCCACAGAAGCAAAAGAGCTAAGAAGTATGCATATAATTACTAATATTAATCTAAATTTATAATTTTTAAAAATATATCCCATTACTCTACCTAAAATCTTAAAGTTCAGTTGAGGTCTTGGAGGTCTTTGCATATTATTTCTCATTACTCTTCACTTCCTTTCATTTGTGATTCATACACTTCTTTATAAATGTTATTAGTTTCTAATAATTCTTCATGAGTACCTATTCCATTAATTTCTCCATTATCCATTACGATTATTCTATCTGCATCTTGAACAGAAGATATTCTTTGAGCAATAATAATTTTTGTAGTATTAGGTATTTCTTCTAAAAATGCTTTTCTAATTAAACTATCTGTTTTAGTATCTACAGCACTTGTAGAATCATCAAGTATTAAGATTTTTGGGTTCTTTAAAATAGCTCTTGCAATACAAATTCTTTGTTTTTGACCACCTGATACATTTGTACCACCTTGTTCTATGTAAGTATCATATTTATTTGGAAAACTCATTATAAAATCGTGTGCTTGTGCCAATTTACATGCTTTTTCTATTTCTTCATCTGTAGCATTTTCATTTCCCCAACGTAAATTTTCCTTGATTGTTCCAGAAAACAATACATTTTTTTGAAGAACCATAGCTACTTCGTTACGTAATGCCTCTATATTATAATCTCTTACGTCTACTCCGCCTACTTTCAAGCTTCCTGTTGTAACATCATATAATCTTGGTATTAATTGTACAAAACTTGATTTTGATGAACCTGTTCCGCCTATTACCCCTATAGTTTCACCTGATTTTATTTCTACATTTACATTTTTTAGGCATAATTTGTTTATATCTTTTATATAACTAAAATTAACATTCTCGAATATTATCGAACCATCTTTTACTTCTTTTATTGCATTATCTTTGCTAGTTATATCACTTTGTTCGTCTAATATTTCTACAATTCTTTCTGCAGAAGCTCTTGATATCATAATCATAACTAAAACCATTGATAATATCATAAGAGAAATTAATATTTGCATTGCATAAGAAATTAAACTTGCAAATTCTCCAGTTGTTAAACCTCCTACTATAATTTCTTTTCCTCCAAACCATGATAGTAATACTATGATTGCACTTACTGTAAATTGCATTAATGGATTATTTAAAGATACTAATTTACCAGCTCTACAAAATTGATTATATACATCTTTAGATACATAATCGAATTTATTTATTTCTTTTTCTTCTGTTACATAAGATTTTACTATTCTAATTCCTCTAATATTTTCTTGTACAATATTATTTAAATTATCATATGTTTTTATAGCTTTTTCAAAAATTGGATGAGCTTTTGTTGCAATAAAATATAATCCTAATGCTAAAAATGGTATTGCTATAAAAAATATTAAAGAAATTTTAGCATTTACTACAAAAGCCATTATTAAAGAAAAAATAAGCATAAGTGGTGCTCTAATAGCTATTCTTGTAATCATTTGAAAAGACATTTGAACATTATTTACATCAGTAGTGTGCCTTGTAACTATACTAGATGCTGAAAAATTGTCTATGTTAGAAAATGAATATTCTTGCACATTGTGATACATTTTTTTTCTTAAGTTTCTAGCAAAACCACTACTTGCTCTCGCTGCATGCCTTCCACTCATTACCCCGCAAAACATTGCTAGAATTGAACAAATAATAAGTGCAATTCCTATATATATAATAGTTTTTGAATCTCCTTTATTAATACCTTCATCTATTAAAAATGCCATTAAAAATGGAATTATTACATCAAAAACACATTCTGCTGCTACATAAATTGGTGTTTTTATAGCATCTTTCTTGAATTCCCCTACACATTTTGCTAATTTTCTAATCATATTATTCTCCTTGTTTATATATTTAGTTTATAATTATACATTTATATTTTTTACATATTATATTAAAACTTTTATGATTATATCATAATTGATTTTTTTTTACTATATTTTAATACTAAGATTATATTTTATTTTTGCTTAGTTAATTCCAAAAGTAAAATCCGACTTATAGATATGATATTCCATCTCTATCTTTACTTTATTTCTCTATTTATACAACCTAATAAATTACTTTAAAACTTAATATTCATTTTATACTCTTTGGATTCATAATAATATTCCTCCTTTTATTTATAACCAAGTCTCAACTTTGCACAAAAATATATTTTTCTATTGAAAAATACTTTTAGTATATATATAATTTATTTACAAATTATATTAAAAGGAGATTTTTATGATAAATCAAAATGAAAATCCTGAATTTCTAAATGATTTTTTAGCATATAGTTCTACAATTTTAAATAAATCTGAAAACACTATAAAAGAATATAATTATGATATTGCTCATTTTCTTAAATTTATAAAATTTAAATTTAATATAACAGATATTAAAGATGAGGAATTTATAAAAGAAATTTCAATTATAGATATAGATATTGATACTATTAAAAAAATTACTTTACAAGATATACATAGCTTTTTAGCTTATTTAAAAACTTGTTATAATAGCAAGCCTGCTACCTTAGCTAGAAAAACCGCAAGTATTCGTGTGTTTTTTAAATATCTATGCAACAAAACTAAACGAATTCCTGTAAATCCAGCTCTTGATTTAGAAAGTCCTAAACTAGAAAAAAGACTTCCTAAATATTTAAACCTAGATCAAAGTAAAGAACTTTTAAAAGTGGCTTCTTCCCCTAACACTAGTGGACACGGTAACCATGATAATTCTGAAAGAAATTTTGCTATGATTACTCTTTTGCTAAATTGTGGTATGCGTTTATCAGAATTAGTAAATATTAATATAAGCGATATTGACTTCTCTGAAAATAAATTGAATGTTGTTGGTAAAGGAAATAAAGAACGTACTATTTATCTTAATAATGCTTGTGTTAAAGCTATTAATGCTTATTTAGCAGTTCGCCCACATGATGGTGTAAAATTTAATTCTAGAGATGCTTTGTTTTTAAGTGAACAGAAAAAAAGAATTAGTAATCGTACAGTTCAATATGTAGTAAAAAATGAACTAAAACTTGCAGGTATTGAAAAATATGATAAATATTCTGTTCATAAATTAAGACATACTGCTGCTACTCTTATGTATAAATATGGCAATATCGATATTAGAGCCTTACAAGAGTTATTAGGACATGAAAGTATTTCAACAACAGAAATATATACTCATGTTGATAATGAGCAAGTAAGAAATGCTGTGGAAAGTAATCCACTGGCAAATTTATAATATTTTTATTATTTTTTCTCTGTGTATAATTATACACACTTTATATTATAAATTTATACTATATAACATATTAACTTTAGTTAATTGCTGACGAACATAAGGAGCACATATAATATAATTTAATTTAATATATCATAATTTATTATTTTAAAAATTATGTGCTCCGTATTTGTTTGCGTAATAATGTTTTAAAAATCATTCTTTTTCTCTTTATCTTTTAAAACATTTTGTATTTCTAATTCTCCAGCTCTTTTTATTGTTTCATATCCATATTTTTTCTTAATTGAATCTAATACATTATCAATTTTTTCTTGTTTCTCATCAGTTGATGAAAAAAACGATATTTGTTTTTCATCTTTTGATTCTAAATTATCTACACTTAAGCCTATTAATCTAATATGCTCATTTTTATACATTGCATTTAAAATATTTTTCGCCAAGTTAATAACCTCTTTTGTAGAAGATGTAGGAAAAGGTAATTTTTTTTGATGAGAATAATCTACAAAATCTTTTGTTCTTAACTGTACTCTTACTGTGTTAGCTAATAAATTGTGTTTTCTTAATCTGTAAGTAACTTGTTCTGCTAATCCTATTAGAACTTTTAGAATGTCTTCAGAGTTAGTATAGTTTTGAGATAAAGTAATAGAATTTCCAATGCTTTTTGGTTCTTCTGCTTGTGATATTACTTCTGATTCATCTATACCATTAGCATATTCCCACATTATTTTGCCATGTTTTCCAAAAGTTTTTATTATAAAATCTTTATTTGATTTTGCTAAATCACCTATGTTTTTTATGCGTAAATTATATAATTTTGGTACAGTTTTCTTGCCTAACATAAATAATTCTCCAACAGGTAATGGCCACATTTTATCTTCAATTTCATATTGATACAATGTGTGAACTTTGTTTGGTTTCTCAAAATCTGAAGCCATTTTTGCTAATAATTTATTATTCGAAATTCCAATATTAACAGTAAAACCTAATTCTTTCTCAATACGTGATTTAATTTCATAAGCTATATCTTCTAATTTTCTTCCCATCAAGAAATTGGTCATATCTAAAAAACATTCGTCTATACTATACCTCTCTATTTTGTCTGTATATTCAAGTAACACCTTATATAATGCATTTGAACTTTTATGAAATAAATTAAAATCACAGGGATATATTGATAAATGATTACACTTTTTTTTAGCGAAATATATTGGTTCTCCAGTGACAACTCCAAACTTTTTTGCTATTGGACTTTTTGCTAAAACTACTCCAGAACGTTTGCTTTCGTCTCCACCTATTATAGAAGGAATTGTTCTAATATCTATATTGTAGCCATTTTTTAGCATATTAACTGCAGTCCAAGATAAAAAAGCATTATTTACATCTACATGCAAAATTTTTCTTTCCATATTTATACCTTCCCTTTATACACAAAATTCCTGAACCTTGTAATTTTCTAAAACCTTAACCTATATTAATAAGAAATGCTAATCAAGAACTTATGTTCGTAGTTATAATAACATACATTATTTTATTCGTCAACACCATTCGCGAAAAAATGTTTGTTTTTATACAATATATGCTATTTTACTATTTGGAAGATATTTTTTCATTATTTCTTGTATAAATATTGTTCCCTCTTCTCTTAGTTCTTTTTTATACATATATTTTCCTTTTCCTCTTCCAGTCATTTTATTTTGGTCAAATAATATAATAGCAGCAGGAAAAGCTTCTGGATTAATCATTTTATGAACATAACTATATGTCATAAAAATAAATTCAAATTCTATTTCTTTTTTCATTTTTTCATCTAATTTTTCTGATAACTCTTTAATTAATTCTTCATATAATAACTTCCAGTTATCTACAAATATAATTGGTGCGATTAATATACCAATTTTATATCCTGCTTGATAAAGTTTTTTTATTGCTGTTATTCTTTCATCTAATCTAGAAGTTCCAAATTCAATTTTATTTATAACCTCTTCCGGATTTAAACTCATTCTAATAATAGTTTTTCCTTGATGATTTAAATTTAGTAAAGAATCAACATACCCAAATTTAGTAGGTAAAGTTATTTTTCCTCTACCTTCTTTAGCAAATTTTTCAATAGTCCAATCTAAATTTCCTGTAATTGTGTTTTCTAATATTAGGTCACTATTGCTTCCAATTTCAAAAATAAGCTCTTTTTCGCTTTTTAATGAATACTTTACTAATTTATCATATAACTCTTTTCTATTTACATATAAACGCAAATAAGCACATTTATTATAATTACACACTAAATAACAATACATACACATTGCTATACACCCAGAAGAAGTGTATGGAACTAAAAAGTCTGATGTTTTATGATTAGGCTCAAATTTTTGAGTTTTTCGTATTCCTATTATCAAATTTCTTTTCATAGTAGGAAAACTTTTATTATCCTTAGCTCTCATTTCTGGTATATTGTTGTGATTTTCAATAATAAACATTGGTATATTTAAATCTCTATATTTATTTAATAATTTTTTTCCTAATTCATAATTTTCTGAATTAGGTTCATAATAAATTGCATTTGGTAAAAACATAAAAAAACTCCTTTATTTTATTTTTTGTAAAATAAAAGAGTTTATTCATAATACCTTATATTCCAATTATTTCATAATTATAATAGCATGAACTTCAGATTCATCATTCGATTTTATTGTTACTATATGTTCATTATCTTTTTTTGTATAAAATGCTTTTGGTTTTTCACCATATTTAATTTCTTTTTTATACATAATTTCAAAATAATTAAGTTCATTAGATTCATACATTTCTTGTGGAATTGCTTCTTTTGCCATATCCATATAATAAATATTATGTACATGACTATTAGAATCAATCATATTTCTAGTTATAGTATATTCAATCATACTATCAAATTTTTCTGGCTCTTGTAATTTTGAAAATTCACTATCTTCTTCATTAAATGCATATATATTTTCAGAATCATAAATATCTATAATCTCTTGAGGTACTTTGATAATTTTTCCTTTTTCCATACTATAATAAATCCATTTAGAGCTAGCTATAGCTATTAACTCGTTTTTATCATTATATACTTCAAAGTCACGATATGCATAAAATTTTTCGATTTTTCTAGACCAAGTTTTCACACGTATGATATCAGCAAATTTAGATCTTTTAAATACTTTAACTTTCCAAGATAATAACATCCAAGTATTTATTCCAAATAGTGGATTTCCTATTTTATTAGTATGTTTTCCTGCATTATTTTCTAAAAAGGATAATAAACTTGTATTTGTTAATTCTTCCATAAGGTTTATATCTCTATATCCTACATAATATTCTTGCTCTACAAACATTTTAAATTACTCCTTTTAATTTCTCCATTAATATATTATACAAAATTAAGCCAGTTAAAAAACTGACTTAATTATTATACACTAAAACATTTTATTTTAAAAGGTTTTCATCTTTCAAAATTTTTTCTATTTCTATGTTTTTCTTTATCTTGTTTGTTGTTGTTTTTACCATAGGTTCATCTGTAATTATTAATTTTTTAATATGTTTATAATTAATTAAATTTGAATTTATATTTTTTATATCTTTCCAAATTTCTTGTTTTAAATCTTCTTGTGATATATTTGGAAATTTTTCTTCTACATATTCTTTATTATAAACAATTTTTGTTCCTAATATTAAATCATCATCTTTTGGTATTCCGAAAACTATGTTTTCTGCTACATAAGGTAAATTACTTATTAATAATTCTAATTCTTCTGGATATATATTTTTACCATTTTTTAAAACAATTACATTTTTCTTTCTTCCTGAGATATAGAAAAATCCATCTTTATCCATATAACCTAAATCGCCAGTATGAAACCATCCGTCTTTTAAAACATCATTAGTAGCCTCTTCATTTTCATAATAGCATTTCATAACATTAGGACCTTTGGCAATTATCTCTCCTATACCATTTTCGTCAGGATTATCTATTTTAAGTTCTACATTATGCATAGGTTTTCCTATAGAACCATATCTTAGATTTTTTTCATTTTCTGCAGACAAAACAGGCGCAGTTTCAGTTAATCCATATCCTTGAACTGTTAATATACCAAAATCATTAAAATCTTCAGCTACTTTTCTATCAAGTCCTGCTGCACCACTAATTATAAATCTTAAGTTTTCACTTACATTATCTATAATTTGTTTAAATACTTTTCTTCTTATATCAATTCCGAATTTTAATAAAAATCTGCATAATATTTTACCAATTTTAACAGTTTTCATTTTTCCTTGTCTATCAACTTCTTGCATAATCTTTTTATGCATAGATTCTATTATAAGTGGTACACAGAAAAACACAGATACTTTATATTCTTTTAAGTTTTGAGCTATATATCTTAAACCATCGCAAAATACAGTAGCTACACCACCACTTATCATATATAATAATCCTGTTGATCCAAAAGTATGATGAAACGGTAAAAAAGCCATATTAACATCTGTTGGATATATTTTTTCTGCTTGCTGTAATGCACATATATTTGATGCAATATTTTTATGAGAAAGTTCTACTGCTTTAGACAAGCTAGTTGTTCCTGATGTGAATAAAATTATATTTGTTGCTTCATTATCTATTTCTAAATTTTCATATTCTTTATTGCCTTTTTTTAGTTCTTTTTCACCTAATTTTAATAAGTCATCTAAATTTTGTACTTTATTTTCTGTATCGTTTAATTTATCCATGCAAATTAAAGTTTTTAAATTATTATTTTCTTTGTCTGCTATTTCTTTTATTGCATCATAATTGGTATCTTCAAAAACAATAGCATCTACTTTTGCTCTTTCTATTGAATTTTCAATTTCATTACTAGGTAGTCCTTTATCTAATGGAACAACCATTCCCAACCCACAAACTGCTGCATAATAAGATAATGCCCATTCATATCTATTTTTTCCTATAATGGCTATTCTTTTTCCTTTTAAACCTAATTTTAAAAATGCAGTTCCTAATTTTTTGATATCTTCTCCTAATCTTTTAAAAGATATATTGGTATAAGTTTTCTTATCTTGGTTTTTTATTATAAAAGCATTATTGTCTGCGTATTTTTTTATACTATCAATTAATACATCTCTAATATTTTTATATTCAATCATATTATTTTCCTCCATATTATTTCCTTTTGATTTTATCAATCTAGTTCACTAAACCAGATTATCATATTTCATAAACTTTGTCAATTTAATTTTTTATCTGTTTCCAATTTTACATAATTTCATAAACTATATTGTTAAAATATTTTATTTTAGATAATTTTAATTTATACAATATTTTTTAAGAAAGGAGGTGTTTATGTGAATTTAGAAGGAAAAAACATTGGTTTTGCTTTTACTGGATCTTTTTGTACTTTTTCTAAAACGATTTTAGAACTCAAAAAAATTGTGGACTTAAAAGCCAATGTAACCCCTATTATGTCTTTTAATAGTTTTTATACTGATACAAAATTTGGAAAAGCTGAAGATTTTAGAAAACAAATTGAAGATATTACAAAAAAAGAAATCATTCATACTATTACAGATGCTGAGCCTATTGGTCCTAAAAAAATGTTTAATATTTTAATTGTTGCTCCTTGCAGTGGAAATACAATTTCTAAGTTAGCTTGTGATATTATTGATACTCCTGTTACTATGGCTGTTAAATCTCATCTTAGAAATTCAAAACCTGTCGTAATTGCTATTTCCACAAACAATGGATTATCAGGAAATGCAGAAAATATTGGTAAATTACTTAATAGAAAAAATTATTTTTTTGTTCCTTTTAGACAAGATAACCCTATTACTAAAACTCGTTCTATTGTTTTTGATCCTTCTTACATTATACACACTATAGAGTATGCTTTAGAAGGAGAACAAATTCAGCCAATTTTATTATGAATATAATAAGAACAAAAAGAGCTCATATAACCATAATACTTTGAGTTTTCAAAATTTATATGCCCATATTTGTTTATTTATGCAAAAAAATCCTCTGGAAAAACTCCAGAGGATCTGTGTTTATTATTATTCTTCAATTAAATCTAATAATTTTAATATACTAATTCCTATTTTTTCGCCTTTTCCTTCATATGGCCATTCATTAATTGAATATCCTGGGTTGTCATTTATTTCTATAATAGCATAATCATCTTTTTCTACATCATCTATTATAATATCAACACCACATATTTTGCCTTTAAATGCATTTGCAGCTTTTTCTGCTATTTTTTTGAATTTTTTAGGCATCATTTCTGTCATATCTATACTTTCCCCACCTGTAGAACAGTTTGAATTTGTTCTTAAGAATACTCTCTTATCTTTTGGTATAACAGAATCAAAAGTATAATCTTGTAATTTTAAATATTCTACAACTGGTTCATCCATTTTCACTGGTGTAGATGTTAAAAAATGCCAAGGCTCTTTATTTTTTTCTTCGATTAATTCTTTAATAGTTGATTTTCCATCTCCCACTACACTTGCTGGTCTTCTATGAGCAACACTTAAGCATTTTCCATCAACTACTAAAAATCTATATTCCATTCCTTTTACATATTGTTCTATTAATACATTTGTATCAAATGTAAAAGCATATTTTATCGCATTTAAAACTTGTGTTTTTGTTGCTTTTTTACTAAATACTGTAATTCCTAAACCATAATTTGTATTTCTTGGTTTTACTACTAAACCTTTACTATAAAAAGGACTTACCAAATTTTCTATATCATCATCATCCATATCTTTTTCTAATAATATAGCTTTTGGTACATTTAATCCAGCTTCTGCCATTATTTGTTTTGCTGTGAACTTATCATCTGTTATTATAGGGAATATATAAGTATCTCTATCTGTTTTGTTTCCTTCTATAACAAATTCTCTGTGTCCTCTATAATTATGTTCTACTAAACTTTTAGCTTCATTTAAAACTTTGTAATCTATTCCTCTTGCAATTGAATCTTTTATTAAAACAACTGTCTCACTTACAACTTTTGTGTATTTTTGAAGACAATATCTTGTATCATATCCTTGATTACTATATGTTTTAGCCAATTCTAGAAGTTCTTCAAAGCTTAATTTTTCTTGCTTTTCTAATCTGGCTTGTTTTTGTTTTATTTCTTTTCCTATTGTTTCTATAGCATTTTGGAATTTTAAATGATATGTTTTACAAATTTTATTCATATCTTTAATTAGTTCACTTGATGTTAATGTTTGGTTTGTTTCTAAACAAGTAAACAAATAAGTTATAATAAACATTACATCTTCTTCTGAAATTCCATTTTTAGTTAAGTAATTTGCAGATATACTACTAATTTCTAATCCATTTTTTGAAATTTTAATATTACAATTTCCATAAGTCTTTTCTAAAACACTTATATTTTTTGTAAAATTTTGTTTTATAGTTTTATACGCCTCTTCTATTGTTTTTGGTAAATTAGAAGATTTTTCTTTCATTTCTTCATAAAATTCTTTGTCTAATGAAAAATTAATCTTTATATCTAAATTTAAATCTTCATATTTTGAAGTTGGCCATATCATTTCTTTTAAATTGTATAATTCAACATAAATAACATTTGTTATCTCTTCAAATTTATTATATGTTTCTGAGATATTACAACTTGATGGTGTTTTTATTTTTAAAATATAATCTGTATCTTCTGTTGTAATAAAATCGTTTTTTTCTTTATTTCCAAATGCTTTTGGATATGAAGCATTTGTTGTTTTTCCTTTAAGATTTGTTCTTAATAGGCTTCTTTCTATACTTATATTAAATTTTTCTTGTTTCATTTTTACTCTCTTTTCTACAAAAATATTAGATTACGTTATCAATAACATATTCTAGTTCTATTTGTTGTGATACTGGTGTTCTTTCATTTCCATCTGCAGTATTACCAATTTCTAACTCAACATTTAAAGCATTTATTGGTTTAATACTATGGTACACTATCGCATTTTTGTTATTAATATTTATATAATTTTTTCTTTCTTTTGTATTGTTTTTAATAACTTGAACCAAATCAGCAAATAATTTTGTAGATTCACACTTTAAATAAGAAAATTTAGTTAAAGTTTGATTAATGTTTTTATCTCCGTTTAAATCTACTTCTAAAATAAATGTTGGAGCTTCTGTTAAATCTTTTCTATTATTATAAATTTCATAATATCCAGAAATATAAAGTTGAACTGGTATATCTTCTTGTTGTAATTCTTTAACTGCATTTGATATAGATTTTAAACTATTAACATTTCTACAGTCAATTTCACATATTAATCTTATATTTTTTTCTTTGTTTAAGTTATATGCACCTTTTATTGCAGATTTATATAACTCTTTTCCTATACCTCTTATTTTTTCTCCATTTTTATCAAAACAATTAGCTTTTGTCAAAACTCCAGTAATTGATAAAATTGTTTCATTTTTTGTAGGAAAATAAGGATTGTCAGTAATAGATGAATTATTTTCAATTTTAATAGTTGTTGTTCCTAAAATTTCTTCCACTCCATACTGATTTTTTTGTGTTGCTACCATTATTGGAAAATGAGTAAAATTTTTTGCCAACTGATTAATAGTAGGCACATGCATAAAATCTTTGTTTCCTGTAAAATTAATGTCATAAAAATAGGCTAAATTAAAAATTTTATCTATAATTTTACTTCCTTCTGGTATTGTTTGGAATAAACCAAATTCTAAATCAAAATTTTGTGCTAATTTTGAATTTTCTGTTTTGTCATCTAATTCTTTTATAAAACAATTAAATGCCTTTTCTTGTAAGGTGTTTCCACTAAAAAGCATCTGCTTTCGGGGTTTACCTTTCTTTTTTGTTTTCATAAAAAACTCTCCTATTTTTTTATAGTATTTAGCGTTTCTATTGTAAAAACTTTATCTCTCTAGTATTATACGCTATGATACATTATCTATGATACTCGCAATTTAACAAAAAAGCAATTCGTTAAAAAATCGATTTTTTGTTAAATTTAGGCAAATTTTCCAAATAAAACGATTTGGTCAAATGTTTTTCTTTCAAAACTTTACCTTTTGGTTTATTTAATCGTTTTTTCTACACTTAAGAATTTATTAATATATCTATTTTTTTAAAAAAATCGAAAACACTATAAAAATAGCCACTTTCAGATAATATGTTATTATACAAATCATTTAAAAAATTACCTTAAAATTTATTAAGATTATATTAATTTGTTTAATATTATTAAAGAAAAAAGAGCCACATTAATATTATTAAATAAAAAAACAACGCAAAATAATTACTTTTTCTTCATTTTACGTTGTTTATATATTTTTATTATATTAATACTAAATAAAATATAAATTATTATCTTATATTATTTTCTCTTCTTTCTATAAGCCCATACTGCAATTCCAGCTACTATTATTAATGCTGGTACTCCAAATATAATAGATTTTACTACAATTTCTTCTGTTTGTGTTGGTACATAAGTAGTTTGTGAAACTAAACCTTTTCTAATTGTTAAACCTTCTTTTTGTGCTAATACAGACATACAGTTTATAGCAAAGTCTTTATTATTTCCTATATATGATAATGGATAAGAAGCACTTAAAGCTTCTACTTTATAATTTGAAATATAACTTCCATTTGCACTTACTATCATTACTGCTAATAATTCTTCTGCATCTTCTTTGCCTTCTTCTTGTACACTTACATCTTTTGTAAGTATTGATGCTATTGTAGATGAAATTGGTTCGGCATTTTCTAAAGCAGAATTAATATCAGCTGATAAATTGTTTACAAATATTGAATTGTCAGAAGAACGTAATAAATCTTCTCCTTCAACTTTTAATTCTTCCAATCTTTCAGGTGTTTCAAATCTTAATCTTCCTGAATATGCTAACCATATTTCCCCTTTGCTAGAATAGATATCTTTAGTTATATTGCTAGTTGGTGAAATTTGTGGTTTAAATACATTTGGTGCAGATGGTACAAAATAATTTGTTTCAAGTTCTATTATTTGTCCATTTTCTACTGAAACACCGAACTCACTTAAGATTGTAGTTAAATTTGGTATTTCTGTAGCTGTTGCTAAAGGATCTATTGATATATATATCTTTCCACCTTTTGAAATATAATTTAAAATCATTTCTCTTTCTATATCAAAAAAGTCTGTAGTTGGTGACATTATTGCTAAAACATCACAATCTTCTGGAACTCCATTAGCTGTAGCTAAGTTAATTGTAGATATTTCAAAAGATTCATTTTTTAAATATGTTTCTAAAACTGGTAGCTCTGTAGTTAAAGAATATTCTTGGTGTCCTTCTGTAAAATATACTTTTGGTTTATTTTCTACCATTAAAGATAATATTGCATTTGTGATACTTTGTTCAGTTGTATCAATTTGTTCATATGTTGTATAGTCTACTGTTGAAAATTCAGTTGATGCATCTACTACTTTTTTTGCTTCACCAGATTCAAAAATCAATACATAATATCCTGGTTGTAAATCATTTTCTTTTATTTTTTCATAATTTGATTCTTCTGTTAAAATTTCATAAGTAATTTTTTCATTTATATTATTATATTTTTTCAAAAATTTAATTAATTGAGATTCTTCTTCATACCCATAAACATAAATTTTTACATCTTGTTCTACTTTTTCAATAGCATTTATAGATGATTCTGATAAAGAATATACTTTATTTGCTGTAACGTCAAATTCCCATGTATCAAGTTCTCTTACACCTATATTTATAAGAACATATATAC
>JAZROJ010000024.1:0-6606 GCA_045648625.1 Candidatus Scatovivens sp.
ATCTTTTGTAGTAGTATCTCTACCACCAATACCATATACATAGTTAACAGTAGGAACATGAATATTGTTTACAAACATTCCAGAAACAACATCTTCAAATAATGCTCCACCAGCAGCATTTAAAGAATCTGCTTTATCTAAAACAGCAACAGCTTTAACTTTTTCAAGAGCTTTTGCAACTTCTTCAGCAGGGAAAGGTCTAAACATTCTTATTTTTAATAATCCAGCTTTTACACCTTTAGCTCTTAAATCATCAACTACTGCTTTTGTAGTACCAGCTGTAGAGTTCATACAAACTATAGCAAAATCAGCATCATCTAATTTGTATTCTTCAAAGAAACTATATTTTCTTCCTGTTAATTTTTCAAATTCTGCAGAAACATCTGCAATAACTTTTTTAGCATTTCTCATAGCAACAGCTTGTTGAGTTTTATGTTCAAAAAGATAAGCTTGAACATCTAATGGACCAACAGCGATTGGTTCTTTATCATTTAATAAATAATGTTCAGGTTTATAATTTCCAACAAAAGCTTTAACTTTATCATCTTCTAATAATTCTATATTTTCAATAGAGTGAGATGTGATGAAACCATCTTGGCAAACCATTAATGGTAATAAAACATCTTTATGCTCTGCAATTCTGTGAGCCATAAGTAAATTATCATAAGCTTCTTGGTTATTTTCTGAAAATAACATAATCCATCCAGAATCTCTAACACCCATTGCATCTGAATGATCATTATGTATATTTAAAGGTCCAGAAACTGCTCTGTTTACCAAAGACATAACAATAGGTAAACGTAAACTTGAAGCAATATAAATCATTTCCCACATTAAAGATAATCCATTTGCAGATGTAGCTGTCATAGCTCTACCACCAGCTGCTTGAGCACCAATACAAGCACTCATTGCACTGTGTTCACTTTCAACAGCAACAAATTCTGTATCAACTTGACCATTATTTACAAAAGTTGAAAAGTATTGAGGTATTTCTGTTGAAGGTGTGATAGGAAATGCTGCAACAACATCAGGGTTGATTTGTTTCATAGCGATAGCGGCTGCTTCATTACCACTTAATCTTTCTCTAATTCCCATAATTTTATTCCTTTCAAATAATCATATTTAAATAAATCAAAAACGAAGTTTTCAATTATTTTATTTCATTTCGATAGCCTTGAAAGGACATACTTTAGCACAAACGCCACATCCTTTACAAGCATCATAATCAAAATCTTCTCTGTTTCCATCTTTATTTACAGGTATAGCATCATCAGGACAAACTGGAAAACAAAGACCACATTGTTTACAAAGTTTTGATTTGAAGATAGGAGTAGTAGAACGCCAATCTCCAGTTTTAAATTCCCTAGCATTTCCTGCTTGATAGATATTACCACCAATTGTAAGATCTTGCCAAGGAGTTTTACTATTTAAAGTATCTTCTGTCATAATTATTCATTCCTTTCTAAAGTTTAGTAACTTCTTTTAAAGACATTTCTAAAGCTTTCATATTTCCTTCGATAACTTCAGGTTTTTTGGCAAATTTGTGTTTAAAAGAACCAATCATATCATTTAAGAAATCTTCATCACTCATAATTCCACTTACTTTAACAACAGCTGCAAGCATTGGTGTGTTAGGGAAATATTTTCCTAAAGTTTCCATTGAAATTTTCTTTGCATCAATTTTATATACATTTCCTTCATAACCATTTAAATATGGTTTAATTTCGTCGCTGTCTTTTGTAGTATTAATGATGATAGCACCATCTTTTTTTAGTCCAGATGTAACATCTACCACCTCTAAAAGAGTATCATCAACAACAACTACGAAATCAGGTTCGTAAATGTTTGAATGCACAGTGATAGGTTCATCACTAATACGGTTATAAGCAGTAATTGGAGCTCCCATTCTTTCAGGACCATATTCTGGAAAACCTTGAATATATTTACCTGTGTTGAATGCAGCATCAGCTAATAAAAGTGAAGCTGTTTTAGCACCATGACCGCCTCTACCATGCCATCTAATCTCGATTAAATTGCTCATAGTAACCTCCTAATTTTGAATATTTTTACTTAGTGTATGTTAAATTGTAATTTAACAAGTATAGTATATATTTTTTATTTTACAAAGTCAATACAGAAATTTTAAAGTTTTAATATTGATAAGCATTACGGAATAAAGCAAAAGATGTTGGAGTTTTAAAAAAATCTATTTTATAATTAAGAACAAAATATTACAAAAATATTACAAAAAAGTAACTAATTTGATTGACTTTTAACATAAAAACATATAATATATATGTATTAAAAAAGTAAGAATAAATGTTACATTTGTAAAATGTTAGGAGGAAAATTAATGGGAGAAGTTATTGTTATAACATCTGGAAAAGGAGGAGTTGGAAAAACAACAACTACAGCAAATCTAGGTTCAGCTTTAGCTTTAGCAGGAAAAAAAGTTGTTTTAGTGGATACAGACATAGGGCTTAGAAACTTAGATGTTGTTATGGGGTTAGAAAACAGAATAGTATATGATCTAGTTGATGTTATAGAAAAGAAATGCAAATTAAGACAAGCATTAATAAAAGACAAAAGATTTAAAGAGCTTTTTTTACTTCCAGCTGCTCAAACAAAAGACAAAACAGCTATTAACGAAGAACAAATGAAAGATTTAGTAGAAAGATTAAAAGAAGAGTTTGATTACATATTAATAGATTGTCCTGCTGGTATAGAGCAAGGTTTTAAAAATGCTATAGCAGGAGCAAATAGAGCTTTAGTAGTAACAACAGCTGAAATATCTGCAATAAGAGATGCAGACAGAATAATAGGGTTATTAGAATCATCAGAAATAAAAAATCCAGAATTGATTGTTAACAGATTAAGACCAGCAATGGTTAAAAAAGGCGAGATGATGGATGTTAATGATATAGTAGATTTATTATCAATAGATTTAATTGGTGTAGTACCAGATGATGAGAATATAATTACTCAAACAAATAAAGGAGAACCTGTAATTTCAAATAAAAAAGCACCTTCTGGAAAAGCATATATAGAAATTTCTAGAAGATTATTAGGAGAAAATATAGAAGTTACAGTACCAGGAAAAGAAAAAGGATTTTGGGCAAGATTTAGAAGTATATTTGGAAAAGCATAAAATTGGAGGTAAATAATGTTAATGTTTGAGAATATAACTCATTTTTTTAGAAAGATGGTAAAGCCAGAGCAAAAAGAACTAGGCTCAAAAGATGCTGCAAAAGAAAGACTACATTTAGTTTTAATGCAAGATAGAGCTAATGTTTCAGCAGATTTCCTTGAACTTATGAAACAAGAGATTATAGATGTTATAAAAAAATATATAGTAGTAGATGAGTCATCAATAGATGTAAGACTTACAAATAAATCAAATGATGATGGAACAAATGGAGCACCAGCTTTAAATGCTAACATACCAATAGTAAATATAAAAAATGATATGATGGCAGAAAAAGAGAAAAAATTTGAAGGTGTAGATTTTAATAAAGAAATGGGAATTATTGAATTTTCAGAAGAAGAACTACAAGAAAAACTAAAAGAAAAACTAAAACCATTAGAAACAGAACAAATACAAGTGCAAGAAATAGAAGAAAATAAAACAGTTATTATAGAAAATTATAATGTAGAAAATATAGAAACAGAAAAACAAGATGAAAAAGAATCTGAAGAATTAGAAAACGAAGAAAAAGTAATAGAGGAAGAAGAAAATAAAGATATTACAGAAGATAATGATGAAGAAGATGACGAAGAAGATGATGACGATGTTACTTTTGATGATTTATTAAAAGCTGCTGAAGAAGAAAGCGCTAACGAAGAAAAAAATAAATTAAATTCAGATGAAAAAGAAAAATCAGAAGGAGAAGCACCAAAGAAAAAAAGTGGTGGAAGAAAAAAGAAAACTTCTGAAAAATAAACAAAAGATACATAATCTAAAAGGTTAAGAGGGTATAGATGGGAAAAAAATTACTTAAAAATACAGAGTGGTCTATTTTGATAGTATGTATTTTATTATGTATATTAGGAGCTGTTGCTTTATTTTCTGCAACACAAAGCACAGAATATGATGAGTTTAAAAAACAATTGATCTTTATAGGAATAAGTATACCATTTTTAGTTTTGGCTTCTGTTATAGATTATAATGTTATTATTAAATTTTCTACTTTAGCCTATATAATACTAATAGGTCTATTAATAGGAGTATTATTTACAGAGCCAATTAGTGGAGCATCTAGTTGGTTTAAAATAACAGAAACAATTTCATTTCAACCATCTGAAATAGGAAAAGTAATAACAATTTTATTTCTTTCATTTCTAATGAACAAACTACAGGTTAGAGGTAGAGGTGAGATTAATAAAATTTGGAAATTGTTTATATTTATAGTACTAGCTGCCATACCAGTATTATTAATAGTAAAAGAGCCAGACTTTGGTACAGCTATGGTATATATAGTTTCTATTATATTTATGCTATTTGTATCAGGAATTGATAAGAAATATATAATTGCTACAATTATATTATTAGCCATATTAATACCAATTGTATATAATAATTTACCAGCACATGCATTAAAGAGAATAGAGGTGTTTTTAAATCCAGATTTAGACAGAACAGGAGCTGGATGGAATATTACACAATCTAAATTGGCAATAGGAGCTGGACAAGCATTTGGGATGGGATTGTTAAAAGGTAATCAAACACAATTAGGATTTTTACATCCTAAAACTACAGACTTTATATTTTCTGTTATAGGAGAAGAATTAGGTTTTGTTGCAACATGTGCTATTACAATTTTATATATAATATTAGTAACAAAAGCTATTTATATAGCAAAAACAGCAAAAGATAACATAGGTTCATATATAGCAATAGGTATTGCTGGAGTGTTTTTTTTCCATATGGCAGAAAACATAGGTATGACTATAGGATTAATGCCGATAACTGGAATACCTTTACCATTTGTAAGCTATGGTGGTAGTTCATTAGTTTCAAATTTTATTTGTATAGGATTATTATTAAATATTAGTAGTAGAAGACAAAAAGCGATTTTTGTAGAATAAGGAATAAAATGTATTTAAAAAAATTAAAAATAAGAGATGTAGAATTAGAAAATAATATAATATTAGCACCAATGGCAGGAGTAACAGACCTGCCTTTTCGTATTATTTGTAAAAAATATGGAAACCCAGGATTGGTTTGTAATGAGATGGTAAGTGCAAAAGCAATTTGTTATCAAGATGATAAAACTTTAGAAATGATTAAATGTGAAGAAGAAAAAAAGCCGATTTCAATGCAGATATTTGGTAGTGAGCCAGAAATTATGGGAAAAGCAGCTGAATTTTTGTCAGATTATACCGATATATTAGATATAAATATGGGATGTCCAGCGCCTAAAGTTGTAAAAAATGGTGATGGAAGCAAATTGTTATTAGATTTAGACTTAGTTGAACAGATTGTAAAAGAAGTAGTAAAAAAATCTAAAAAACCAGTTACTGTTAAAATAAGAAAAGGCTGGGATGAGGAAAATATAGTTGCAGTCGAAGTAGCAAAAATAATAGAAAAAGCAGGAGCAGATGCAATAATAATTCATGGAAGAACAAGAAATGAATTTTATTCTGGAAAAGCAGATTGGGACATTATTAGACAAGTAAAACAAGCAGTTAAGATTCCAGTTATAGGGAATGGAGATATTCAAACAGAAGAAGATGCTTTGAAAATGTTTGAAGAAACTGGTGTAGATGGTATTATGATAGGAAGAGGAGCTCTAGGAAATCCTTGGATTTTTGAAAAAATAGCATATTATTTAGAAAATGGGAAAAAATTACCGGAAATTTCTAATAAAGAAAAACTTGAAGTAATGAAAGAACATTTTGATTTATTGCTTAAGATGAAAGGGGAATATACAGCTACACGAGAAATTAGAAAACATGTTGCGTGGTATGTGAAGGGGTTAAAAAATGCAAGTTCAATTAGAGATAGAATAAATATGGTACAAACAAAACAAGAATTTGAACAAATACTTTTAGAATATTTTAATGAAATATAGAATAACATTAGATAGGTAAAAACCTATCTTTTTTTATTATACGAGGAAATTCCTCTGGAAAACCTAAAATATAAAGACTTCACCAATATTTGCACATAAATTTACTTTGTGAAATTTGGCACGCGAACAAATACGGGACAAATGAAATTATATAAAAAATGAATAATTTAAATTTGTCTCTTTTGTTCTTAAAAGGAGAGAAAAAATGAGAAAAATGTTGTTATTTATAGGGGTTTTATGTTTGATTGTTTTTTGTTTTTTTTATTATAAAAATTCAAAATCTGGTAATAATATAAGTAACAAAAATGAAGAAGAAATTATTGATTATATTTTAAATGAAATAAAAAATTATAAAGCAGATATTAAAGTAGAGGTTTATAGTAATAAAACAAAAAATGAATATGAAATTAAACAAGAAGTAATAGAAGGAAAAAGTGTTCAAGAAATTTTATATCCAGAAAATGTAAAAGGAATAAAAATAGAATTAGAAAAGAATTGTTTAAAAATAACAAATACAGAATTAATGTTAGAAAAA
>JAZROJ010000025.1:0-12802 GCA_045648625.1 Candidatus Scatovivens sp.
TAGATATATTTTAAAAATATTAATTATAATAAAATTAGTATCATAAAAATAATTACAAAAATAAATACGAAAAATAATAATTATAAAAAACAAATAACTGATTGACATAATAAAAAAAAGATAGTAAAATATCTGTGTAGTATATATGAACTGTGAAAAGGAAAAGTAAAATAAAGGTTACTTGCAGAGAGAAAATGTCAAAGGCTGAAAACATTTTTAAGAAAACATATTTGAAAACTACCTTGGAGTTCCCATTTGAAAAGATGGCGCGAAGGATGGCGTTAATATCCAACTTAGAGTTAAACAGTAGGGTGGAACCGTAAGAAATAAACTTACCCCTATAGGCATTATATTCATGCTTATAGGGGCTTTTTGTATTTTAAAATTAATTCTAACACTTCGAACTACTGCGTTAATTATATTTAAACTTTATTCGATGTACACTTAAGTACACCTCATAAAGTTTAAACATAATTTGCCTTGTATTTCTTGATTATAATTAATTTTATTAAAAAGCTCCTAAAGTAAAAAATGCTTAAATAAATTTTAATAAGCCTAGAAGGCGAAGGAGGATTTATTATGTTTAAAATTAAATTACATGGAGGAAAAACGCTTGATGTTGAAGAAAGTATGTATTGGCATTCAACTTCACATATTATGGCACAAGCTGTAAAAAGATTATTTCCAGAAGCAAAATTAACAATAGGACCATCAATTGAAAATGGATTTTATTATGATTTTGATGTTGAAAAACCTTTTTCTGAAGATGATTTAAGAAAAATTGAAGAAGAAATGAAAAAAATCATCAAAGAAGACTTAAGTATTGAAAGATTTGAATTACCAAGAGAAGAAGCAATTCAATTAATGGAAGAAAAAAATGAGCCATACAAAGTAGAATTAATTAAAGAATTACCAGAAGGAGAAATTATTTCATTCTACAAACAAGGAGAATTTACAGACCTATGTAGAGGACCTCATGTTCCAACTACAGGAGCAGTAAAAGCAGTAAAATTATTATCATCTTCAGGAGCTTATTGGAGAGGTGATGAACACAACAAAATGCTACAAAGAATTTATGGAATATCATTCCCAAAAGCAAGCCAGTTAGATGAATATATAAATATGATAGAAGAAGCTAAAAAAAGAGATCACAGAAAATTAGGAAAAGAACTAGATTTATTCTTTTTTGATGAAACAGCACCAGGAATGGCATATTGGATGCCAAAAGGTTTTAAAATGATGAATATATTAATAGACCTTTGGAGAAAAGAGCATGAAAAAAGAGGATATATGGAATTTTCAGGACCACAACTTAATAGTAGTGAGCTTTGGAAAACTTCAGGTCACTGGGATCATTATAAAGAAGATATGTTTGTTTTAACAGATTCTGATGGAAAAGAGCAAGCTTTAAAACCAATGAACTGTCCAAATGCAATAAAAATTTATAGTTCAAAATTAAGAAGTTATAAAGATTTACCATTAAGATTTAATGATATAGATGTAATTCATAGAAATGAAAAATCAGGACAATTAAATGGATTATTTAGAGTAAGAATGTTCCGTCAAGATGATGCTCATAATTTTATTACTCAAGAACAAATAGGTTCTGAAATTAAAGATATTATAGAAATAGCAAAATATTTATATGGAATATTCGGATTAGATTTTGAACTTACATTATCTACAAGACCAGATGATTTTATGGGAGATATTGAACTTTGGAATCAAGCAGAAGCAAACTTAAGAGAAGTGTTAGATGAATTATGTGGAGAAAATCAATATAGAATAAATGAAGGTGATGGAGCATTTTATGGTCCAAAAATAGACATCAAAATGAAAGATTGTTTAGGAAGAGAATGGCAAATGGGAACAGTACAAGTTGATTTCCAATTACCGTTAAGATTTAATCTTTCTTATATAGATAGCAATGGAGATAAAAAAACACCAATACTTATTCATAGAGCATTATTTGGTTCTTTTGAAAGATTTATAGGAATTATTACAGAACATTTTGCAGGAGCATTTCCATTATGGCTTGCACCTGTACAAGTAAAAGTATTACCTATATCTGATAATCAAAAAGAATATGCAAATAAAGTTGTAGAAGAATTAGCATCAAATGGATTTAGAGTAGAGCTTGATGATAGACAAGAAAAAATAGGTTATAAAATACGTGAAGCTCAATTATCTAAAGTACCATATATGTTAATTATAGGAGAAAAAGAAGTAGAGGCTAATGCAGTAGGAGTAAGAGCAAGAAAAGAAGGCGATATTGGAGCTATGCCAATTAAAGAGTTTATTCAAAAGATGAGCGAAGAAGTTAAAAATTTTAATAAATAATGGATATGGAGTGTTCTCAGATATAGAAAAATAATAAAAGAGAACACTTCTTCTTCAAAAAGGATGTTTAAATGAATAATAAAACTTTAATCTCATATTTTGCAACTCATGCGAATAAAAGTGAATTAGATAAAATTAAAAGGATAAATTTTTCGGAATTAGATATTTCAGATGAAGATATCTATCTTGCTATGGAAAAATTTAAGAATTTAGATGAAATTCATTTCAGATTTGGACCTTTTGGAAAACATTTTAAAACAATTCCTAAAAATATGCCTAATGTAATTTTGCAAGATTATACTCATGGTGAAGAACATGTTAAGTTTATTTTGGAATTCGCTCAAAATTGTAAAACAGTTTGTATAGTTGAACAAGAATATTGTTTAATTAATGAATATATAAGATCAAATCCAGAATTAGCTAATAAATTTTTATTTTCTGATAATGTTCTTATAAATCTAAAAGAAATAAATAATGTTGATTTAAAAGGAAAAAATTTAGAATTAAATTATGGAAATATTAAATTAATTCCTAAAGAAAAATTAGATGAGGCTCAAAAAGTAACTTTTTCAGGAACTGTAAGTGATGTAGAAAAACTTACAATAGACGAATTGAAAAAAATAGATTCAATTACTATAGTTATAAAAGATGCAAGTCAATTATCTAATAAAAAGCTTAATGAATTAACAATTAAAAGAAAATTACGAATTGATAGAATACAAATTTATGCACAAGATAATTCTAGGAATCAGAATAAACCATACAGTATAAAAAACTATAGAAAAATTAGGCAAAATTTAGACAATATAGTAAGAGATATACCAGATTATTGGTCTGAAGAGAGAAAATTTGCAGAAATATATAAAAGAGTTGCTTTAGAAATTGAATATGATAAAAAAATATATGATAGCAAAGATTTAAATTTTGTGAATAACAGGAATTTAATAAATCCACTTCTTAACAAAAAAGGTGTATGTAGCGGATATTCAGATGTATTAAAAAATGCATTAAGTTTAAAAGGAATAGAAGCAATAAAAGTAAGTGGTGATATAAGAGGCAAAGATAGTTCACATGAGTGGAACAAAGTTAAAATTAATGGGGTTTGGTATAATGTAGATGTAACTTGGGATAGAGAAGATTTTTTATTAGGAAAGGTACCTCAGTTTGCATTAAAGTCAGATGAATATTTTAGTGAAACTAGAGAAGAATTTCCAGAATATTATATGCCTAGGGCGAACAAATCTTATCCAGAAACTTATTTAAACAAACTTTTTGGAGGAGTTAAGAAAAAAGAATATGAAGATGAAAGTTCGAAAATAAAGCCAATATGGGATTTATCAAATTGGCAAGAAGAAAATAATAATCGTGTGGGTTATCCTAAAATAATTAGAAAAAAGGCAGAGATAAAAACTCCATATTTATAAGATTAAAAATATTATAAAAAATAACGTAATTATAAATAAAAAATAAAATCTTATTAATTTGTGAAATTATTAGATTAGAATATGTGTAAAAAAATATATAAAATTAATTTTAAATCTTGAAATTATAAAAATATATGTTATAATAAGAACACTGTTTAGAAAGACGGAAGAGGCATCTATTAAAAATAGATGTCTTTTGTCGTTTTCCAAAAAGCAAAAAGATTTTTCTAACTGGAAGTTTAAAAGTATAATAACGTAATACAAAATAATTTTATTATTTTGTATATGAAGGAGGTAAAAATGTACGAAAAAGAATTTTTAAGAGAAAAAGAAAAGCTAAAGCAGGTATTAAACAAATTGGAATTAGAAGAAAAAGAAATTGAAAATTCACTTGCAAACACAAATTCAATGAGGGAAAAAGATGATTATGTAAAGGCACAAATGTTATATTTAGGGCATAAAAAGTTACATGATTTAAAACAAGTAAAACAAAAACCATATTTTGCAAGAATTGATTTTCAAACAGAAGGAGAATCAAAAGAAAATTTATACATAGGCAAATTATCAATTATTGATAGCAAAACACAAGAGCCTATTATCATAGATTGGAGAGCTCCAATTTCAAATCTTTATTATGATGGACGAATAGGAAAATCTAGTTATCAATCGCCAAAAGGATTAATAGAAGGCGAAATTTCATTAAAAAGACAATATTTTATTGAAAAACAAATTCTACAAAAATTTTCAGATATAGATTTAAAAGCAACAGATGAACTACTTCAAGTTGCTTTAGAAGAAAAAGCAGATGATAGATTAAAAAATATAGTAGCAACAATTCAAGGAGAACAAAACGCAATTATAAGAGCAGATTTAAATAAAGCACTAATAGTGCAAGGTGTGGCTGGAAGTGGAAAAACAACAATAGCATTACACAGAATAGCATATTTAATATACCAATATGAAAAAGACTTTGATCCAGATAATTTTATGATTATTGCTCCAAACAAATTCTTTTTAAATTATATTTCTAATGTTTTACCAGATTTAGGAATTGAAAATGTAAAACAATATACTTTTGAAGATTTAGCATATGAGATTATAGGTAAAAAATTAAAAATATCAGATAGTAACGAAAAACTTGTAACTATTGTAAACAAAGAATTTGATGATATAAACAAAGGAAATGTAGATACAATCATAAAAGAATCGAAATTAAAGTCTTCTATTAATTTTAAAAAAATAGTAGATGATTATTTAAAATATGTTGAAGAAAATTATATTCCTAAAAAAGATTTTATATTAGACAATGTAAGAATAATGCGTTATGAAAATATCCAAAAACTATTTTTAGAAACTTACAAAGATTTAAATTTTATGCGTAGAATAGAAGAAGTTAAAAAACATATTTTTTCAAAAATTAAAATAAATATGGAAACAATTGTCGAAACAATTACTAAAAAAAGAAGCTTAAAAATAAATAAGATGCTAGAACAAAACATATCAGAAGAAGAAAAAAGGCAAAAAAGAATAGAGATATTTGAAGAAACAGAAAATCTTTTGAAAAAACTGTATAAAGAAGACATTAGGGTGGTAGATGATTATTTTAAAGAAATTGATAAAAAAGATTGTCTACAATATTATAAAGATTTTATAGAAAACTTTATTTATAAAAATATAGAAGATAAGGATTTAGCCGAATATTTAGTAAAAAATACTTTAAGTAATTTGAATAAAAACGAAATAGCCTTTGAAGATATGGCCCCTATTATATATATACATTATAAAATCTATGGAACAAAAGTAAAGAAAAGTTTAAGACATGTTATTATAGATGAAGCTCAAGATTATGGAGAATTTCAATTTAGTGTGCTAAAAACAATATTAAATAGCAATTCGATGACTATTTTAGGAGATATAGCACAAGGAGTACATTTTTATAGAGGAATAGAAAACTGGAAACAATTTATGGATGTGGAATTTCCAGATGGAGAAGTTACTTATACAACTTTAGAAAAAACTTATAGAACGACAAAAGATATTATGATTAAAGCTAATGAAGTAATCTCTAAATTGCCTGATTATGAAAAACAATTTATAGTAGAAGGACAACCAGTAATAAACAGAAAAGATTCTATTCATATTATCAAAAAAGAAAAAGAAGAGGATATTATAAAAGATATTATTACAAAAATAAAAGAATATACAGAGAATGGCTTTAAGTCTATTGCGATTATTGGAAAAGATATTTCAGAATGCAAAAATATTAAAAAGAAATTAGAAAAATTAAATTGTAAAATAAACTTAATTCAAAGTAAGGATTCAGAATATCATGCAGGTGTTTCAATAGTTCCTTCTTATTTGGCTAAAGGCTTAGAATTTGATAGTGTTATATTATTTAATGTAAATGAAACAACTTACCAAGAAACTAGTTTAGATATTAAGCTTTTATATGTTGCTATTACTAGAGCTATGAGTAAATTAGATGTTTTTTATACAAATAAAATTTCAAAATTATTAGAATAAGGAATTGATAAAAAATCACTAGTATGATATACTTCTCAAAGAAAGTGGTAATTTAGGAGGCAGATATAGAAGTGGAACCAATAAACGAAGACTTAATATCAAAATTGAAATATATAAAATTAGATTTAGAAGATATACCAGAATGTTTAAATGAGTTTAATGCTCTTAATTTTAATGTGTCTAGATTAAGTAATGACAAAGATCATAGAGTATTTAAATTTATACCAATAGACAAAATCGAAATATTATTAACACCATGTTTAAGAACAGACTCTTTAAAACAAAAATATTCTGAAGCAATACCACTATACAAATTTTTAACTCCAGGAGAAGAACCAGAAGAAATAGAACGATATACAACATTTTTAAAAATATTGAATACAATATCTATTCCAGAAGTTGAAAATATAGTATCAACACAAAAAAATTTAGAAAAAAATGAACCATTTAAAGTAAAATATGCAAAAGATAATTTATGGCAGATATATTATTCAGAAGCTACAGATAGGTATTTTATGCTTGTATGTACTAAAGAAACAACTTTTGCAGAGTTTTTTTATTTAATAAAAAAGAAAATAGAATTTGCAACTAAGAAATCAAAGAATGTTCCAAAGATTTATGTACCAATAAATTCTATGGGATATAGTGAACAATTTTTAAACAGAACTGAAATAGCAGATTTAGAAAATTATCTTTGGTTATTTACTCAAAATTGGTGTTTAATATTTGATGTTTATAATCGTTCAAATGAGTTATCATTACAAATTGTAGGAGATACATTTGTATATGATAAAGTAAAAAGTACATATAAAGTAAAATTAACAACTCCAGATGATGCAATAAAATTTTATAAGTTATTAAAAGCTTTATTTATAATGCAAACAGAGATAAAAGATAGATTTAAATTCACAACAAAAATAGATAGCAAAAATAATCTTGAATTATATATGGGAAAGACTAGAATGACTTATGAGATGTTAGCAGATTTTATAAAAAGTGAATTTAAAATAGCGGAAGAAGAAATAAAAGTTCAAAATGAACAAATAGAAGAAAAGGAAAATGAATTAGAAGATTTGAAATATTCTGTTAAACAAAAAGAAGAAGAATATTTATTAAAACAAAAAGAAATTTCAACATATTTAGAATGCAAAAAAACTTTTTTAGGAAAAATGAAATATTTCTTCAAATCTGCAAAAACAAATAAAAAGCCAAAAGAAAATATTAATGATTTTATCAAAGAAGAAAAAACAGAAACTAAACAAATTAATATTACTCCAATGCAAACTCAAATTTATGATAAAGATTATTATACAATTGAAGATTTAGTAACAATATATTCATTATACGAAAAGAGCGAAAAGGTTTATAAAAATTTAATGCAAGATATTGCTGCTCAAACTCTTAAACTAGAAAATCTTGAATCAAAGGTAAAAAATGCCAATATTTATATTGAAGAAATTGATAAACATAAAAGAAGTATTTTTGATTTTTGGAAGTTTGCAAACAAAGATGAAAAATTAAGTCTAGAAGTAGGAACTGAAAATACAAATAAACAAAATACTACAGAGCCATTGAAAAAAGTTTTCGACCTAGAAATGGATTTAGAAGAATTTGGTAAAAAGGTAGATATTTTACAAAGAAAAAAATTATCTAATGAAGAAACTGATAGTGTTTTTGTTGCAAAAACAGAACTTCTTTATTTATTAAATATGTTACGTGAAAACGATATGAACAAAAATGCATTAGAAAATGCACTATACGAATTAAAAGAAGAATTTAATAAAAATAGATTATATATAGATAGCGAAACTTTTGATATTTTTGGAAATGTAGATGATGATAATCGAAAAATAAAATATATAGGTAATAGAAGTCACAGAGAAAATGAAAAGAACAAATACAAAATATTGAATATCAACAAAAAAATAGATGTATTTGATTTTACTGAAAAACTACAAGGTACATTAAATTATTTAGAAGGAGCAATTCCCAAAGTTTATGCAGAATATGATATGCCTATATATAAAGTAGTACAAATTACAGAAAAAGTAAATGAAAAAGGTTTTGATGTATATAATATGAGCATAGAAAAAGCTTTAGAAGAACATCAAGACAACGGAGAGGGGGCTTTAAATTTAATTAAAATAAATTATAAAGAAAAGCTTCCTATGATATATTATTCTAATATTATGTTTTTTGATAATCAAAACAAGACTTTACCAGAAGGAATGGAACTATCTACCAATGTATTGATAGACTGTAGTAGACTGGATTTTAAATTAGTTGCAAAACATAAATTTAGAACCAATAATTATTTTGTAGAACAAAATAATTTAATACAACCAAAATCAAAAGATGTGTTTGTTTATGAGTATGATGTAATATTAAAAGAAGATAAAGAAAAAGAAGTAGTAGAAAAATAGCGATAAAACGGAATGTAAATTATATAACTGATAATCATGTAATAAGAAAAAAGATGATAGAAAGAAACCCCGATTAAATATTTGAGTTTTTAAATTTGATTTATTATGTATACTATGATATAATATAAGCATTAACTTTTAGGAGGCTTTGAAATGAGCATTAAGCTGCGGAAAGCAGAGCTAAAAGATTTTGAAACAATAAAAACGCTCTATGAAGATAAAACCGAAGAACAAAGCTATCAATGGTTGTATGATGATACTTCAGTTGATGATTCTAAAGATGTAAAAATGACTGAAGAAGAGTTTAGAGATTTTTTTGAGAAGTATATAGGTGAGTATTCTGCTTTTTTAGAAGAATTAGTATATACTATGGAAAAATATCAGAAAGACTTAAATTATTCAGACACCTACATCTTTAAAATTCAGGACCATGAAGGTAAAATTCTAGGCTATATTTGTATAAGAAAACAATACAAAAAAGTCTACAAAATAGCCGAATGGGCTTTATTTAATCCAAAAGATGAACAGCTAAAAACAGATGTTTTTGAGCAGCTAAAAAAACTTAAGACTCCCCAAATGGAGATTCTAAAGGTAGATACGCCCTCAAAATCAACAGCACAATGGCTGCTATCAAATGGATTTGAACGGTCTTATTCACATTCGTATGAGTTTCAAATCAACAAGAAATAAGCGAGATGACTTCATCTTGCTTATTTCTCATTTGTAGAAAAATATGATTGTATAGAGATTTATAAAATAATAATGTTTAATATATTTCTAAAACAAATATATAATACAAAAAATGAAAAAAGATAAAAAAAGAACTAGACAATACAAAGATTATATGTTAAGATAACAAAGAATTAATTATGCCGATGTGGCGGAACTGGCAGACGCACACGACTCAAAATCGTGCGGGAAACCATGTGGGTTCGAGTCCCACCATCGGCACCAGGGAAAGCATAGCTTCAGCTATGCTTAAATTTTTATATAGGTAGGTCTTAAAAGGAGTGGAGCGGAAATTTATACAAGTTAAGAGGGGCATGAAACTGAAGCATTTGAAATATAAAAGTATACTGGGAATCCAAAGTTGAAAGTTACGTAAAAATTTGATATGAGGGGGCAAGTTTTTAAAGCAACGGATATTGACCCAACAGACCACAGACCGAGTTCAAATCACAAAACATGGATTCCGCCACTGGTGGTTCGTTACGAGAAGTAATATGTCCACACATAGTCTCTTTTCATGAGACCAAAAACGAAGGCAGGAGATATACTCAAATGAGTATATCTCCATTTGCATTTATAATATTTAAAAGAAATAGAGAATTTTTATAATATAAAAGACTTCATAAAAAATAAAGTAGAAGGTTAACCATAATCCGAATAGTATATAAAGGGAGGAGGTTAACAAATGGATGTAATAATAGGTATATTAATACCTTTTTTCGGAACAATAATAGGTTCTTCGATGGTTTTCTTTATGAAAGATAAACTAAACTTAAAAATAGAAAAAATATTATTAGGATTTGCTTCAGGAGTAATGATAGCAGCTTCAATTTGGTCACTATTAATTCCAGCAATAGAAATGGCAGAAGAGCAGGGCAAAATTTCATGGATTCCAGCGGCAAGCGGTTTTGTTTTAGGAATCTTATTTTTATTTATTATAGATTTTATTATTCAAATTCTTGAAAAAACAAACAATCCTAAATTCAAGAATTCAAGTATGCTTACATTAGCAGTTACTATTCATAATATTCCAGAAGGAATGGCAGTAGGCGTTGCTTTCGCTGGAGTACTTGCTAATACAAGTGGAATTACTTTAGTAGCAGCCATGTCTTTAGCTATTGGAATCGCAATTCAAAACTTTCCAGAAGGAGCTATTATTTCCTTACCGTTAAAGTGTAAAGGAGAGTCAAAATTTAAATCTTTTTCAATAGGAGCTTTATCTGGCATTGTGGAACCCATCAGTGCTTTTATTACAATATTATTAACAAGTTTTGTTGTGCCGATTTTGCCACATTTATTAGCTTTTGCGGCAGGAGCAATGATGTATGTGGTTGTAGAAGAATTAATTCCTCAATCTCAGGAAGGTGATTTTCCAAGGCTTGGAACAATTGGATTAACAGTAGGCTTTTTAATGATGATGATTTTAGATGTTTCTTTAGGATAATACAAAATAAATATAAAATTCAATTTACATTGACTAAAATCTTAAATACAAATATAATAATTAAGATTTAATATTAATAATTATTTCACATATAAGAAAATTTGATGAATAATATATAACTAACTAAAAGAACTAATTTAATAGAATAGGAGATTAAAATGGGAGTTATAGAAATAATTTTAATTAGTATAGGGCTAGCGATGGATGCTTTTGCTGTTTCAGTATGCAAAGGCTTATCTATGAAAAAAATGGATTGGAAAAAAGCTATTATAATAGGTCTTTGGTTTGGAGTATTTCAGGGGTTAATGCCGGTTTTTGGGTTTATATTAGGAAATCAATTTGAAAATTTTATTACTAGTATTGATCATTGGATTATTTTTGCACTATTATCTTTTATTGGTATTAAAATGATAAAAGAATCTTTTTCTAAAGATAGTGAAAATAGAAACGATAATATTGATATAAAAACAATGAGCATATTAGCATTAGCTACTAGTATAGATGCTTTAGCTGTTGGAATAACCTTTGCTTTTTTAGATACAAACATAACTCTTGCAGTTTTATTAATTGGAATTATAACATGGGGAGTTTGTATATTAGGAGTAAAAATTGGAAATCGTTTTGGAGATAAATATGAAAATAAAGCTGAGCTTGCAGGAGGAATAATTTTACTTTTAATTGCAATTAAAATACTATTTGAACATTTGCAAATTTTATAAAATGATGATTATTATCAGAATAATTCAGAATTATTATTAAATTAATAAAACCCAAGATTAAATTGAAGTGTATTTCAATTAAAATCTTGGGTTTTTAAATAGAAAAAATATATGAATTAATAAATGATTTTCTATACTTTTGTTATAAAAATATTTATTTTGCTCATATCAGCATTAAAACTCAATATTTTTAGAACGCAAAAAATTTAAATAAATATTATGTACATAGTCTACTTGTTTATGAATAGTAGTACTTGAAAAATTTTCTTTCACTCGGTTTTTAAAAACATCTAAATATTGTTTTTCTGCTAAATATTGTAATGATGTATCAAAATTTAAATCATATATATAACCATAAAATGCGAGCATCATATCTGCATTATTGTGAATATCAGAGTATTTAACAAAAGAGCCTTTTTCAAATTGGCTCATTACTGTATCACTAATTTTTTCACAATCAAATGAGTCATACCAAAAAATAGCATTAAAATCATTAAAAGTAATTGTATAAAAAATATCTAGTTTATCAGCATCTCTAACTATTTTTGCAAATAACAATTCTTTTTCAGAAAGATTAGGTTCTATGTTAGCTCTATTATGATTTAAAATAGCTTTTTTTATAATATTATCATATTTTGTTTCTGTTAAATAATTACGTATAAGTTCATCCTCAAAAAGAACTTTAACACTAAGTTCACCATGATTAATACCAGTATCTCTATCACTAAAACTATCTGAAATTCTAACTTGTTCAAATCTGCCTATATCATGAAAAAGCCCAATTAATTCTGCAAGTTTAATCTCTTCTTCAGATAAATTTAAGTTTTCAGCTATTTTTTTACTAACTTGGGCAACTCTTTCTATATGTCCTATTTTTAACGCAATACGAGGATTTTCAGGATTATAATTAGAGGCATATTTTTTAAATTCATTTTTTGCGTGAATAATATCTATCATAAAAAAATTCCTTTCATTTGTGTAATCATTTTTCGTTTAGATTATATCACACAAAATTTAAATAGCAAGATAATATAATATTTATTGAGTATATTTTAAACCACAGTAAATTATAGTAACAAAAAAAGTAATGAAATTTTTATAAAAAAATATATATAAGTATACATTTTAAATAACTAGTGTTATAATTAAAACCACAATGTTATATTAAATTTATTTACTAAGGAGAAATGAAGATGAAAG
>JAZROJ010000026.1:0-13985 GCA_045648625.1 Candidatus Scatovivens sp.
CTACGATCCGACTTTACCAACTTTCGAATTTTCTTTAATGCTAGAATTGAAATTATTAAATGTGAAAATTTTGGTGTTTAAATTAAGAATACCACTTGTAGAAAGTGGAAATTCATAATTTTCTAAAGCCTCAAGTTTTAGAATAGGTTTTGTTAAAGTTTTTTCTAAAGTGTAAATATTATTAAAATAAAAAATATAATTATTAAAAGCAGTATAAAGTGTATTAGAAATATCTATATATTTATATGTTTTAAAAATATATTCAATTAAATTTCTGCTATCTATGGTTCTTATTTTTTTTGTATCTGCACCTAAGACTACTACTATAATATCAAAATTATTTCTCTTACAACTAGATACCAAACATCGTCCAGCATTAAAAGTAAAACCAGTTTTCACACCATAAACACCTTCTAAATTTCCAAGTAATTCATTAGTATTAGAAATACTTCTGGTTTGATTATTTATAGAGATAGTAGCTGTTTTACAAGAAACTATTTCTTTGAAAATGTTATTTTTAAGTGCATAATTTGTTAAAATAGCTAAATCATAAGCTGTCGTATAATGATTATCATTATCTAATCCATGTGGTGTAACAAAATTTGTGTTAAAAAGCTCTAATTCACTTGCTTTTTTATTCATTAAAATTGCAAATTCTTCAACACTTCCACTAATATGTTCTGCAATAGCAATTGCACAATCATTTCCAGAGCGCAGCATCAATCCGTAAAGTAAATCTTTTATTGAAATTTTTGAATTTTCCGAAATACCTAAAGTGGAACCATGGATGGAGGCTGCTTTTTTAGAAATAGTAACAATGTCGTGTAAGTTGCTTTTTTCTAAAGCAACAAGACAAGTCATAATTTTTGTAGTAGAAGCCATTGGTACTTTTGTGTATGCATTTTTTGCAAACAAAACTGTTTGTGTTTTTCTATCTAATGCAATTACATTTTTCGACAAAACAATTGGTTCTTTTGTGTTTTCTGTATTGGTTTCTAAAAATAAATCATCTTCAATTTCTTCTATAATATCATCTGAAAAACAAGTATTTTGAATAATATTGAAAAATAAAAAAAACAAAATAAATGTAAATAAAAATTTTTTGAAATCTAATTTCATTAAAAATCACCTATACAAAATATATGTGAAAAGATTTTTGATATGAAAAGAAAAAATATTCAAAATAAAACGTGGAAATTTAAAATGAAAAATTTCTATTAATAACGAACGAAAAAAGCCTTTAAAAATGCTTAAAATAAGTTAAAATGTATTGATTTGTTTTTTGAATTGTAATATAATTGATATGTGGTGTAATTTTAACTATTCCCTAGTAAATTATGCCTTTAGAAATATAAATGTAAATTGACATATTAACAATTTATAATAAAATATAATTGTATAAATATAAATAAAATAGGAAGGTAAAATATGTTGAAGAGAAAAGTTTTTAAAATTATTTTTGTTTTAGCATGTATTATAGCAATTATGATGCCATATGCATCTATTGTAATGGCAGTGGCATTAACGCATAATGATAATACGGCAGAGTTAGAAGTTATAAGGGTACATGAAGGTGGAGAAGAAGCTAGTGGAACATTAACTACTTTACAACAAAGTTTGTATGACACTACACCATATGCTTATAGAGTGGGAGAAACCAGAGTATTTAAAATAATAACAAAAGGTGATTCAAATTATGAAAATACTTTTTATTGTTTAAATGCTGAAAAATCTTTTCCAGGTGTTTCAAATGGGACTTATCAAGTAGAGGCTTATACAAATGTAGCTGATTTAAAAGACCCAACACTTGCAAATGTAAAATCATTACATTTAAGCACTTCAAACTTAGGTAATAATGTAACTTGGAACGCAAACTACAAATCATTAATTTGGTTAATTGATAATATGTATTTATCAAAACAAACACCAGAGCAAAAAGATGATTATTTATCAAAAGCATTTGCAATTTCTATAGAAAATGGAATATACACATTAGAAACTATAAAAGCTTTATTAACAGATGATGATATAGATGTTGTTCAACAATACGCTATATGGTATTTTACTAATGGAGATGTAGATAAATATGATGTAGAAAATCTTCCAGCAATAGAATTAACTAAATATGAAATAGAAATGACAGAAGATGGAGTTCAAACTAAAGAAACTACAGGTAGCTATGGAGATTTTACACCATCAAACTTCCAAGGAGAATTAAGTTATAGTTTACGTCAAGATTTAGCAAATGAATTATATAAATATTTAATATCTTCAGCTATGGCAGGCAAAAAGATTGATACTAAATATCCTGCTGTAGATTATGATTTTATAAATTCTTCAGCTAAAACAGAATTTAAAGATGGTTATTATGTAACAGGTCCTTTAAGAATAACTTCTGGAACAGCTGCTTCAACAGAATATACAATAAAATTAGTAGATAAAGAAGACAAAGAAATTTCAAGAGAAAATTATGAAATATTAATAGAAGGTGAATCTTCTTTTACAAACCAAAATTTAAATGAGATTTTTGATAAAAATTATTATATATACATAGCAGAAAATAAAACAGAAATTGATGGATATACATTAAGATTAAATTATTCAAGCTATGAAACAAAAGCTTCATTATGGAAAAACTCAAAAACAAATACAGAGGGTGCTGAAATATATCAACCTGTAACATTAGTTACTAGAGAAAAAACACCGTATACACATAATGTAAATGTTGAAATAGAAAGAAAAACAGCCGATTTAGCATTAAGAAAATATATAGTACAAATAAATAATAATATACTTGACAGAGCACCATATTTAGATGTATCTGAATTAAAAAATGGAACATCAAAAACAGCTATATATAAACAAACAAAATCACCTATTGAAGTTTCTGTAGGAGATACAATTATATATGAAATAAGAGTTTATAATGAGGGCGATATAGCAGGAAAAGTTAGTAGTATTATTGATTCTTTACCAAAAGGATTAGAATTAGCAGAAAATAACGAGATAAATAGTATATACGGATGGACTGAAATTGTAGAAAATAGAATTAATTCAAAAAAATATGTATCAACATATTTAAAAGATAGAACTATTTCTGCATTTGATAAAACAACAGGAGAATTATCAAGTAATTATGTGCAAATTGCTTGTACAGTAACCTCTGAAGCAAATCCGGCTTCTGTACTTACTAATATTGCTGAAATAGGTGAAGACAACATAACAGATAGGGATTCAAATCCTTCAAATAATACATATATTAGAGATGATTTAAATTCTCAAAATTATACAGGAGACAGAGAAAATAAAACTGATTTATCAGATAAAAATTATTATTATAAAGGTATTGAAGATGATGATGATTTTGAAAAAGTTATTGTAAAAGGTAAAATTTTTGATTTGAGTTTACAAAAATTTATAACTAAAATCAATAAAAATGCACCAACAACTACTAGAGTACCAAAAGTAGATGTAAGTGAATTAAAAGCTGGAACTACTACAAATGCTACTTATACAACTGTAAAAAATCCAGAAACTGTAAAAAAGGGAGATATTATTACATATACATTAAGAATATATAATGAAGGTGAGATTTCTGGATATGCAGAAGAAGTTGTAGATTATTTACCATCAGGTTTAGGTTTTTTAGTAAACCATACAACTAATATTGATAATTATTGGTCAATACCAACAGAATGTACAACAGTTAAATTAAGTACAATAGAAAACGGAAAAGATAATTTATCAATTGAAGATTTTAAAGAAATATCTTCTTTGGATGAAGCAGAGGTTGTTGTTGGGAAAGCCAAACTAACATCTACAAAATTAAAATCTGTAGAAACAGATAATAAAAATTTATTAGAAGGATTTGATAAACAAAGAGGAACAACATTAGATTATAGAGATATTCAAATTGTTTGTATAGTTTTAGATGAAAAATCAGAAAATAGTAACTTTAAAAATATTGCAGAAATAACAAAACAATTAGATGAAAATAGACAAAATGTTCCAGATATAGATTCAACACCAAATACTGTTGTTCCAGACAACTATCCAGGAAATGATTTATCACAAGATGATAATGATTATGAAGATTTAATTACAGAAGAGCCAAAAGAATTTGATTTAAGTTTGCAAAAATTTATAACAAAATTAAATGGAAATGAAATAAAGGATAGAACACCAATTATTACTAAAAATGCAGATGGAACTTTAAGATTTAATCATACATCAGAAGCTTTATCTGTATCCCATAACGATTTAGTAACATTTACAATTAGAGTATATAATGAAGGGGATTTAGCAGGATATGCTAAAGAAGTAGTAGACTATTTATCAAATGAAGGTTTAGAGTTTGTAGTAAGCAATAGTACAAATCAAAAATATGGTTGGAAATTATATGATGCTAATGGTAATGTTACAGATAAATTAGATCAAGCAGTAACAGTTAGAACAAAATATCTATCTAAAGAAGAATCAGAAAAAAGAAATGCTAATTGTTTAATCAAACCTTTTGATAAAACAAAAGATATAAATTTAACAAATCCAGATTATGAAGAAATACAAATCGTATTTAAAGTAACAGCAAAAGTTTCAAACGAAACTAAAGATTCTACAGCTAAAAGACAATATATTAATAAAGCAGAAATTTACAATGATGAAGATGAAAATGGAAATTCTATAGATGATATAGATTCTATACCAAACAATAGAAAAGAAGCTGAAGATGATATTGACAATGATAAAGTTTGTGTAAAATATTTTGATTTAAGACTAAAAAAAGATTTGGTTAAAATTATCATAATAGAAGATGGTCAAACTAGAGAAGTTAATGTGGCAAATCCAGATAGTTTACACAAAGTAGAAATTCATAGAAAAAAAGTAGAAAAAACAATTGTAAAATTTGTTTACAAAATTACTGTTACAAATGAAGGTGAAATAGACGGATATGCAACAGAAATAAAAGATTATATTCCTGAAGGGCTAGAATTTATTGCAGAAGAAAATAAAGGTTGGACAAAAATGTCAGGTAATATGATAAGTACAAATGCTTTGTCTGAAACTTTATTAAAACCAGGGCAATCAGCTTCAGTATTAGTTACATTAAAATGGAAAAATGGAGATAATAATCTAGGAGTAAAAACAAATGTAGCTGAAATTAGTGAAGACAAAAATGAAAGTAAAACTCCAGATATAGATTCTACACCAAACAATAAAAAAGACGGTGAAGATGATATTGATAAGGCAGAAGTAATGTTGACAATTTCAACAGGTGTGGTTAAGCCAAGATATATGTGGCTTGTAATTACAGTTTTATCAATTTGGACAACAGGAATTATATTAATTAAAAAATATGTTTTATAATACAATAAAAAATAGTAGTAATTATTAAATTACTACTATTTTTATGTATTAGGAAGTTATCTTTTCTAGGAAATAAAATGTTACACATACCTGTTAAAAAATTGTTTTTTTCTAATAAATAAAAGGTAAATTTTTGTGTTTACAATCAAAAATGTATATGTTATAATCAAAAATGAATAGAAATAAACGAGGTGATAAAATGAACCAAATACTTGATTATAGTCCAAATAAAGGAAATAAAAATTCTTCAGGTTCAGATAAAATAGTGCACGTTTTTGCAGTAATAATGATAATTTTTGCTATTGCATTGATTGCTGGAGCGTGTTATAACCTATATAAGAATAATAAAGATAATAAAAAAAATATACCAAAAGAAGAAAAAGCTTTAATTCAGGTCGTCCAAGAAGATTCTCAAGCTATATTAAAAGTAACTCATACAAAAGTAATAGAAAAAATAATTTATAGTTGGAATAATGGAAAAGAAACTACAATAAAAGGTTCTGGAGAAAAAAATATAGATCAAATAATAACATTGCCAGCTGGAGAAAATAATTTACAAATAAAAGTTATTGATATTGACGGAGGAGAGGCTACTTATGAAGGAAGTTTTGCATCTCAATCTGGAGAAGATATATTAAATCCTGTTATAAAATTAGAAATTACTGATGAAAAGAAATTAAGAATAATAGCAACAGATGAAACAAGTTTAGATTTTATTACATACCGTTGGAATGATGAAGAAGAAGTAAAAGTAGAAGTTTCAGAAGATAAAAATAAAATAGTAAAAGAAATAGATATATTAAAAGGTGTAAATGATTTAACTATTTCTGCTGTAGATAGTAACAATAATACTACTACAGAAACAAAGAATTTTACAGGCTTAATAAAACCAGATGTTATAATTGTTGTAGCTGCAGATAAAAAATCTGTAGATGTAACAGTAAAACATGAAAAAGGTTTGAAAGAGGTAAAAGTTAATTTAAATGATGTAGAATATCCGGTTGCATTGGGTGAGCAAATTCAAACAGAAATAATGTTTAATGTAGCTTTGGCTGAAGGTGTTAATAAAATGGTTGTAACAGCAGTAAGTTTAGATGATACTCAAACTATTGCTTCAGAAGAAGTTAACAACATTCCAGAACAAGTAGGAGAACCAGAGATTTCTATAGAAAAAACAGAAGATGGATCAGTAATTTATAAAGTAAATTGTCCAAAAGGAATAAAAGAATTAAAACTAAATATTAATGATATGGATATGGATTTAAGTTCATTAAAAGAATATTTAGAACAAAATAATACTTATATAGAATTTTTAGCACCTCTATATGACGGAAAAAATAAAATTAGATTTACAGTAATACCAACAGAAGGAACAGAAAAACAAGAAATAAAAGAATTTGAAAAATAACTATTTTAAATAGGAGAATTGAATGGCTCGAGAAATTTATATAATTGATGATAAAAATGAATTAATAAATTGTTTAGAAGAAAGTTTTAGAACTGAAAATGATGAGTACAAATTTACCAGTATTAATGCTTTAGGATTAGAAATTGCCTTGAGAAATATACCAGATTTAATAGTGATTGACGAAGATAATACTGAAATGAATATTATTGAATTTTGTAAAAGTATTAGAGCTAATGAAGATAATAGTATAACACCAATAATTGTAGTTAGTTCAAATACTGAAAGAGAACATAGAGCAGAAATATTAAAAACAGCTGTACAGTATTTTATAAAAAAACCTATAGATCAAGAATACTTATATTATACTGTTAAAAATATAACTGATTTACTTTATAAAAATAGAACAGTAAGTCCTCTTACTGGTTTGCCAGGAAATGTACAAATTCAAACAGAAATGAAAAAAAGATTATTAAACAAAGAAGTTTTTGCTATTCTTTATTTTGATTTAGATAACTTTAAAGCATATAATGATGTTTATGGTTTTGCAAATGGAGATGAAATTATAAAATTTACTTCAAGAGTTATTTCTAAATATATACATCAAATTCCTGAGAGTGATAATTTCATAGGACACATAGGAGGAGATGATTTTGTAGCAATTACAAGTAAAACAGATTATGAAAAAGTTTGTCAAAATATTATTTCAGAATTTGATAAATTTGCAGTAACTTATTATAATGAAATTGATGCTGAAAGAGGTTTTGTAGAAGTCGCTAACCGTAAAGGTGTTATAGAACAATTTCCACTAACCAGTATATCTATAGCGGTTGTAGAAGTTGACTATAAACATTTTAAAAGTACATTAGAAATTGGAGAAATAGGAGCTCAAGTAAAACATCAGGCAAAAAATGTTCAAGGAAGTACATATGTAATTAATAAAAGAAAATTTTAAAAATAGAAAAAAATTAGAGTGTTGAAGAAAACCCAAATTGTTAGAAAAAAAGTTTTAACAATTTGGGCTTTTTTTATTTAGTTTAAGTTTTGTGTTTTAAAAAATAAATAGTAATTAATCAAAATAATCTAAAATTCCTGTATAAATGCTCCAAGCTAATAAGTCTTGATAGTTTTCATCTTTTAATTTTGAAGCCTCATTTATATTAGATAAAAAACCACATTCTATAATAGCCAGAGGTATTTCTACTTTTTTAGTAATATAGATATTACTAATAGATTGTATTTCACGATTATTATTTTTATCAATAAAATAATTAAGATTTTTCTGTATATTATTAGCTAAATTTTTACTTTTTTCATCTTTGTTTTTATAAAAAGATTGATATCCACTATATTGGGTTTGAGGTATTTTATTCATATGGATAGATACAAAAATATCTGCATTAGAATCATTAGCAATCATAACTCTATTTTTCATATCTGATATTTTTTTTTCTCTAATGGAATTTGCATTACTTTCATAAATTCCGTTTTCATCAGAACGAGTTAGAATAACAGTACAATTAGAAGATTCTAATAAGTTTTGGAGTTTTTCTACAATTTTTAAATTTAACTCGGATTCAAGAGTGCCATCAGCAGATACTGCACCACCATCTGGATATCCGTGTCCAGCATCAAGAATAATAGTGTGGTTTGCTGCCGGAAGTGAAGAAGTTGAAATGCTTTTACAATTTTGAGACATATTAATAGAGCAAAAAAGAATAGATAAAAAAATTATAAGATTTATAAATAAAATTCTTTTTTTATAAAAAATAATCATAAAATCACCCAAAACAATTATATGAATTTTAAAAATATATATTCTTAAAGATGAGTTCTTATTTAACAAAATGTTTGACATATATTAACTAAGTTATTGTATAAATTTTAAAAAAATAGGAAAAAATAGCTTAAAAAAAGAATAAGGGGTTTTTTATGAAAAAATATAAAGTACTAAATATTAGAGGAGCATTATTAGATAAAAATCAATTAAGTCAATATGTAGAAAAAGCGGCTGCAGAACACAATATAAAAAATAATTCAGATAAAAATACCTATCCAATACCAAGCTTAAGAGAAAACTATAAATTCATTTTAGAAACTTATAATTTATTAAATAGGCATTTAAAGTTGGGGATTAAGATGCATTCAGCAGGGGACTGGTTATTGGATAATTTCTATGTAATAGAGGAAACAGTAAAATCAATAGAAAAAGAATTATCATTAGAAAAATATAAAAATATGATAGGAATAGCAAGTGGACCATATAGTGGATTTGCGAGAACGTATGTACTTGCTGAAGAAATAGTTGCTTTTTCCGATTGCAAGATTGATGGAGAAGTAATTGATTTGTGTTTAAATGCATACCAAAGAAAAAAACTTTTAAGTATGGAAGAAATATGTAATATTGGAATATTTTTTAAAATATCAATAATTTCTCACATAAAAGAACTTTGTGAAAAAATATATTCTTCACAAATTCAAAAATATAGAGCTGAGAGTATTATTGAGAGAATTGTCGAACAAAAAGAAAGTAGGGAGTTAAAGTTTATAACTACTACAAACATGAGAAAAATAGTTGAAAACCAACCTAAATATCCATTTATAGAATATATGTCTTATAAACTTAAAAAATATGGTAAAAAAACAATTATATATCAAGAAGTATTAGAAAAAGAAGTACAAAAACTAGGACTTACAATTTCAGATGTTATTCAAAAAGAACATTTTTTTATAGCTAATACCAAAATTACAATCGGAAATTGTATTACAAGTATAAAGACCGTAAATAGAATTAATTTTAGTGAATTATTTAGCTATATGAATGCTTCAGAAGAAATATTAAAACTAGATCCTTCAGGAATATATCCTCTTATGGACCAGGAAAGTAAAAACTATTATAGAGGAGTTATAGAAGAATTATCTAAAAAGAGTAAAATTTCAGAAATATATATTGTTGAGAAAATTATTAAGTTATGTAGAAGGTATACAGAATATAAAAATTTAGAAGAAAGAAAAAAATCACATGTAGGATATTATTTAATAAAAGAAGGATTTGAAGAATTAAAAAAAGAATTAGAAATAAAAACAAATCTGTATTTAAATACTAAAATAAAAACAAAACTTTATGTTGCTACTAATATTCTTATACCATTATATATTGATTTTGCAATTTGTTTAATAAATTGGACAATAAATTTAAATATTATTTTTTCAATATTAGCATTTGTTTTATTATATATTCCGATTTCTGAGATTTACTTAAGAATAGTTAATTATGTGCTTGGAAAGTTAAAAAAGCCAACCATACTTCCTAAAATGAATTATGAACACGGAATTCCAGAAAATTCGAAAACTTTTATAGTAATCCCGACAATTTTAAAATCTAAAGAAAAAGTTAAAGAAATGATGAAAAAATTAGAGGTGTACTATTTAGCAAATAAATCTGAAAATTTATATTTTGCGTTACTTGGAGATTGCTCAGAAGAAAAGGAAGAAAGTAAGGATTTTGATGAAGAAGTAATAATTACTGGTTTAGAATTAGCTAATAAGTTAAGTGAAAAATATAAAACTTATGGTTTTAATAAATTTCATTTTTTGTACAGAAAAAGATTATGGAACGAAAGTGAAAATTCATATATTGGTTGGGAGAGAAAACGTGGACTTTTAACTACTTTTAATCATTATATTAAAGGAAAATTGGAAAATGATTTTTTAGCAAATACAATTGAATTTGAGAAAAATAGAGTACCTAATATTAAATATATTATTACTTTAGATAGTGATACAAATTTAAATTTAGAAACAGCTTCAAAATTAATAGGAGCAATGTCACATTTATTAAATTTACCTGAAATAAAAGATGATAAAATTATAGATGGTTATGGAATTATGCAACCTAGAATTGGTATGGATTTATCTCTTTCACATAAAACATCTTTTATAGAATTGTTTAGTATGCAAGGAGGAATAGATTGTTATACTAATGCAATATCAGACATATATCAAGATTATTTTGAAGAAGGTATATTTACAGGAAAAGGCATTTATGATGTAGATGTTTATAATAATATAATGAAAAATGAAATTCCAGAAAATACAGTATTAAGTCATGATTTATTAGAAGGAAATTTTTTAAGATGTGGTCTACTTACTGATGTGATGTTATTAGACGGATATCCTTCTAAATATATACCATATATTATGAGAAATCACAGGTGGACAAGAGGAGATTGGCAAATTATTTCTTGGCTTAAAAATGTAAGATTAAATGTGATTTCAAAGTTTAAAATTTATGATAATTTAAGAAGAAGCTTATTACCAATAACTAGTTTTTTAGGAATATTATTTGGAAGTTTAATGTATTTGTCAAGAATGAAAGGATATGGAACAGTATTCTCAATATCAGTAATATCAATAATTATTACGTATTTAATAGATATTATAAATTATGTAATTTTTAAAGAAAGTAATATACAAGGAGCAGTTTATGCTTATAAAAAATTCTCAAAAGATTTAAATAATGTTACTATTAGTTTTATTAGAATTATACTTCAGATTGGATTTTTACCATATGAAATGTATAAAACATTAGATAGTATAGTAAGAAGTATATATAGAATGAAACATAAAACTAAACTGCTAGAATGGGTAACTGCAGAAGATGGAGAAAAAAATAGCAAAACAGATTTAATTTCACATTATAAAGAAATGCAAATAAATTTGTATTTAGGTGTTTTTAGTTTGATTTTTGGAGGAATTATTTTAAAATTATTTGGTTTATTATGGATAATAAGTCCGATTATTGCATGGTACATTAGTTTAGAAAAAAAAGAAGACAAAATAATATATACAAAAGACAGGAAATATTTAGAGCAAATTGCCTTAAAAACATGGCAATTTTTTGAAGACTATATAACAGAAGAAAATAATTATTTAATGATAGATAATTATCAAGAAGATAGAAACAAAAAAGTTGTAAATAGAACATCTTCAACAAATATAGGATTAGAGTTATTAGCAATTATATCTGCATATGATATGGGATTTATTAAATATAAGCAATGTATTGATTATATTCGTAAAGTAATAGAAACTGTAGATAAACTTTCAAAATGGAATGGACATCTATATAATTGGTATAATACAACTACATTACAACCTTTGATTCCAAGATATGTTTCTACAGTAGATAGTGGTAATTTTGTAGGATATTTATTTGTGGTAAAACAATTTTTGATTTCAAATAGACATAAACAAGATATAGAAAACTTAATAAACACAGTGGATAATTTAATTGTAAATACTAATTTTTTAGAATTATATAGCAAAAAAGATAAACTATTATCTATAGGTTTTAATTTAGAAGAAAATCGATTAACAGATTCATATTATGATTTTTTGGCTTCTGAAGCTAGACAAGCAAGTTTGGTAGCTATTGCCAAAGGAGATGTTCCTGTAAAACATTGGAATAATTTGAGTAGAACACTTACTAGTTTAAAAAATTATAAAGGATTAATATCATGGACTGGTACTGCATTTGAATATTTAATGCCTAATGTAAATATTAAGAGATATAAAGGAAGTTTACTAGATGAATCCAGCAAATTTGCAATAATGAGTCAGATAGAATATTGTAAAAAATTACAAATTCCTTGGGGAATTTCAGAATCTGCTTTTAATTTAAGAGATTTAAATAACAATTATCAGTATAAAGCTTTTGGAATTCCATGGTTAGGCTTGAAAAGAGGCCTAGAAGAAGATATGGTTATTTCTCCCTATAGTACTTTTTTATCTTTGCAAGATGAACCAACAAAAGGAATAGAAAATTTAAAAAGAATTGAAGAAGAGGGTGGATGTGGAAAATATGGTTTCTATGAAGCTATTGATTACACTGTAACAAGATTAAAAGGAAAACAGAAAAAAGAAGTTATAAAAACTTTTATGGCACATCATCAAGGACTTATTTTATTATCAATTAATAATGTTTTAAATGATAATATTATTCAAAAGAGATTTAACGAAAATCCAGAAATAGAAGCAGTAGATATTTTGTTACAAGAAAGAATGCCTATTAAAATGATAATTACTAAAGAAAATAAAGAAAAAGTATCAAAAAACAAAAATTTTGCAGATAGCGGATATATTGAAAGAGTAATTAAAAATCCAAGTAAAATTTTTAGAAATATAAATGTATTATCTAATGAAAAATATCGTGTTATATTTGATGACCAAGGAAATAGTATTAGTGAACATGAAGACAGAATGATAAATTTTTATAAACCAACTTCAGAATTGAAACAAGGAATTTTTTGTTATATAAAAAATACAAAAACTAAAAAGATTATAGAAACCAAAAATAATAGTGAAGTTATTTTTGCGCCAGATAAGGTAAAATTTGGTAAAAGAGAAAATAATTTAAAAATAGAAGAAATAGTTACATTAGATCCTAATAAATCAGTAGAAATTAGAAGAATTGAGATTGAAAACTTAGGGAATAGTGAAGAGGTATTAGAAATTATAAGTTCTTTTGAACCAGTATTGTCAAATAAAATGCAAGAATATGCACATCCAGCTTTTAATAAATTATTTTTAAAATTTGAAGAAGAAAATGAAAATATTATAGTGGAAAGAAGAGATAGAAAACAAGAAGAAAAAATTTATTTAGCAACAACTTTACACACAGAAAATGAACAAATTGTGGATTTTGAATATGAGATTGATAAAGAAAAGTATTTAGGAAGAGAAAATTATGAATTACCACAAATGATTACTGCTCAAAAGCCTTTTTCAAAAACTATTTCACAAGTTACTAATCCAATAATAGCAATGAAGAGGACGATAAAACTTCATCCAAAAGATGTTGCATATATTAATGTTATTTTATCAGTTTCTAAGGATAAAAAAGAAGCTATAGAAAATTTAGAGAATATGAAAAGTGAAGAGGAAATTATAAGAACTTTAAATATAGCAAGAGCAAGAAGTGAAGAAGAAAGTAAATATTTACAACTTACTTCTGAAAAATTAGAAATTTATTCGAAATTATTAAATTATATCTTAATATTAAATCCGTTAAAAAAAGTTAAACAAAGTAAAGAGTATTCAAAAGATAGTTTTTGGAAATATGGGATTTCAGGAGATTTGCCAATTATACTTGTTAAAATAAAAGCAATTGAAGATATTTATGTTGTTGAAGAGATTATTAGTGCATTTGAATATT
>JAZROJ010000027.1:0-2027 GCA_045648625.1 Candidatus Scatovivens sp.
ATAGAAAACAACGGATACAAGATTATCTTTTGAATTCCATTTATATTTTTGTTTATAAGATTTAAAAGTTTTTTCTAAATATGCCTTTAAAACATCTCCAACAAATTTACTATCTCTACCACTACTTGGCTTCTTAGTATATTTAGAAGGAGAGTTTTTAAAATTATAATATTCTCTTTGAAATCTTAATTCATCTCCAATTGTTTTTATCTCTGTTATTTTGCTATTAAATATTTTTTCCATTTATTGCTCCTTATTTGTGTGGGGAAATTGTTTTATATTCCCTAATTTTTTTATTATCAATTTATGTTACAATTAATTTAGTTCATAAAATTGACATTAGAAAAATTATATGTTTTATAATTTTATGAAAAAATGATGTGCAAAGTTTTGACGGACAGTACACATCATTTTAACAACACAAACACTTGAAAAAGCGTTCGTATTTGCATTTTACCATATTTACGAACTCTTTGCAAGTAAGCAAAATTTGAAAGGAGGAGTAAATGGGAAGACGTGCAAAAGGCGAAGGAAGTATTTATAAAACTATCCAAAAACAAAAAAGGCAGAAATTTGACCCAAGAGGAGAATGTGCAATATGTAAAAATTGTACTGATAGAACTGCTTGCAACAATAGACAAGGGTATGAAAAATGTGAGAAGTGCAAAAATTGTAAAGAAGAATGTTTAAAGTATTGTGATAGATTTTATTGTAAAGAGCTATGGCTAGGTCAAGCAACAGTAAATGGTAAACATACTACTTTAAGTTCGCACTCAACACAAGCAAAAGCTAAAGATAAGAAAGAGAAAGTAAAAAATCAAAAAGAAAATGGAACATTTATATCCAAGACAAGTGTTACATTATATGATTTATGTTCGGAGATTGTAGAGGCTAGATATAAGAGAAATAAAACAGGTAAAAGTGGGTACAAAACAAATAAAGCAACTCTAAAGAGAATTAATAAGTCAGACTTTGTTCATATACCAGTTCAAAAAATCACAGATGAGGATATAACGAAATATTTAGATGAATTGGTAAATCAATCCGATTCTCTTATTAAAAAGGATTATGGACTAATTAATAGGGCTTTTGACAAGGCTACACCTAATATAATCTTAAAGAACCCTTTTGATAAGGAAGAATTTAAACGTCCTAGAAGTAGAAAGCCAAAGAAAAAAGTCAGAGCTTTTACTGTAGAAGAACAAAAGAAATTTATACATACTTTGAAAGATGAAGAAGTAGAACATAGGTATAAATGGGCTTGGCTATTATCTTTATATACTGGTATGAGAATACGGCGAAGTATATGCACTAGATAAAGATATTGATATTGATTGGGAAAGCAAGAAAATCACAGTAAATAATACTTTGACTACAGATGAAAATGATAATACTATTTTAGGAGATAGAACAAAAACATATTCAGGACAAAGAACTTTAAATATGGACTGTATGGTTATATACATTTTGGAGAAAGCCTTTGATGAATTTATCCCTAATCCTAATAATTTATTGTTTTGTAGAGAAAATGGAGAATTACATCGTGTGGGTGCTTCAAATAGTGCTTTCAAAAGATTTTGTATAAAAAATAAAATTTCTAAAAAGAAAGACCTTAATCAACATATGTTACGTCATAGTTTTGCGACAAGAAAAATTGAGGGTGGTATGCCTGCCGAAGTTCTTATGGTTATTATGGGGCATAGAGATGTAGAAACAACACTTAATACATACTTTGACGCATTTTCAGAATATAGAAACGTTTATGAAGAAAAAACATATAATTATTATGAATTACAAGGATTGACATTTGAAATAGTTAATAATGAATTTATCATACTTCAAGAATTAAATATATTATTAGATAAAATTAATACAAGCCATTTAGAAGATACAGACAAAGAACAACTTGTATTTTTAATAAATAATATAAACAAGAAATATAAAAAAGAAGAAGTTATTGAAGAAAAAACAGGAGAAAATCAAAAATCAAATGTTATAATGTTCCCAGCTTTATGCAAATAAAATTA
>JAZROJ010000028.1:0-2053 GCA_045648625.1 Candidatus Scatovivens sp.
GATGCAAAAATTGAAAATATAAATTTATATAAAAAAATTAATAAATTACAAGTAAAAGTAGTATCTTCTAATCAAATAGATTTACAAGAAATACAAAGTTTTGAAGATTATCTAGTAAATAGGTTTCAAGTAAATAAAGCATCTTTAGATATAGAATATGAAGATGTAGAAATACCTCAAAATATACCTCAAAATTGGAATAATATTTTGAGGTATATTTCAAGAAAAGAACCTAGTAGTACAGCCTTTTTAAAAGGTAGTAAAATAGAGATTGAAAACGAGAAATTTATTGTAAAACTAATGATGAAAGGTGCTTCTTTTTTAATTGCCCAAAAATTTGATAAAGGTTTAGAACATTTGCTAAAAAATCTATATAACAAACAATATATAGTAGAATTTGTTGAAGATGTAAGTAAAGATTATGATGAAATATTTAAAAAACATCAAATGGAAGAAGAAAAATTAGCTATAGAGCATCTTGAAGAAATTTCTAAAATAGAAGCAGAGCATAGAAAAGAAGAAAAAGAATTAGAAAAACAAAGACTTAAAGAAGAAAAAGCTAAACAAAAAGCTGAAGAAGAAAAGAAAGCTTTAGAAAATTTACCACCTTTGCCACCATTACCAGAAACAGAAAATGGCGAGCCAGAAAAATCACCATTAATATATGGTAGAAGTTTAGCTATAAAAAGTGAATTTATAAAAGTTGAAAACATACCAATGACACAATCTACAGAGAAAAATGTTTGTGTTGATGGAGAAATTTTACCAGGTTCACTAGATACAAAAGAAATTAAAATAAAAAGTAAAAAAGATGGTGAAGAAAGAGAAAAAGTTATAATAATGTTTAACTTTTTTGATGGTACAAGCACAATTGGTTGTAAATTATTTGCAGATAAAGAGCAAGAAAAAGATATTAAAGGAAAACTAAAAAGTGCAAAAGGAATAAGAATTGATGGTGTAGCAAAATATAGTCCATATTCAAAAGAAGTAGAAATAATGGCTAATACAATTATAGAATCTATTGGCATAAAAAAAGAAAAGAGAATGGACAATTCAGAAAATAAAAGAGTAGAGCTTCATATGCATACTCAAATGAGTCAAATGGATGCAATTACACCTTGTGAGGCATTATTAAAAAGAGCTATTAGTTGGGGCTGGAAATCTATTGCAATCACAGACCATGGAGTTGTACAATCTTTTCCAGAAGCCCATAAGTTTTTAGAAAATACAGGAGCAGATTTAAAAGTGATTTATGGTGTAGAAGCTTATTTTGTACCTGATAAAGATCCTTGTATATTTTTCTCTAAAAACCAACCAATAGATACAGAATATTGTGTATTTGACTTAGAAACAACAGGTATTTCTCATTTAACAGAAAAAATTACAGAAGTTGGAATTATAAAAATAAAAAATGGAGAAATTATAGATACTTTTGAATGTTTTGTAAATCCTGAAAAGCCAATACCAGAAAAAGTTGTAGAAGTTACACATATTACTGATGAAATGGTAAAAGATGCAGAAACAATAGATAAAGTTATGCCAAAAATTTTAGAATTTATGGGAGATTCTGTGTTAGTTGCACATAATGCAGATTTTGATATAGGATTTCTAAAACATAATTGTGCGAGTTTAGGATTAAAATTAGAAAATACATATATAGACACTTTACGTTTGGCAAAATCGATATTTCCTGATTTTACAAAATATAAATTAGGAATTATAGCAGAGAAATTAGGAATTAAAGTAGATGTAGCACATAGAGCCTTAGATGATGTAAAAACTTTAGTTTCTGTATTTAAAGTAATGATAGAAAAGGCTAAGGAAAAACAAGCAAAATTAGTAGAAGATTTTGATAATGTTTTTGAAACTGATTTTAAAAAGTTACCTTCATATCATGCTATAATTCTAGCTAAAAACTATGTTGGATTAAAAAATTTATATAAATTAGTTTCTTATGCTCATTTAAATTATTTTTATAAAAAACCTAAAATTCTAAAAAGTATATTTAATCAATATAGAGAAGGTTTAATACTAGGAAGTGCTTGTGAAGCAG
>JAZROJ010000029.1:0-8461 GCA_045648625.1 Candidatus Scatovivens sp.
ATATAGATATTGCAGTTGTAGCAGCAAGACTAGGACATGCACAAATTACAACAACATTAAACTTTTATGTGCATCCTGTAATATCGCACAATAAAGTTGCAGGAAATGTGTTACAAAATTTATTGTTAGCACCAAAAGATTTAAAAAATGATTAAAAGTAAAATTAAGAAATTTATTGAAATATATAGTATTTGAAGGTTATAAAAAGTTCGATTTCTCCCCAAAATCTCCCCATTTAGTTAAAAACAGCTAAATTTTAGAGATTTTTGCAAAAATTAAAAATCGCTAAAACCTTTAAGGCTCTAACGACTTGGATATGGTTGCGGGGGCAGGACTCGAACCTACGACCTTCGGGTTATGAGAAAAAAATACAAAAAGCCACTCTTTCAAGCGGCTCTTTTATTTATATATTAATTTCTCTTTCTGCTATTTTACTAGCAAAATATCTATCGTGTGAAACAAATAGTATAGTACCTTTATATTCTTTTAAATTTTCTTCAAGAATTTCTCTTGTTGAAATATCTAAATGATTAGTAGGCTCATCCAGTATTAAGAAATTAGTTTGTTTTAATACTAATCCAGCAATTAAAAGTCTAACTCTTTCTCCACCAGACAATTCTTTTAATCTCTTGAATACATTTTCTCCGTAAAACATATACTTAGCTAAAAAAGTTCTAGCATCTGTTTCACTACCACTATAAATTTTTAAGAAATACTCTAATATGGTATCAGATTCATTGCTAAATTTTATTTCTTGAGGAACATATCCAATTTTTACTGAAGGATTTATCTTTATATCTCCACTAAAATCATTATCTTTACCCAAAATAATTTTTATTAGTGTAGATTTTCCAGATCCATTTTTACCTTTTAATTGTACTTTTTCTCCTCCGAAAACTTCCATATTAAAATTTTTAAATATTGTCTTATCTCCATAGTTTTTATTTAATTTTTTTATAATCAATATATCTTTTCCTGCTTTGCTACAAGAATTGATTTTAATTGGAAGTTTCTTTTCTACTCTTTTCTCTAATACTTCTATTTTTTCTAATCTTTTTTCTATAGATTTTGCTCTTTTGAAAAACATTTCATTTCCTGCGAGTCTACCAAATTCTCTAAGCTTTTTTATGGATTCTTTCATTTTTTCTATCTGCTTTTGTTGAGTTTTATACATTTCAAACTCTGCTAAAGTTCTTCTCTCATCTTCTTCTAAAAAATAAGAATAATTACCAAAATATATTTTTGTGTGTCCGTTTTCTAATAATATAGTTTTAGTTGCAACTTTATCTAAAAAATATCTATCATGAGAAATCAAAAGTATAGTTCCCTTATACTCTATTAAAAAATTCTCTAACCATTCAAGTGTTTCTATATCTAGATGATTTGTTGGCTCATCTAAAAGTAATATGCTAGGATTTTTCAAAAGAATAGTAGCTAAATTAACTATCGTCTTTTCTCCACCACTTAAATTGTTATATTCTTTATTTAAGAAATTACTATCAAATTTAAACCCTGAACAAATCTTTTTAAATTTTTCTTCTAATTCAAATCCGCCTAAACTAATATATTTTTCTTGTAATTTTCCATATTTTTCTAATACTAACTCTAAATTTTGATCATCATTTGCCATCTGCAATTCTAATTCTCTTAATCTTTTTTCTATAATAGTATATTCCTTAAAACTTTCTTTTAAATATTCCTCAACTCTTCTGTTCTCCTGTTCTTTTTCATATACTTGTTTTAAAAATCCTATAGTAGAACCTTTTCTTATATTTACATTTCCGAGAATCTTGTTTTTCAATTCCACTAATTATTTTTAAAATAGTTGATTTTCCAGAGCCATTTTCTCCTATTAGTGAAATTCTTTCTCCTGTTTTTATTTCAAAGTTAACTCCGTCTAAAACATTTTTTAGACCATAATTCTTTTTTACATTATTTAATTCTATTTCTATCATGTTTATATCTCCTTACCTTATTATTTTTAAGAATAACGAGATATATCTGCTATAAACTTAAACTATTACAACCCTATAGCAATTATCTCGTTGTAATAGTTTGGCAGCCGAAACCTCGGTGTTTGGTTTCCTCCTTTAATTTTTCTTTTCTATTCATAGTTTTTTCCTCCAATATTATTTTACTTTATATATTTTATCAGGTTTTCATAATTTTGTTAATACATTTTACTTTAAATCCACCAAATTCTTTTAATTATTCTGCCTCTTCTAAAAATATTTTATCTTTAAAAGCTCCTCTTTTTGCTACTTTTGATTTTCTTACATTTTCAAAATCTTGGATAGTAACGTCCATAGAATTTAATATTCCATATACAACTTCAACTATATCGGCCAGTTCTTCTACATTATTGTCTTCTAAGTATTCTTGTACCTCTTCTTGTAATTTTTTATTTAATTCTATTCTATATTCTTCATTATTTAATTTTTTTATTTTTACACTTTTTCCCTCTGCTTTTATAATATCTGGTATTTTATCTCTTACAAGTTTATTATATATTTTCATATTTTCCTCCTATCCCACAGGTATAATTGGTAGATTATAATTATTCTATTTGAACTTCTTTTTTACCGTTGTCCTTGTTTTTTTTATTAAACTTTTTATATCTTTTATTAGCTTCCGGATACTCCTATAATACTTTTGCCAATTAATTATTTTTATATAAATAACATTCTTTATCATGTGAATAAATAATTCCTATTGCTTGTAGATAAGAATATATAATAGTACTACCAACAAACTTCATCCCTCTTTTTTGTAAATCCCTCGAGATGTTATCCGATAAATCATTTGTTGCTTTATCAATTTCATAGATAATTTTATCTTGAGTAAATGTTTTTAAATAATTATAAAAAGTGCCATATTCTTTTACTATCTCTTTAAAAATCCTACTATTATTAATACTTGCATTTATTTTTAATTTATTTCTGATAATATTTTTATCATTTAATAAAGATATTATTTTTTCATTGTTATAAGAACATACTTTTTCCAAATCAAAGTTATCATATGCTTTTCTAAAGCTTTCTCTTTTATTTAAAACACATTCCCAAGATAATCCAGCCTGAAACGATTCTAATATTAACATTTCATATAAATATTTATCTTCAAAACATACCTTGCACCATTCATTATCATGATATTCAATATATTTTGGATTTTTTAAATTGCACCATTTACATCTTATTTTATTATCCATTTTTACCTACCTGTATTGGTCTATTCACCTTCCATATACTCTATGGCTTCCTTGTCCCTAAGCATTTTAACCTCAAAAATCATTCCAAAACAAATTTATTTTCTAATCTTTGCACGTCATAACTACAAATTTTCCAGCACATTTACCACATCTATATTTTTGGGTTAAATTTCTAATTACTCTTTGCCTATAAAAAGTTTGACCACAATTTTCACATATAATTTTATATTTATACTTTACCTCTTCATTATATGTTACTCCGCTTTTTAAATAATCTTCCCTTTTATTTCCTAATCTAGATATATCATATCCTAGTTTTTCATTAATAAATTTTGCATATTTTTTAAATTCTTCGCCATGATTATTGCAATATGGAAAACAATGAATTATCTCGTGAAGTATTGTATTTTTTATTATTTTATCTTCTAATTCTAATACCCATTTACTAATTTCTATAGTATGTTTTTCAAACTTAGCATATCTTAAAAACTTTTTTCTACCTATTTTTTCATAATACTTTGTAGTTTTTACTGGTTTTTCTTGTTTGCAGCATCCATATCTTTTATTATTTCTTTTTGAAATGCATATATCAATTTCACCTATATCTAATTTTAAAATATCAATCCCTATACTCTGTAATTCTTCTATACTTTGTTCATATAATTGTTTTAATTTTTCTTCCATCTTAATATTCTTTCTATTAGCTCTTAAATTTTTTCTAATATTTGATTAGACTTTTTTGGCTTAACTTCTAAAATTTATATGTTTGTAAAACTGTCCCTTCAACATCTTTCAAAACTAATCCATTTTCATCGAAAATTAAATAACTATGAGCAGTTCCTAAACGAGGAATAGAAATTGAACCTGGATTTGCAAATAAAAATCCTTCTTTTTCTTGTATAAATCCTTGATGAATATGTCCATAAATCATTATTTCAAAATCATCATAAGGAATAACTTCAATATTGTATTTATGCCCATGTGTAAAATAAACTTTTTTATTGTTAATTTCCATTAAAATATGATCCTCAAATTTAAATTCTGAAATCATTTCATCAACTTCTGCATCACAATTTCCCCTAACTACAAGCAATTTATCTTTTAAAGAGTTCAATACTTCTGCAACCTTCATTGGTGCATATTCTTGGCTTAAATCATTTCTTGGCCCGTGATAATATAAATCTCCTAATAAAACAATTTTTTCTGGATTTTCTCTTTCTATAATTTCTTTTATTTTCCCTGCATAATATGCTGAACCATGGATATCTGATATTATTAAAACTTTCATCTTCTATCTCCCTAACACTTTTTTTAAATTTTATTTCTAGATGCACATAAGATTCCGCTATTCACTTACGATTACTTTATCACAAAAAAATCTCTACTACAAGAATTTAATATATTTTAGCGAAAAATAAATCATTAGAAATTGTAGCATTTTATTTTGATATGTTAATGTTTTCTATTATAAACCATTAACCTGTTGAATTAATAAAAAAATACATATAAAAGTTTTACTTAACTCTTATGATAAAGTAAAAATGTTTAATTTTTTTGTTTTTTATGAACTTTTTGTGATTTTTGTAAATATTTATTGATTTCCCTCAATTTTTCTTATAAAATATTTGTAGAAATATCCTATAAGAGAAGGAGTTGATTTCAAATGCCTACTTTATATGTAATTACAGGTCCATCAGGAGTTGGAAAAACAACTATATCAAAAAAGTTATCCGAAACGCTTGAAAACACTGTTCTTATAGAAGGAGACGCTATTTATCATCAAGTTGTTGACGGATATACTAGCCCTTGGGAAGATGATAATCACTTACCTACATTTTGGAAAGTATGTTTAAATATGTTTGAAAACTATCTTTCAGATGGTTATAATGTTATTTTTAATTACATTATTACTTTGGGTAATTTAGAGGATCTTCGCAAAAAATTTAAAGATTATGATATTAAGTTTGTTGTTCTAATGGTTGATGAAAACACTTTGCTTATGAGAGATAGTGAAAGACCTGAAGATTGTCAAATGAAAGAACGTTGTATTACTTTACTAAACAATTTCAAAAACAAAAATTATGACCATAATTTTGTTCTAGATACAACAGATTTGTCTATTGATGATACTGTAAACATTATCATTTTAAATGACAATTTTTTACTAAAGAATAATAATTAACTTATATACAATATAACAAAAGAGCCATATTAATGTGGCTCTTTTTTGTTCTAGGCATCAATTTTACAAATTAAAATTGTGTGCTTAGTAATTTATTTAATAGGAAATAAAGAGAACTTACTATTAAACAAAAAGAGAGAAATTTGAAGCTTTCTAACTTCATTTCTCTCTCTTTTTGTTTAATTAAATTTTACGCATTCATGATTTTGTTAAAAGCGTCAATTCTTCTTATCCGCTCTTCTTCAGACTTTTCGTAAATATCAGTTACTGTTTTTCCATCATGCTCAACAAGCAAAATTTCCCACTCACTTATTTCAATACCTTTTTCTGCGATAAGTTTCATAGGAATTTCTATCATTGTTGTTTCATGATAAAAGTAATCAATAGAATCGCTCATTTGCGCTTCGATAAGTTCTAACTCGCAAACAGCATAATCTCCTTCGATGTGATCAATTGTTGCATAAGATTTCATTTTGTTTTCGAAGCCTCCAGTTCTACTCCACTTAAATAATCTCCAGGTTCTACACTAAATTCGATACTGTCGCTTGTAATTGTTATAACAACTGTACCGCTTTCATCTGTACGATAAACCTCAAGATTACGTTTTTCAAGCTTTTCCATTATTGATTTAATAGGGTGTTCATGCTTGTTTCCAAATCCAGCAGATATGAGTACATATTCTGGACTTATTGCATCTAAAAACTCATCACTTGTAGATGTATCACTTCCGTGATGACCTGCTTTAAGTATTTCAGCATCCAAGTTTGTACCTGTTGCCAAAATAGCTTTTTCTACTTGTGTTTCAGCATCACCTGTCATAATAATATCCTGTGTTCCAAATGATACTTTTAACACTATTGAGTAATTGTTTGCATTGTTTTTCGGCTCTTCTATTGGTCCTATAACCTTTAGCTCTGCCTCTCCTAAGGTATAAATTTCTCCTACTTCAGGATAATCCAAAATATACCGTACTTCTTTTTCGGGATTTTTTTCATCATAAATTCCATCTTTGATTTCTTTCATCAATTTACCATACCATGCAGTTGTTATTTGCATTTTTGTAATTTCTGGTATGATAATTGTTCCAATTTCAAAATTGGTTATGATTTTGTACATTCCTCCCATGTGGTCATCATGCGGATGAGTTCCCATCACATAGTCTAACCGTGTGATACCTTTTTGTTTGAGATACTCAATCACATCATCTGCTGCGGAAGATGTTCCGCAATCGATAAGTGCCGTTTTTCCGTTTTGCTCGAGCAAGAAGCAATCAGCTTGACCTACGTCAATCATTGTAACAATGAATTGACCTTCTACGCTCTCACCCGGAATGAATTGTTCTTCTGTGCTTTCACCTGGAAAAATTCCATTTTCAGACAGAATTTCACTGAAATTCACTCCTAAATAAGATCCGATAATCACGATGATTACGATTGCCGCTACATATAGCAGCTTGTTCCGAGCTTTCTTGACATTTGCCATATAAGTTCCTCCTAAAATTTTTTTGGAGTTATATTATATCAGCTTTTTTATATTTTTGCAATCTATCTATTTTTATTTTTTAACTACAAATGACACCTCTTACATTTGTAATTTACTTTTTCTTTTAGAAATTACATTTACAATTTACCACTAAAAATGACACGTCTACCTGTCTGTTATTTTTAAATATATCTGTTTTATTTTCCATCTTTCTGCCAGTGATTATTTGACTTTTTTTGTCGAATATTGTATATTTTTATAAGTAAAAACTTTTATATTTACATTTATTATTTTATAAACTAGGAGGTTATTTATGTTTAAAGAATTTAAAGAGTTTGCAACTCGTGGAAATATTATGGACTTAGCTGTCGGTGTTGTTGTCGGTGGTGCTTTTCAAAAAATTATTAATTCTTTGGTTGAAGATATTATTATGCCTTGTATTTCTATACTTACTGGTAATGTAGATTTTTCAAACCTAATTTTAAATGTTGGTGATGCTTCTATCCGCTACGGAAACTTTATTACAGCAATTGTTAATTTCTTAATTATAGCTTTTTCTATTTTCCTTGCTGTTAAATATGTTAATAAATTAAATCAAAAAATGGAAGCTTTAAAATTTGGAAATTTTGATCTTCTTTCTAAAAAATCAAAGAAAAATCCTGAAACAGAAGATGTTCCAGTACCAGAGCCTACAGTTAAAATTTGTCCTTATTGCTTTAGCGAAATTAATTATAAAGCAACAAAATGCCCTCATTGTATTTCTGAATTGGAAAAACAAGAAATTACAAAATAATTTTTTATTAAATAATTAAAAGCCCCTTATTTAGTAAATATAGAAAAATCTATAATTAATACTAAATATGGCGCTTTTAATTTTTCTTTATATCTAAACTTTAAATTTTATAATAATAAAATTTCTATACAACAACTATGTGTAAGGCTTTATCAAATATTATTTATAATAAATTCAATAACTCCTTTGTCATTACTTTTCATGTTGTCTAACTTTCTTTCCTCTTCTGTTAACTCTACCAAATATTTATTATATTTTGGTACTATTGTTATAGAATCTAATGGATAACCTGGATTTCTTTTTTCTGATGGTGTTTCTATAAAATAAAATTCATCTTTGCTCCAAGTATATTCTTTTTTCTCTTTCCCATTATACAATACCATTCCATATACCCATTTTGCTGTTAGCTTTCCGCCAAACTCTTTTACCATATTGGTATAATGTTCTATCATTTCTTCGTCTGTTAAAACTTTTCCGTTTACTCTTCTTACATGAGTTCCTGGTTGTCTTTCTTCTGGAATATTTTCAATATATAAATTATTATCCATTCCTATAGTTATTATTCCAGTTGCATCATAATAAGCTTTAGCTTTTATATATGCATTTTCTAAAGCATTTTTCCCGTTTTCTTCTACATTAATACTTAAATTTAAATCTTTTATTGTTAAAAGCTCAATGCCTCTTACTCTTAATTTTTCTGCATATTTTTTTACTTTTGCTGGATTTGTTGTTGCAAATAATAATTTCATTTTTTCCTCCAACTTAAAGTATTCATTTAAATACTTTGAGAGTT
>JAZROJ010000030.1:0-1938 GCA_045648625.1 Candidatus Scatovivens sp.
TCAGTTGAAAACGCATAAACTGTTATATACTCTAAACCTATTTTATTTGCATAATTTATAATTTTTTCTAATGTTTTTGCACCTTCTTTATGTCCAAAACTAGACGCTTCGCCTTTTTCTCTTGCCCATCTTCTATTACCATCCATAATAATTGCAATATGTTTTGGCATATTTTCTTTATTAAATTTCATATTATCACTCCCTTTTTATATTTATATACATATATATGTAGTTTAAATAATAATTAGGTAATTCATGGTTCTATAATAAATGTTGAGGTGTAAAATAAAATTTTACACTTCAGCATTATTTTTTAGTAAAAAAATTGCAATTAAATGCAGCTTGCTATAAAATAATGGCGACGAAACCAATTTAAAGGAGCTGATTTAATTGCATAAAAAGGATATCATTAATTTGTTAGGAATTCAAGAGAATTTAGTAAAAAAAATTCAAAGAGATGAAAAAAGTATAAATATTTGGTTGGAAACTAAACCTAAACTTCATATTTGCCCTTCTTGTCAACATTATACTAAACATGTTCATGACTATAGATTACAAAAGATTCAACATATTAATATTGGTCAAGTTGTTTCTTATATTTTCTTAAATAAACGTAGATATGTTTGTCATCACTGTGGCAAAAAGTTTTATGAAGATTATGACTTCCTTCAAAAGTTTTTTAGAAAGTCTAACCATGTTTTTGAAAATGTTTGTAATGACCTTAAGTCACTTAAAAATTTTAAAACAATCGCTAAAGATAACCATATCTCTATACCTACCGTTGTTAGATTTATGCATTACAATATTCTATTTTCTAACAAATACAATGTTCGTCTTCCAGAAAGAATTGGTATCGATGAATTTAAAGGTAACTGTAATGGTTCTAAATATCTATTCCATATATTTGATTTAGATACTCATAAAACTATTGATATTCTACAATCTAGGACTTACAACTTTTTAGAAGATTATTTTTCTAAATTTTCTTTTGAACAAAGAGCTAATGTTAAAGTCGTATCTATGGACCTTTATTCTCCTTTTAAAAGAGTGGTCAAAGATAAATTTTTTAAAGCAACTATTGTTGCTGATAACTTTCATTTCACTAGAATTGTTATGAATGCTTTAGATGAATTAAGACTTAATCTTTGGAGAAATACTAAAGGTAAAGAAAAATTGTATTTTAAACATTTAAAACATGCTCTAATGAAAGACTCTTCAAAAGCTAAACCAAAAGAACTTGAAAAATTGCTTTATGCTTTTGAATTTAGTCCTACCCTTAAATATGCTTACAAACTTAAACAAGATTTTCTAGATATCAAAAAGAAATCTTCTTTTGAAGAAAAAGAAAAGGCTTTTAGAAAATGGCTAAATGATGCTGAATGTTCTACTATTGATGAATTTAAAACTCCAGTTAAAACGTTAAGGCAATGGCATGAATATATTTCTAATGCCTTTAAATTAAATCTTTCAAATGGTCCTGTTGAAGGAAAAAACAATTTAATTAAAACTTTAAAGAGATTATCTTTTGGTTTTAAAAATTTAAACAATTTTAGAGCTAGAATATTACTTTGTGAACTTTAATTTTAAAATATATATATTGATTTTTAGCTAAATTTCATTTAGCTCTTTTATCATGTTAAAAATATGTATTCTATTCAATTTTTGAGCACAAAAAAGCAAGATGATTTAAAATCATCTCACTTCTTGTTCTCTCTAATCAATTTTTAGAATTTTCACCCCAACTATTGACAAAGAGCCTTTTTTATTTTGTTTATTTATCTTATACTATATTAATTCGATTATTGCCATTTCAGCGCCATCGCCTTTTCTAGCAACTAATTTAATTATTCTAGTATATCCACCTTTTGCTTCATATTTAGGTGCTATTTCATCAAATAATTTGTCTGTTAAATCTATAGTATTTCCTTTTGAATCATG
>JAZROJ010000031.1:0-2125 GCA_045648625.1 Candidatus Scatovivens sp.
TCTATAGAAAAAGATAAACCAATCTTTATATCCTGCAAAGCTAGAATTATAAGGAACTTCTTCAACAGTATATCCAGAAATTTGGGCAAAAGTATCTGCAATTGCTCGTGATTCTTCAGGAGTATAATCTTGATATTCATAGAAAATTACGCTACCTTGTGTGTGATAAGCAATGATTAAACTAAAATTATGTTGTAAAGTAAAATTGTGCAAAGCGACAGATTCAGGTGCAGTAAGTGGGCTATATCCTACGAAATCACGAGGGGCAGGCTTATCAAATCTTTGTGCATATTTTATTTCTCGTGCTTGCTCCCAGCCTGCTGGAAATTGTAAGTTTAAGTCAATACCTGTGGACTTTAAAAACTTTCAAAAAATAAAAAAATATAGAATTTGTAACAAATGTTAAGAATATATGTCATTTATATTACTTTTTACAATTTTAATAATAGAAATGATAGAATAAAATAGAAAATTATTAGGTAAAAAGGAGAATAAATGGAAGAGAAGAAGACTATTACAATTTATGGTAAAACTATAGATTGCAGTAAATTATCAAATGAAAAATTGATAGAATTATATAAAAAACTATCAGAAAGAGAAAAAATAATTGACAAAAAGCTTTCAAAATATGAGAGATAATAAATCTGAGAGTGATTAAGGAGCGAAAGATGAATATAGAAATTTTAAAAGGAAGATTATTAGAAAATATTAGAGAATTAGGCGAAATTGAAGTTGTAGATCAATCATTATCACTAGCTATTTTTTTGAAAAAAACAAATAATTTAATTGCGGAAAAGCTGGAAAAGTTAGAAAATGAACTTAATTCGAAAATGATTTTATACAATGTTAAAAATGGTGAATATGAATCTAGAAAAGAAGAGATTTTAAAAAAATATCAATTTGAATTAGATAAAGTATTAGAAAAATATGAAGATAGATATATAAATATTCAATTGGAATTACAAGGAATAAATGCTAATCAGAAAATAGCGATTGCTAATTGGCAAAAAATATTAGAAGAAAAAGAAAAAATAATAAAAAATGGTGAACAACAAAGATATATTGATAGAAAAAAAGAATTAGAATACAAACTAGAAAATACTTTAAAAAGTCAAGAATTTTATGAATGTGATAAATTATTAAAAGAATTGATTAATCCTATAGAAAATGTAGAAATAAGGGCTAATAATTGTATTGAGAAATTTAATACTTACAATACTTTATTAGATGAATGTTTGATTGAAGCTAATATTTGTGAAAAAGAGGCAATTGAATGCTTAGAATCTGTAGTAAGATATCAGTTTAATGATAAGATTGCAAAAATTGATTTTTTTACTAAAATTAATAGTTTTATAAATAAGATAGCTTACAAGTTTTCTGGAAAAACTAAATTTGAAAAAGATGTTATAAAGAACATAGAAGCAGATTTAGAAAGAATACAAAGTGAAAATAGCGAAATTATAAAAGATATAGAATATAAGAGTTGTCATTTTACAGCTACAATTTTAAAATTGAGAGAAAAAATCAATGCAGAATTTAAATTCGCAATTAGTTAGGAGATAAATATGAAGTTAGAAAGTTTAGATGGAATATTTTTTGATGGAAGAGTTATTGATGTGAAATCTTCTACTTTAGAAGTGTTAGAGAAAACATTGGAAAAAGCAAGAAGCGAAAGAGTCGAAAAAATACTAGAAATTGCAAATATTGTTGAACAAATTAAACAACAATAATGGAGGATAAAAATGGCAGATAATAAAGATATTGAATTTGAAAAATTAGTTCAAGAAAAAAAAGAAATTCTTGAAGCCAAAATTGTTTTAGGGAAAGAATTGGCTCATAGAGGAATAGAAGCGGTAGGAAAAGGAGTAGCAACAGCAGCAAAAACAGTAGGAAAAGGAGCAGCAACAGCAGCAAAAACAGTAGGAAAAGGTGTGGTAAAAGGAGCAAAAGCAACTAGAGATGGAGTAGTGACAGGGGCAGCAAAAGTAATGGCAGCAGGACAAATAACAGCAGAAGCTGCTGAACGAGTAGGAAAACATATAAAAAAAGGTACACTAAAAGTAGGTCATGCAATATCAGGAAAATTTAAAGATGTAAAAGGAAATTTAAAAAACAAAATTGAAGT
>JAZROJ010000032.1:0-22470 GCA_045648625.1 Candidatus Scatovivens sp.
AATAAAAAATTAATAATTTTAAAAATAACTATATTAAATTAATAAACTAAATTAAATAAAAAATAAGTATATAAGTTTAATGAGAGCAAATATTTTGCGTATCTAAAATTGAAGTTAGAAATTCTTTGAAATAAAATGAGGAATGCTCAGCTCTGCTGAGAGAGGCTCATTTTACTTCATTAGAATTTATACGAAATTTTAGCGTATACAAAATATTTAAACGAAATAAACTTATATACTTATTTTAAATTATTACATTATTAATTTATTAATTTATTATATTATTAATTTACAAAAATTATCTCAAATACTTAATAGTCTCAGAAACTATAGCTTTTTTAGCTTCATCTAGAGGCAAATGAATAGTAGCACCGGCAGCTCTAATATGTCCACCACCACCAAACATCAAGCAAACCTCAGAAACATTTACATAATCATTAGAACGAAGAGAAGCCTTAAATCCATTTTCTTTTTCGTATAAGAATATAGAAACTTCAACACCTTCTATACTTCTACCAATTTCCACAATACCATCATGGTCACCAGGTTGAATCCCAATTCTTTCATCATCTTCTTTAGTCATATATGTAAACGCAATTTTTCCATCTGCAAAAAATTCCATTCTATCCATACAAATTTTTTGCTCTTCGAATTTTGTTTTTGTAATAATTAACATAGATTCTCTATATATTTTTGACAAATTAATACCATTTTCTAAAGCCCATGATGCAAAATCGAAAGTTGAAGTTGTAATACCAGAGTTTTTGAAACCACCTGTATCTGTAATAATTCCGGCTAATAAACAAGTTCCAATTTCTTTTGTTATTTCAATTCCTAAATACTCAAAACTAGAAACTAAGATTTGAGCACAAGCTGGTGATACATGGTCTACAATATTATAGTCAGCAAACATAGAATTTTTATTGTGATGATCAAATTCTACTGTTACTTTTGCATTTTCAAAATATGGTATTAAATTTGCAGGTACTCTTTTTATATCTGGGCAATCTACTACAATAGCCATCTCATAATTTTCAGTTTCTGTTTCAAATTTTATATTTTCAATTCCTGGTAAAAAAGAAAAATTAGCTGGATATTCATTCATTAGAACATCTACTTCTTTTCCCATATTTTTTAAAGCTAAACACATAGCAAGTGAACTTCCTATTGCATCTCCATCTGGATTTTCATGAGCTAATATAACAATTTTTTGAGCTTGTTTTATTTCATTTAATATATCATCTAATGTCATATTCTATTCTCCTTCTTTTTTCATATCTTTTGTAATATTTTTAAGAATTTCATCTATTCTAGAACCGTATTCCATAGATTCATCAAATTCAAAAACTAATTCTGGTGTAGTTCTTAAATTTATTCTTTTTGCAATAGCACTTCTTATATATCCACTAGATTGTTTTAAAATTGATAAATTTTCTTTTTTACTTTTTTCATTTATCATACTTACATAAACTTTTGCAAATCTTAAATCTGGTGTAGTTTTTACTTTTGTTACACTAATAAGACCTGTTAAATGAGGATTTTTAAGTTCTGTAGATATTATTGTGCTAATTTCTTTTTTTAATTCCTCATCAATTTTATTCATTCTATTACTATTACTTGGCATATTTTTCTCCTTCTAAAGTCTTAATTTTATTTGAATTATGAAAAAATCAAATATTGTGTTTTTACAAACAAAATCAATATGATTATTAGAAAAAACGGGACATTTTATTTTTTTATTTTAAATAATTTTATTTGTCCCGTCTTTACTTAATTCATTATTTATTATCTCTTAATTTCTTCCATAATATACACTTCTAATTGATCGCCTTCTTTTATGTCATTAAATCCTTCAATTTGAAGTCCACATTCATAACCTTTATCAACTTCTTTAACATCATCTTTAAATCTCTTAAGTGATATTAGTTTTCCGTCATGAATAACTATATTATCTCTAATTACTCTTATTCCAGCATTTCTAGAAACTTTTCCTGTTAATACATAAGAACCTGCTATAGTTCCTACATTTGATACTTTAAATGTTTGTCTTATTTCTGCTGTTCCTATAACAACTTCTTTAAATACTGGATCTAACATTCCTTTCATAGCTGCTTCTACATCATTTATAGCATCATAAATTACAGAATATTGTTTTATTTGTACTCCTTCTTTATCTGCTATTGATTTTGCTATTACATCTGGTCTTACATTAAATGCGATAATGATAGCTCCAGAAACTTTTGCAAGAGTTACGTCTGATTCTGTTACTCCACCAACATTTGAGTGAATTACTTTTACTCTTACTTCATTATTAGATACTTTTTCAAGAGATTGTTTTAATGCTTCAACAGAACCTTGAACATCTGCTTTTACTATTAAGTTTAATTGTTTTAAGTTTTCACTTTCAATTTTGCTAAATAAGTCATCAAGTGTAACAACTGTGTTTGCTCCAATTTCTTTTTGATGTTTTTCATATTTTCTTTTTTCTATTAAATGTTTTGCTGTTCTTTCATCTTTTACTTCATAGAAAACATCTCCAGATTCTGGAACAGATGTTAATCCTGTAATTTCTACTGGCATAGAAGGTGTAGCTGTTTTTACTTTTTTGCCTTTATCATTTTGCATTGTTCTAATTCTACCAATTGAAGAACCTACTATTATTGTATCTCCTATGTCTAATTTTCCTCTTTGTACAAGCATTGTTGCAACAGCTCCTCTTGTTTTGTCAAGTCTTGCTTCTATAACTGTTCCTTTTGCTTGTTTTGTATAGTTTGCTTTTAATTCTAATACATCAGCTTGTAATAAAACCATTTCTAGTAAATTATCAATTCCTTGTCTTTTCTTAGCTGAGATTGGAACATATATTGTATCTCCACCCCAAGCTTCTGGAACTAACTCATATTTCATTAATTCTTGTTGTACTCTTTCAAAATTAGCATCTGGTAAATCCATTTTGTTTACTGCTACAATTATTTGAATATTTGCTGCTTTGGCATGGTTGATAGCTTCTACTGTTTGAGGCATTACTCCATCATTTGCTGCTACAACTAATATTGCAATATCTGTAATCATAGCTCCTCTAGCACGCATACTTGTAAAAGCTTCGTGTCCTGGAGTATCTAAGAATGTAATATCTCTATCATTAATTCTTACTTGATATGCACCAATATGTTGTGTAATTCCACCAGATTCTCCTTCAATTACATTTGTGCTTCTAATAGCATCTAGTAATGAAGTTTTTCCATGGTCTACGTGTCCCATAACAACTATTACTGGTGGTCTTTCTTTTAATTCTTCTTCTTTATCTTCTGTTTCATCTATTAATATATCTTCATCTGTTACAACATTTTTCTTAACTGCATTTATTCCATATTCTTGGGCAATTAAATATGCTGTATCAAAATCTACTTCATTATTAATAGTAGCCATTATTCCTAATGCTAATAATTTTTTGATAACATCCCCACTAGTAATTTTCATTTCTACTGCTAAATCCTTAACAGTTATTGATTCTGGAATTGTAATTTCTGTTAATTTGAAGATTTTTTGCTTTGTTCTATTTTCTTGTTTAAGATTTTTCTTTTTAGCTCTTCTTCCTCTTTCTGTGCTTAAATCATAATAGTCAAGCATTTCACCTTCATTAAACATATTAGACAATTTGTTTTGTCTTTTTAAATCATTTAACTTATCAGAGTCAAAGTCGCTGTCATTTCCTCTACGATTTACCTTTTTAGTTTTTTGCTCTTCTTGTCTATTTTGTTTTGCTTTATCTTTAGCTTTATTGCCATAGTCTCTTACATTTTCTTTTTCAGCTGGAAGCTCAACATCCATAATGTTTTTAATTTTTTTGTCTATGCTTCTATCATCTGATTTTCTAGAACCAAAATTATTTCTTCCTTCTTGTCTTCCATTATCTTTTTTAGCATAACCATTTTTTTGTTCATTATTAGAGTTTCTTTTATTATTAAAATTATTATTTGATGAATTTGATGAATTTTTATCAAAGTTTCTTTCTTTGAAATTTGGTTTGTTTGCATTGTTTCTTGGATTTATTTCTTTCTTTTCTACTACTTCTGCTTTTTTAACAGGAGCTTTTTCTTCTTTTTTAACAACTTCTTTTACCACTTGTTGCTCTTTCACTTCTTCTTTTACAGTTTCTTCTTTTTTAGGTGCTTCTTTTTTTACTTCTTCTTTTTTAGCTTCTTCTTTTTTAGGTTCTTCTTTTTTCTTAGCAATACCTAATAATTCGCTTACTGTAAGTGGTTTTGTAGGCTTATCTCTGTAAACAATGTTATAATCTTTATTTCTTTTATTTTCAACAAACCCAACATCTTTTTTTCTTTGTTCTGCTTTTTTCTTTTCTTCTTCTTTTCTTTTTTCTTCTTCATCATTATTAATAATAACAGCTCTTCTTATAATTACTGGTCCTTCATTCTTTTCTTTTTTATTTTCCATAGATTTTGTATTTGAAACTCCTTTAATCAATTTTTCTATTTTTTTCATTTCATCTTCAGTAATTGAACTTAAATGGCTTTTTACTTCTATCCCATTTGCTTTTGCAATATCTAAAATTTTTTTCGCTTCAACTCCCAATTTCTTAGCCAGTTCATGAATTTTTATTTTTTCCAAATCATCCACCCCCAAGGATTTCTATATTTTAGAAATTTCTTTTTTTATAGCGTTTGCTAAATTTTCGTCCTTAATTCCTATAATTGCTCTATTTTCTTTTCCGATTGCTTTGCTATTATTTAAAATATCTCCAAAAACAATCATTTCAATATTTTCTTTCTCAGAAAAAAACTTTATATTCTTTTTTGTTTTTTCTGAGGCATCTTGTGCAATAATCACAAGTTTTACTTTTCTTTTTGCAATTTCTTCTAACACAGCATCTGTGCCAGAAACTACTTTACCAGCTTTTGCTGAAATTCCGAGTAACCCGAAAATTTTATTATTTTCCAATAATCACACCTCTTATATTTTCATATAATTCATTTTCGATTTCTGTTTCAAAAACTTTTTGTAATCTTTTTGATTTAATAAGTTTTTCTAAACATTCTTCTTTTTTACAAATATAGGCTCCTCTTCCATTCTTCTTTCCAGTTTCATCTATCTCTATTAAGCCTTCTTTTGATTTTACTATTCGTAAAAGTTCTTGTTTTTCTTTTTGTTCATTACAAGCAATACACGTTCTTTCTGGTTTTTTCTTATTTACCAATGCATACCACTCCTTTTTATATTATTCTTCGCTTCCTTCAGCTTCCATTTCTTCTTGAGCTTTTAAAAGTATTTCTCTTATTTGAGATTCTGATTTTATATCTATTTTCCAATTTGTTAATCTTGCAGCTAATCTAGCATTTTGTCCAGATTTACCTATAGCTAATGATAATTGATCATCTGGTACTATTACTTGTGCAAATTTTTCTTCTTCTTTTACATCAACTGCCATAACTTGTGCTGGTAGTAATGCTGCTGATATATATATAGCTGGATCTTCATTCCATTCTATAACATCTATTTTTTCATTGTTTAATTCATTGATGATATTTTGAATTCTTACTCCTTTTTGTCCTACACAAGAACCTACTGGATCTATATTCTCATCTTTTGAATATACTGCTACTTTACTTCTTGAACCAGCATCTCTTGATACACTTTTTATTTCTATTAAACCTTCATAAATTTCTGGTATTTCAAATTCAAATAATTTTCTTACAAAGTCTGGGTGACTTCTTGATACTATTACTTGTGGATTTCCTTTTATTCCTCTTTCAACTTCTAATACATATCCTCTTATTTTATCATTTACTCTATAATTTTCTGTAGCAATTTGTTCTTTAACTGGCATAACTCCTTCTAATTTGCCTAAGTCCATTACTACAACTCCACCATCTGCTTTTTGGATAATTCCAGAAACAATTTCTCCTTTTTTATCATTGAATTCTGTAAATACCATATTTCTTTCAACTTCTCTTATTTTTTGTACTACCACTTGTTTTGCTGTTTGTGCTGCGATTCTTCCAAATTCTTTTGGTTTTATTTCTAAATTTACTATATCTCCTACATTATATACAGAATCTATTTTTCTAGCATCTTCTATACCAATTTCTAAAAGTGGATCTTCTGATACTTCTACAACAGTTCTTAAAGAATATATGTGTATTTCACCTGTTTTTTCATCTATTGTAACTTTAACATTATCTACAGAATCAAAATTTTTCTTGTAAGCTGTAACTAATGCTGCTTCTAATGATTCTATTAAATAAGCTTTACTAATTCCTCTTTCTTTTTCTAGTTCGTCCATAGCTCCTATAAGTTCTTTTACATCAATGTTTTTCATTTTTTTCTTTTCCTCCTACCAATTAAATATCGTTTTTGCTAAAGCTATATCTTTTAAATCTATTTTTATTTCTTTTTCGTCTACTTTAAGTGTAATTTCATTACTATTATATTCTGTAAGTATTCCTATAAGTTCTTTTTGTTTTTCAATTGGCTTAAATAATTTTACATCAATTTCGTTTCCAATTTGATTTATATAATGTTTTTCTTTTCTTAAAACTCGTTCTATACCTGGTGAAGATACTTCTAGAAAATATTGTTCTTTTATATAATCTACTTCATCTAATATATCATTTATTGCATTATTTACTTTTTCGCAATCATTTATATCTATTCCTTCTGGCTTATCTATAACGATTCGTAAATAATAATCTTTTCCTTCTTTTACATAAAGAACATCATATAGTTCATACCCTAAATCTATTATAATGTTTTCTAAAAGTTCTGTTACTTTACTCTCGATATTGTTATTCAAAATATCACCTCCAAATATTTTTCTCCATAACACTAGCAAAGAGTGGGATTTGTTCCCACTCTTCTAGTTCGAAATATTAAGATATAATAATTATACACCGTTTTTATTGTAATTGCAAGCTTTTTTTGAAATTTTTGGAAAAGGGGACGGTTCTCTTTTCCAAAAAATCAAAAATCTATGCACTTTCATAGTTACATAGATTTTTATTACTCAAACTTATTTATTATCTTGGAAAAGAGAACCGTCCCCTTTTCCAATTTCTGGATTATCTTTTAAAATTTTATCTACTATCATATCTTGTTCATTAAATTCTACTACATATCCGTCTAATGATTTTGCTTTTTCTTTTAATACTTCTACATCTGTGTTTACATATATTTTTGCTTTTCCTTTTCCATTTTTTGCTTCTTGTACTAAATTTGATACAGGAGAATTTCCGTCAAAAGCAAGAACTATAGATTCTCTTCTTTCAAAAATTTCGTAATTAAAACTTTTATAAATTCCTAATTCTTCGCTTTCTGTAGAAATACATACACCATTTAGATTTCTTTCATTTAACAAGCTGTCTTTTACTTCTGCAGAAACTTTTTTAGGTATAATAGCATTTATCTCAAATTTCTTATTCATCTCTTTTGATAACTCTACTAAAGCCTTCTCATATCCTTGCATTTTATGTCCAACAACAAAATATACTTTTTCGTCATTTAAATTTTCAACCAATTTTTTTATAATCTTAATTCCATTTTCATTTAGCTTTGTTTCTCTATCTTTTGAATTGAAACTTCCTCCAGCTATTATAATTGGGAATTTATCTATAGGCAATTTTTTTACTTTTTCTTTTAATTCTATGGCAGACTCTAAACCTTCATTTACTCTTAATGCTATATTTTTATTTTCAGATTCATAGTTTTCTTCAAAATCTAATATTGCTTCTCTAATTGTTCTTCCATTTAAAAATTTTTCAAATTTTTTAGATTTTTGTTTAAAATAAGAATCTGCTTGAGCCATTATCTCATCTTCTACATTTCTCATTTGCTCAAATTCTTTTTCATCTAATCTTAATAAATTTTGAAGAGCTAACTGCTCATCTATTGTATCAGAACCATAAAATCCACAACCATCAGTACCTTGCACGCATTTAATTCCATTTTCTAAATATTGTTTTAAAGGATGTTTATCTAATATTGTTAAATTATTTAGTCTAACATTTGAAGTTAATTGGAACTCTAATACAGCACCAGTTTCCTTCATTTCTTTCATTAATTCTTTTCCTTCTTCAGAATTCAAATCTGAAGTATATAATCCATGACCTAATCTAAATTTAGGTATTTTTTGACCAGGTTTTAAAGATTTTTTGATGCATTCTATAGATTTAGCTACATTACTTCTCAAACTATCATTTTCTCCAGCATGTATTCTTATAGTAAAACCTTTATCTTCTTTTACTGCATATTGTACTAGTTCTTCGATTACTGGTTTTAATTCTGAAATATCATTAATTTCTTCTCCTATAAAATCGCTTCCTACTACATATGGGCTTTTTGCTAATGCCTTTAGTGCATCTAAGCTTTCTCTTAAATAATTTATACTTGTTTTTTGATCTCTTATTATTGTTAATGGAATTCTTCTGATACCTGCTAATAATCTGATTTTTACTCCAGTCTCTTTCTCGATTTTAGGCATAATCCCATGAATATCTTCTAAAACTTTAATTCCAGGTTCACCTTTTTTTGTCAAATCTGAATCAGCTATTTCTGTGTAAAAAATTCCTTGTTTTTTATATTCTCTTGCTATCCATAAATATTTATCTTGTCTTAAAGTATTTTTTTCATAAATACTTCCTTTTTTTGCATCTTCAAGCATTTGTTTTACATAGTTTTTAATATCTTCTTCAGGTATTTTTTTTAGCATATTTTGAGTTATTTTAATTTTTTCTTCACTTTTAACTCCTTTAGCAAACACATAACGATAAATATATACTTTTTCTAAATTTGTAAAAACTGCCTGACCATCTTTTAAAATTGCTAAACTTGTTCTGATTTTCGAAATGTTTTCTTCTGCATTTTCTAAATTGTTTAATATCAAATCTGCAAAATTAATAAATGTATTATCATCTATTTTTCTAGTTAAATATTTTCCAGTAAGTTCTGAATCACAATATTGTTTTTCAACAATTTCTCTGTCTTTATAAATTTTTTCTTCTTGACTTTTTGTTAATTTTAAATTTAATTTTTTTATATAATATAATGGATATCTAATTTGATTCTTTATCCCTAAAGCTATTAATACGTCTGGTGTTAAATTAGCATTCATATGAGTATGCAAATCTGTTCTAAATTTTGATTTTTTTAGTATATATGATTTTACAATAGTTTTATTTATATCTAATTTGTAATCTTTTGTTTGAGACATTAATGTTTTTGATATTGCCGGAATTTTCGCTTTTATTTCAATTCTATCATTATAAATATTAGCAATTTTCATTCCACCTAATCTAAATATATAAACTTCTTCATTATCTCCATTTATCGATGGTAATATTGTACCAGTAATAATTTTCATATCATTAGCATCTTTTATAGTTTTTACACCACATATTTTTGCTAAATTGCTTATTAAATTACCTGTCTTATGGTTTGGTGTTCTTATTATATATATAAGTTCATCTATATCTTTTTTATATAAATGAACTTGTATATCTTTTTCTTTGTCTATATAAAATTTATTAAAAAATTTTAGGTTTTCCATTTAAGTTTAGCTTCCTTTCTGACAATATCTCATTATACTTAATTTAATATTATAACTTATTAAGTAAACTTTTTCAATAACTTTATGTAAATTTATTATTCCAATATCTGGTATTAGTAATATATTTTTAAATTTAATTTATGTGAATATTTTTACTTTTTTTGGAAATTCTATTTACTAGAAAGAGGTGATTTAAATGACAGGTAAAGAACTTTTATATGTTGAAGATGCTTTAGAACATGAAAAATTTATGCAAACATGTGCTACTCAAACTTCAAACCAATTAACAGACCCAGCTCTTGCAGGATGTGTAAGTCAATTACAAAAAATACACACAGAACTTTATAACAAATTTTTAAATCTTTTATAAGGAGGAAATCATGGAAGATAGAGATTTAATGGAAAAAGAATTATTAACTTTAAAAGGCGTTTGTGATTTATATCTTCATGGAACGCTTGAATCTACTACAGCTGAAGTACATGCAGCTTTTCAAGATGCATTAGAAAAATCTTTAAATATGCAAAATAAAATTTATAATTTAATGGCTGAACAAGGATGGTATTCTTCTGAAACAGCTGAACAAAATAAAATAAATACTTTAAAACAAAAATTTTCAAATAACTAATTCAGTATATGAGCATACGCCATATGGACAAAAGCAAATTTAACATCCAATATATTTGTGTGTTTCGTTTTTTGTTCTAGTGCTGCTATAAAAAATGAGCTTTAAGGTTATACCAATTAAAATATCAACAAAGTGTTATATTTTATTAAAGTATATCTTAAGCTCGTTTTTATTTGTATATTTTATAATTTAAATTGTATTTATTATATTTTCTAATTCACTTTTTGAACGTAATCCTACAATAGTGTTTTTAATTTCTCCATTTTTGAATATTACTAAAGTAGGAATACTTACAACATTATATTTCATTGCAAGTTCTTGTTCATCATCTACATTTACTTTACAAACTTTTACTTTTTCTTTATGCTCTTCTGCAATTTTTGATAATACTGGCGCTAACATTTGACATGGACCACACCAAGTTGCAAAAAAATCAACAATTACAATTTTCTCCTTAACTTCAAGTTCTTCATTGAAATTTTGTTTCGTAACATTTACTTCTGACATATTAATTCCTCCTTTTTAATATATTTATTTTTTGTATTTATATTTAAAATACTATTTATTTAACTTTATAATATAACATACAATGACAATACCCTTCAAAGTTAGGGTCAGCTATTTGTTCTTTAAATTCTTTACACATACATTTTGTATCTTCTGATTGTTCAATTTTGCAAGGACAGTAACCATTTTTCCTTTTTAATCCTTCTCTTATTTTTTCTACAATTTCTTTGTTAGAATTTAATTTTATTTCCATATATTATTCTCCAATTATTAATTTAATATAGCTTTCTATATTGGCTGTACTCATTGCACCAGTATGCGCTTTTATTAAATTACCATTTTTATCTATAAAAAGTGTTTTTGGTATTGTATGTAGATTATAAGTATTATAAGCAGATCTAGAAGTATCAAAAAACACTGGAAATGTGTATTTATTAGAAGTTACAAAACCCTCAACATTTTCCTTTAATTCTTTTCTTCCATCAGTTAGATTTACCATCATAAACTCTACTTGTTCTGAATATTTTTCATAAAGTTTTTGAAATGAAGGAAGTTCTACTTTACATGGTCCACACCAAGTTGCCCAAAAATTTACAACTACTGGTTTTCCTCTAAAATCATATAGTTTTACCGTTTCACCTTCTGCATTAGTAACAGAAAATCCTGTTGCTTTTTTTATATTTTCTTCTACTTGTAATTGACTTAAATCAGTTTCATATCCTTTACTTAAAATGTTATATCCTATAAAAGCAATTCCTATTACTAAAACAATTATTAAAATCAAAATTATAAGTTTATTATTATTTGATTCTCCCATGTTATTCACCTTCCTCAAATTTTCATTTGTTAAATTTTATTTTATAAATTATTTATACTATTTCAAAAAACCATTAATAATAGCTTCTTCTGCTTCTTTTTCTGTTAAACCTAATGTCATTAATTTTGTTAATTGCTCTCCAGCAATTTTTCCAATTGCAGCTTCATGAATTAAATTAGCTTCTACATTATTTGCAACAATTTCTGGTACTGCAACAACTTTTGCTTTATCTTTAATAATAGCATCACATTCTACGTGTCCAAAACATTTTGTATTTCCTGTTACTTTTGATTGGAATACTTGAACAGAATCTTCTGTTGCAACTGATCTTGATGTTACTTTTGTACTAGCATTTTCACCATTTAATTCTACTTCAAATACTGTTTTTGCAAATTGATTTCCATGTGTCATTATTTTTTCTGTTATAACAAAATTCGAGTCTTGTTCTAATACGCCTTTTGTTGTTCTAATTGTTGAATCTACACCTTTTATTTGCACAGATTCCATTTCTAATATAGAATCTTGTTTTAAATAAACTTCAGTAACTGGGTTTAAAATTCTTTTTCCAGTTCCTTCACCTTCTCCATAATGTTTTTCAATATATTTTACTTTTGCACCTTTTTCTAAAAAGAAACGGTGTATCCCATCATGCTGAGAATCTTGATGATGGTCATTGTGAATTCCACATCCTGCTACTATAGTTACATTTGAATTTTCTCCAATATAAAAATCATTATATACAACATCATTTAAACCACTTTCAGTAATAATAACTGGTATGTGTATATATTCAAATTTAGTATTTGGTTTTACATGTATATCTATACCTGAAACTTCTTGTTTTGTAACAATATCAATATTTTCTGTAACTTTTCTTTCTATTCCTTGCCCGTTTTTTCTAATATTATAAGCACCTTCAAATTCCCCATTTTGAGTATCTGTTATTTCTTTTAATAATTCTACATCTATATTATCCAATAGACTCACCTCCTAATTTACAGCATAGAGGCTTATCTGCAACTTGTTTTAACAATTCTTCTTTTCCTTCTGTTTGTTCTATTTTTCCATTTTTTATTAAAACTACTTCATCAGCAATATTTAATATTCTTTCTTGATGAGAAATTATTAAGGTTGTCCCTTTTACAATTTTTCTCATATCTTCAAAAACTTTAATTAAACTTTGGAAACTCCATAGGTCAATACCAGCTTCTGGTTCATCAAATATTGTTAATTTTGAACCTCTTACAGCAACAGTTGCTATCTCAATTCTTTTTATTTCTCCTCCTGATAGTGAACTATTTATCTCTCTATCTACATATTCTTTTGCACATAAACCTACTTTTGATAAAACTTCACAAGCTTCTGATTTTGTTATTTCTTTTCCTGCTGATAATTTTAATAAATCAAATACAGTAATACCTTTAAATCTTATAGGTTGTTGAAAAGCAAATCCAATACCAATTCTTGCTCTTTCATCTATTGATAAATTTGTAATATCTTTTCCTTCTAATATTACTTGTCCTGAATCTGGCTTTTGAATTCCCATAATAATTTTTGCTAAAGTAGACTTACCAGAACCATTTGGACCTGTGATTACAACAAATTTATCTGTATCTATTTTTAAACTTACATTATCTAATATTTTTTTATTATCTCTTTCAAAACATATATTTTTTAGTTCTAACATATTTTTCCTTTCTTTTGCTAAATTTATTTAAAAACATCTATTTTGTTCGGTTAATATTATAATATAAAAAGATAAAAATTTCAATATATTACATATTCTAATAGTCCAAAACTCATTAATACTCCAATAATAATTAGAAAAATTCCACAGATTGTATTAATAATTTTATAGTTCTTTTTAATGAAGTTAAAAGTTGTTTTTAATTTTTCTATCAAAATAGCTGATAAAATTAAAGGAAGACCCAGTCCTAGAGAATATGTAAGTAACAAAAGCATTCCTTCTATTATAGTATTTGAAACAGAAGCCATCATTAGTGCAGAACCTAAAAAAGCTCCTGTACATGGTGTTATATTTATTGAAAAAATAATCCCAAATAAAAATGCTGAAAATACATTTTTAATTTCTATATTTTTATTAATCCCTTTTAAAAAAGGTATTTTTATAATATCTAAATAACTTAACCCAAAACAAATAATTATTATTCCACAAACAATATTTACCATATTTTTATGAGCTGTTAATAAAGTTCCTATAGTCCCTGCAAATACACCCATCAAACAGAAAATCATTGTAAATCCTAATACAAAAGCTAAAGCTCTAATTAAAGCTATATTTTTCTTACTTGTATTTCCAGAAAAATATGTTATATATATTGGAATCATTGGCAACATACATGGTGATATAAACGAAATTATTCCTTCTAAAAAAGTAATAATATATTGCAAATTAAGCCTCCTAAAAAAACATTATTTTATTTATTATTCTCATTTTTAAACATCTTACTAAAATTATAATAAAATTTCTTCATCAAAATTGCTTTGTATTTCATTTTTTACAAAACCAGATATATCAGGTTTTGCTTCACCTTCATATCCTTCTTCTTTCATATCCTCTTGAAAAGCAACCGTATGATATTTTCTCATTTGATTAAGCATACTTTCATTTATCCAATTTTTATCATCAATAATTCCAGAATCTAATAATATTTGCAATTCCTTTAAAGTATCTTCTTTATTTGCATCTGGAGAATGTATTACATTCATATCACTAATCCTATGAATTCCTAAAGATTTCATAATTCTAGGATTTGCGACTTCTCCTTCTTCTGATATAAATCGTATAAAATTTGGTATTCCTTCTCCATAATTTGTTACTATTCCTACATTATGATTTACATATTTTTCTCTAATTTGAGTTTTTGTTTCATGAATATTATGCACTAACTCATCTAAATTATTTCTATCTTCAGCAACAACTGCCAATATTGCTTGGTTTCCGAAAATTTCTGTCAAACCATATAAATATGAGTCAAAAGATTTTGCAAAACTTTCACCTTTTGATTCAAAATGTTTATAATATAATTTTTTTGTAATATCTTTATAATCATCAATAGCATAATATTTTATCTTGGCATATTGCCCTTCTAAAGTATTACAAATATCATCTAAATACTTTACTCCATCTGGTTTTACTATAAAATAACTGTAACTGTTTTTCATAAAATGTCTCCTTGTATTAGTATGTTCTTAATTTCTTCTGGCACTAAATTTATATCTTTTATTTTCTTTTTATGTATAACAACTGGTTCAAAAACGCCTTTATATGTTGATTTATCCGTAATTTCAGGACCATTACCTGTTCCTACCACTCCACTTAAATAATCACATAAGTAAAATATTTGTATGCTGTTATCATAATCTGAATTATATTCTATAACTTTTTTTATTGGATTAATTTTTATACCTAATTCCTCTAATACTTCTCTTTCAAGAGTCTGTTTTTCTGTTTCCCCTTGCTCCATTTTTCCACCTGGTATTACATAATAATCCCTAAAAGTACCATCTTCTTTAGGTTTTATCCTATGAATTAATATAATTCCATCTTCTTTTTTTATTATTCCTCTTACACTTTTGTGCATAAATTTACCACCTCTTTGGTTATTTATTTATATCATATATCACTCTAATTCTCAATTAAATTTTAAAGAGTTTACAAAATTTTCATTTTAAAAACATATCAAATTCTAATTTCTCTTTACTTTTATCTATAACAAAAGAGCCACATTTAATATTCTTTATCATTTTAAAATATTTATGTGGCTCGTCTTTGTTTAATTCGCCAATTCTACAAAGTAAAATTGTGCGTAAAGTATTTATATTAACATCCGTTTTTTACTTGTCCTTCATTATTGCAAATATTAGACATAGTAGTATTTACATCTTGATTTCTTGTTCCTTCAGTAACCAAATCTCCTAATGTTAAAATACCTATTATTTGATTATTTTCTACTACAGGTATTCTTCTAATTTGATATTCAGACATTTTGTGTTCTGCTTGATTAATATCATCATTCGGAGCACAATAACACACTTTTGTTGTCATTATTTCTGATATAGGTGTTGTTTTTATGTCTTTATTACATACTACACCTCTTAATACAATATCCCTGTCTGTAACAATACCTACCATATTATTATTGTTATCACATATAGGAATACATCCAACTTGATTTGTTTGCATCATTTTTGCTATATCATAAATAGTAGTCTCTGGTTTAGCTGCATAAACTTGATTACACATACATTCTTTTACTTTCATTTTTTCTGTCCTTTCTTTTTTATTTTGATAAAATTTTTCTGTCACATTTATATTTTCAGCAAAAAAAATATAATATATACATATTTATTTTAAAATTTAATTTTTTTAAATTCCATATGCAATATGAATACCTTTTTTTGTGTACTTTACAAATGCAAATATCCGTAATATAATTAGTGGCAATACTCGTATCGAGTTACAGAAAGGAGCTTTTAAATACGAAACTATACCTATTGGCAAATATCAATAAAACCCAACTACAATTTATTATTACCAAAGGAGAATAAAAATGAAAACGGAAAAAAATATATTAATTGCATTTTTGTTGAACATGGCATTTTCCATATTCGAACTATTCGGAGGAATATTCACAAATAGTGTTGCAATAATATCAGATGCACTGCACGATTTTGGAGATTCAATAAGTATAGGAATTTCTTATCTTTTGGAAAAGAAAAGTAAGAAAAAACCAGACAACACCTATACTTTTGGATATGCAAGATATTCCATATTAGGAGCAGTTATAACAAATACAATTTTAACAATAGGTTCAGTTTTAGTAGTAATTAATGCTGTAAAAAGAATTATACACCCAGTAGAAATAAATTATAATGGAATGATTATTTTTGCTATATTTGGTGTAATCGTAAACTTTTTAGCAGCATATTTTACAAAAGAAGGAGACTCTCTTAATCAAAAAGCAGTTAATTTACACATGTTAGAGGATGTATTAGGATGGTGTGTTGTTTTAATAGGATCAATTCTTATTAAATTCACACAAATAAATGTATTTGATGCAATAATGTCTATTGGTGTTGCAATCTTTATATTAATTCATGCAATAAAATCTTTTAAATCAATAGTTGATTTGTTTTTAGAAAAAACTCCAAATGGAATTGAAATTAAAGAACTAAAAGAACATTTAAAAGAACTCGAAAATGTTATAGATGTTCATCATATCCACGTTTGGAGTATGGATGGTTTTAACAATTATGCAACAATGCATGTTGTTACAGACTTAAATGATACTAAACATCTAAAAAATGAAATCAAAAAAGAATTAGAAGAACACGGAATAACTCATTCAACACTAGAATTTGAAGAAATAGGTTATGAGTGTGACGAAAAAGAATGCATAATTAAAGAACATCACCATGAGCATCATCATCATCACCACCATCATCACCACCATCACTAACAAGTTAAAAATTACTGATAGAAATTTTGATTTAAATCAAAAATCTCTTTCCAATATTTCGTTTTAAAGCCCCTATAAACAAAAAATCCCAGGTTTGCAAATGCATGGCTGGGATTTTTATTTAAACATCTTTTTTTATTATTTGCTCTTCTATTTTTTTCGCTATTCTGTCTTTTACTAATTCTGCAATTTGTTGTGTATTCATATCTTTGTATTCCTCAAAAAGAATTGGTTTTAAATAGTGTACTTGGGTTTCTATTTCTCCTATATCCCAACTATTATATGGTTTATATGAATCTATTAAAGCCACTGGTACAATTGGAACTTTTGATTTTAAACAAATTTTAAAACATCCGGCCTTAAAATCAATCAAACTGTTTTTCTTCTTATTATCATAAATCCCTTCTGGAAATAAAATATATTTTCTTCCTTCCTCTACTTCTTTTGCAACTTCATTAATAATCTCAATAGCTTGTCTATTATTCTTTTTATCTAATCGTTTAGCTTTTAATGTATCTACCAATTGCTTTATAAATATAATATTTGATTTTTCTATATCCATTACGAAAGTACATGGTTGCTTATGAACAGATATAATACTATAAGCATCATATTTTCCTTGATGATTTGGATACATCATATATCCACCTTCTTTTGGTAAATTTTCTTCTCCAAATACTTCTGTTTTTATATGTCCAGTTTTTTGCATAACCTCTACAATATTTTTTTGAACGTATCTATATCTTTCCTCTTCATCGTACTCTTCTGGTTTAGTTTTTGAAAATTCAATTATATTTTTCATTGTTTTCACTTCTTTTATAATTCTAAAACTATTTCTAACTAAAGTATAATAATATCTCCACATTTGTTTTTCCTTTCAAAAAAATTTTTCCGCATTTCTTATATTATTACTAATCTCCACCTTCAAGCAGTAATCCTACTTTCATAATTAACTCCTTATTCACTCATTATCAAACTCTGGAAACTCTTTTTTAATATTATTGGTCTATTGTCTTTATGTATATACCTTTGTATACATCTCCTCCATTATTTAAAAATAATATCATAAAAGGAAGTAATTATCAATATAACTACTCCCTTTTATTTTTTAGTCGTACTTAATCTTAACTGATTAATTATTTTTTATATATTCAACAACATCTGCTATAGTAACAATTTTTTCTGCTTCAGAATCAGCAATTTCTATATCCAATTCTTCTATGCTCATTGCTAATTCAACAATATCTAAAGAGTCGGCTGATAAATCATCAACATTTGTTCTTTTCCTAAATTTTCTGCTAAATATCTTACACTTGCTTCTAATGCAGCTTTTGCTATTCCCATTACATTATAACCCGGTATTACTTTTGTAGAACCATGATATGTTAAAGTAATTAAACTTGCATTTTCATTTATCTTCTGCTGTTAATTTCATCTTTAACTTCTACACTTGGAACTGCTTTTCCAATTGTTCCTATTTTATGATATTTATTATTTCCAATACCAACTACTGGAGATGTTTCTGTTAATCCATAACCTTGAACTATGTTTATTCCTAACAATCTATATTTTTCTTCTATTTTTGGATCTAATTTAGCTGCCCCACTTATGAAAATATAATCCCAAAAGAAATCCTACCGTACATTCAAATACATGATGTACTGGCAAAACCGAAAGCAAAGCATCTTCTGAATTTACATCTAATATACTTGCTAAATCCATTAGATTGGAACATATATTTTTATGAGAAAGACATACTACTTTAGATGTTGATGTCGTGCCTGAAGTAAATAACATAATACTCATTTCTTCTGAATTAATTTTACTATCAATAAATTCTCTATTACCTTCTTTTGATAAATATGCTATCTCCCATTCATATCTATTTTGACCTATTACTGCAATTCTCTTTCCTTTCAAACTTTGTTAAGCATATCTTTTAAATTTTTTTATTTCTATATAATCATATAATCTCTCACTCATATTTTAATTGCACCTCATCTCAAGTTTTTTTCTTCATATTTCATTTGCTATTTAAAATTCTAACACAATATCTACCTATTGTCTTTAGACTGAAAGGTCAGTATAATGTATTTTATGGCATCCAAATAAAAAAATTTAACATTAGGTATGCATACCATTTTATTTAATAAGAAAGGAGAACTTTCCTATTAAATAAAAAAAAGAATAGACAACAATCTATTCTTTACTAATTCCTCTTATTACAGTATTTATAAATCCATTATACACTTTTTCTATATCTACATCTTTATTCTTTTTTAACCTGTATATAAGACTTGAACATGTTACTCCAAAAATACCTGAAGCTAATGCTTCAACATCACCTTCAAAAAACTCACCACTATCAATTCCTTCTTGAATTATTTCTTCTATGATTTTAATATATTGAAATACAGCCTTTTTACACTTAATATTTTTCTTTTCGCTTCCCCAGATTTGAGAAAAAATAACATTTAGAAAATATTCATATCTAACAGTTACTTTAACTTGTATTAATATAACTGCTTTAATTTTTTCTAATGCAGTAGTGCAACTCTTTGTTTTTATTTCTATATTATTTTTTAGTAAATTTATTCCCTCTTCCAATAATAAGTCAAATATATCTTCTTTTTTTTCAAAATGATAATATAATGAACCCTTTGCAACTCCTGCTACAGCTGTAATTTCTTCTACACTTGCATTGTCATATCCTTTTTCAGAAAATATTTTTACAGCTGTATTAAAAATTCTTCTTTTAGTTTTATTCATAGGCATCTCTCCACATTATTTCTATCTCTTATAATTTACTTATACTATATTTATGATTATATTCCTGCTAATTTATGTAGTGAAACTCCAACACCCATTCCTCCTTGAATTATTGGATATTTTGATTGTTTATTTCCGATTTTTATACCTTGCATATATTTGCCTCCTAATTTTTAATATATTTTTATTTATATCATAAAAAATATTAAACAGCTTTATACCGAGAGGTCAGTTTATAAATTAATTATGTTTTTTTATTTTTTTCCATTGGACACATTCCTGTTCCTTCGTTGTTTATAATATATTCTGTGCTATGCTTATATTCATATTAGAAATTGTGCATGAGCATCACCTGTTATTCCTTACCTTGATATTTCTTCTAAATTAGTATCTATTTCATTTGAAGATCCCTCAGGCTTAGCCGGAATGGTTGGAAGATATTCTCCAGCAAATAAAATACCATTTTCATCAGAATAAATTCTAAAATTAGAGTCTATATTGCTTCCAACATATATTATGTTAGGATTTTCTTTTACTTTTTCTGGCATCTTAGGTCTAAAAAATTCATTTTCATTCAAAGTTAAAGCATATAATTTATACTTATTTGACATCCTTCTTTGAATACTTGGTGAAGCTATTACTCTATAATTATCCTCTTGACCTTTACTTATATGTTCAGCATATGCACTATACTGACTTATATCATCTGGAGATGGTGTTTTATATATTTCATCTTTTTTCCAGAATGTTCCATAATCATCAAACCTACCAATTGCTAAAAATTTTTTTTGACTTAATAAATCAGGAATTGACTTTAAAAAAGTAATATAGTCTTCTAAGTTATATTTACCTAATATAAGATCCCTTTGAATTTTTCCGTCGAATTTTTTTATTCTTTGTTTTTCCAATTCACTTATTTTATTTCCTATTTGACTTTCATATTGTTCGAAATACGTTTCTAGAGAATATAACTCAGGCATATTTTGAGTTGCTCTTTTTAATTGTTCTAATCTATCAAATGCTAGTTCCTCAGTTTTCTTACTTGTTAAATACAGATAATTAGGATCAACATATTTATTAGAATCTCTAATATGAGCTCTTGGGTTTAAAGGATCTCCTATTATGATGTTAGCTAAATTTAATTCTATTTCTCTTCCATTTTCCATTTGAAAAGGTTCTGCATTTATTGAAGCAATTCTATTACTACGCTTTAATTCATCAGTACCCTGAATAATTTTTTGAATAATTTCTTGTGGTGATTTATCATAACCGAACATCAAAAGTAATAATATAATCAAATAACTTTCCTTTTTCTATAAAGTTGCGTGAATATTTATTGTATACTAAACGTCTTCTAATAATAACACTTTTATCTTCTATTTTGGTATGATAATATGCGTGATATCCTTCACTTTCTGACACAAAAAATCCTATTATTTCATTTACTTTCAAGATAATATCCTCCTTTATTTTCTTATAATATCACATTATAAATTTAAATACAACTTTAATTAACATAATAAAAGTAGCTTCGCAATGTGCATATTTAGTGATATCTCATTTTCGTCTATTTTTCAGTACTTTGCTTCAATTTTAGCACAGAACAGCACTCCACATGGTGTGTAAAAGGAAACATATCACAAATAGAAATTTCTTTTATATCATACTTTTCTTCTAAAATTTTTAAATCTCTAGCTAAAGTTGCAGGATTACAACTAATATATACAATTTTTTTAGGTTTAATTTCTAAAAGTGTATCAAGTGCTGTTATGTCACAACCTTTTCTAGGTGGATCAACAAATACAACATCTGCTAATATTTTTCTCTCTTTAATAAATTTTGGTAAAGCTTTTTCTACATCTCCTACGAAAAATTCTGCATTATTTAAATTATTAATCTTAGCATTTTGTTTTGCATCTTCGATTGCTTGAGGAATAGTTTCAATTCCATATAATCTTTTGGCTTTTTTTGAAGCAAATATTCCTATTGTACCTATTCCACAATACAAATCAAATATAGTTTCTTCTCCTGTTAAATTTGCATACTCTACAGCTTTACCATATAATTTTTCTGTTTGTATAGGATTTACTTGATAAAATGACATTGGTGATATTTTAAATTTAAAATCTCCTAGAAAATCATAAATATATCCTTCACCATACAAAATTTCTGTTTCATTTCCTAATATAACATTTGTATTTTTAGAATTAATGTTTTTAGCTATTGTTTTTATTTGAGGATACTTATTTGTAATATATGATACTAATTCCTTTTCTTTTTTTATCTCTTTTGTATTGCTTACAATAGTTACCATTATTTCATTTGTTTTTATACCTATTCTAATAATTAAATGACGTATAGAACCTTTTAATTTTGTTTCATCATATACTGACATATTATTTTCGCAAACAAACTTAAAAATATCATTTGCTATTTGTTGTGATAATGAATTTTGTATTTTACATTCTTTTGTTGGTATAATTTTATGTGTTCTTTCTGCAAACACTCCCATTACTGGATTTCCATCTTCTCCAACTCCTATTGGATATTGTAATTTATTTCTATAAAAATAAGGATTATCCATTTTTATTGTTTCTGAAATTTTAACATCTCTTCCTAAAGTTTTTTTCAAAGTTGATTCTACTGCACTTTTTTTCATTTCAATTGTTTTTTCATAGTTCACATGACGAATAGCACATCCTCCACATC
>JAZROJ010000033.1:0-1814 GCA_045648625.1 Candidatus Scatovivens sp.
AGTAATAAAATGAGTAAAATAAAAAGTTAAAATCAAATATAAAAAAATGAAAAAATAGTATTGACAAAAAAATAATTTAAGATATAATAAGAACATAAGTTTTACAAACAAACATTTGTTAGGAGGAAAATATGGGAGATAATTCAGAAAAAAGAAAAGCATTAGATGCGGCAATGAGTCAAATAGAAAAACAATTTGGAAAAGGTTCTGTAATGAAATTAGGAGATTTCAAAGAAACTAGTGTTGATGCGATATCAACAGGAGCCTTAAATTTAGATATAGCATTAGGAATTGGAGGAATTCCAAGAGGAAGAATAATAGAAATATATGGTCCAGAATCATCTGGAAAAACAACACTTGCATTACACGCTGTTGCAGAAGCTCAAAAAAAAGGTGGAGAAGCAGCATTTATAGATGCAGAACACGCATTAGATCCAGTATATGCAAAGAAAATTGGTGTAGATATAGATAATTTAATAGTATCTCAACCAGATACAGGAGAACAAGCTTTAGAAATAGCAGAAGCATTAATTAGAAGTGGTGCTATAGATATAGTTGTAGTAGACTCTGTAGCAGCTTTAGTTCCAAAAGCAGAAATAGATGGAGATATGGGAGATTCACATGTAGGATTACAAGCAAGATTAATGTCTCAAGCTTTAAGAAAATTAGCAGGAACAATAAATAAAACAAATGCAACAATAATATTCATAAACCAATTAAGAGAAAAAGTAGGAGTAATGTTTGGAAATCCAGAAACAACAGCTGGTGGTAGAGCTTTAAAATATTATGCTTCTGTAAGAATGGATATTAGAAGAGTAGAAGCAATCAAACAAGATGGAGAAGTTGTAGGAAATAGAACAAAAGTAAAAGTTGTAAAAAATAAAGTAGCACCACCTTTTAGAGAAGCAGAATTTGATATTATATATGGAAAAGGTATTTCTAAAGAAGGTAGTATATTAGATTTAGCAGTAACTTTAGATATAATAGAAAAAGCAGGTTCATGGTTTAGTTATAATGGAGAAAGAATAGGACAAGGCCGTGAAAATATCAAAAAATATTTAACAGAAAATCCTAAATTTATGGAAGAAATTGAAAAGAAAGTAAGAGATAATTTTAACAAAGCTTTCGAAAACGCATTAGTTGAATCTGAAGAAGATGAAGAACAAGAAATTGAACCAGAAGAATAATTTCCGGTATTATGCTTTAAATGTGAAATAAAAAGAAATGAAAAAAATCGTCGTTTCAATTATTTTGATACGACGATTAGTATTATTTAAAGTTTTTAAATCGCAAAATTTTAAATAATACTTGTAAATAAGAATAGGATGATTATTTATGGAATTTATGAATAATTTTGAAGAAGCAGAAAATTTTGATAAATTAAAAACTAGAATATTAAAATATGTACTTTATAAAAAAAGAACAGAGCAAGAAATAAGAATAAAATTTGAAGATGAAGATGAAAATATGTTAGAAGATGCAATAGATTATTTAAAAAAAGCAGGCTACATAAATGATACAGAATATATTGAAAGAACTATAAAAGAATTTGTTGCTCTAAAAAATTTATCAATAAAAGAAATGGTATATAAAATATCTCAAAAAGGAGCAAGTAAAGATTCACTAGATGAATTTGTTTGCCAAAATAAAGAAACTATGTTAGAATATGAAATAGCTTCTGCGAAAAATATTATAATTAAAAAGAAAAAATCAAACGTAGAAGATGAAGACATAAAAAAATATTTATATCAAAAAGGTTTTATGTCTGAAACAGTGAATATTGCTTTTGACGAGGTTGAAGATGAATAATAAAA
>JAZROJ010000034.1:0-2627 GCA_045648625.1 Candidatus Scatovivens sp.
AGAAATTTGTAGATTAAAAATGAATTATTATATAAACAAATGTATAGAAAGAATAAATAAAGAAAAACCACAAGTAATACATTTCTTATGTGGTGGAGATTTAATAAGTGGTATAATTCATACAACTACAAGATTTGACAATAGATTAGATGTAGCAGAACAAGTAACATTTGCTAGTGAATTAATTTCCGAAGCAATAGCTAAAGTTAGAAGAGAATGTAAATTACCTATGAAGGTTGCTATATTAAGTGGTAATCACGATAGAATAATTGCAGATAAAAACCAACATATAGAAGAAGAAAACTTTGTTAAGTTTATAGCAGAGTTTGTAAAATTAAGATTGCAAGATGATAAAGGAATAGAATTTTATAAACAAGAAGACCCAACATTAATAAATATGGAGATAAGAGGATATAAATGTGTATTGGTACATGGAGATAAAGATAGAAGAAACACTATACACAGATTAATAGAAATAAATAAAATAGTATATGACTATATATTTCAAGGTCATTTCCATAAGTATGCAGTAGAGCCACATAATCATACAACAGTAATAACTAATGGTGCATTTGGTGGAGAAACTTATGCAAGAAATGCAAGATTATATGACAAAGCAATACAACTATTAATGTTCTTTGATGACAATGGGTTAGAGAGTACTTATCCTATAAATTTAGAAGGATATAAAAAAAATAAATAATTTTTTTATAAAAAAAACAATTTTCCGTCCTATAAAGGATATGTAGGAGGAATTTTATCCACTCTACCCACACAGAATGTGGGTAGATTTCTTTTTAGATAGATTATTAAAGCTAATAAATCTTGTTGGTTTTAATAATCTATCTACACAGAGATAGATTAAAAATTTAGTTCTCCTTCTTTAATATAATATAACTCCAAAATCAATCACGTATTATATATTCTCAATTATCTCTCCCTAATTAGGAGGAAGAAGCCCCTTACTTCTTCCTCCTTTTTTTTATGTAAAATGAAAGGAAGTGAATTAATGGCTAAAAAGAACGAATTAACATATACTTGTCTTTGTTGTTCTTATGATTTAGTAGAGTCAGAATTTCCTAAGAGTGCGTCCTATCTAAATCAAAAAACAGGTAGGCTACCTTATTGTAAAGGTTGTTGTTCAGAATTTTATGATAGATTATTAGTAGAACAACAAGACGAAATGAAAGCATTATATAAGTTTTGTATGCAATTAGATATCTACTTTGACAGAGATTTAGCTAATACATTAGCGGCTAATAAAAATGCAACAAGCAACTTAGGATTTAGATATATCAATAAAATGGGATTAGTTCAATATAGAAAAAAAACATTCTCTGATACTAAATGTTTTATAAATGTTTTTCCTATATCAGAAGACGAACTAGAAGAAATAATGTATATTAATGTAGAAAAAAACAAAGAAGATATTCTTAGAGAAGCAAAAAATGCAATTACTCCGGAAATAATTGGTAGATGGGGTAAACAAGTTAGCCCCCTATATTTATAAAAAGTATAGAAAACTCATTGAATTGCTTGTAAATCCTAAAGCTAACTAAACTACAACGGAATTGGAAACGATAAACGTGAATGTGGCGAAAGCAGAAAAAATTAGTTAGATGGCATATGGTTAAAACCTAAGTGTCTTTACAATGGAAGTCTAGCAGGTAAGATTCTAAGTTTATTTATAAATTAAGTTGACATAATATAAAAATATAAGTACAATAAAAATATAAATATAAGAAAGGAGATGATAAAATGGCAAAGAAATGGACAGAAGAAGATTTTTTCAAAGAATTTTATAAAAGAAATCCTAATGCAAATAATATAGAAATATTAAGTCCTTATATATCAAATAAGAAAAAAATGATATGTAGATGTAAGATAGATGGAATAATATGGTTTACTACTCCAAATAATTTATTAAGACCACATGGTTGTCCAACTTGTGGAAACCAAAAAAAGAGTTCAGAAAAATTTAAAAAAGAGATGGAAAAGAAAAAACCAAATATAATAATGTTGACTGAATATATAAATGCAGATACAAAAATATTTTGTAAATGTAAAATAGATGGATATGAGTGGAGTGCAAAACCAAATGATTTATTAAATAGTAAAATTGGTTGTCCTAAATGTAGTGGGAAGATAAAAAATAAAACTACTGAATATTTTAAACAAGAATTAGCAGAAATCAATCCTAATATAGAAGTGTTAGGAGAGTATAAAGGTAATAAAAAACCAATTCATTGCAAATGTAAAATATGTGAATATAAATGGTATCCAAGACCTAATGATTTGTTAAGTAAAGATGTGGGTTGCCCAAAATGCAATATTTCAAAAGGAGAAGATAAAATACTTTTATTATTTAAGAATAAAAATATAAATTATAAATATCAACATAGATTTGAAGATTGTAAATTTAAAAACACTTTGTCGTTTGATTTCTATTTACCAAATAAAAATATAGCAATAGAATATGACGGACAAGACCATTATATGATATTTACTAGAGGTAATAACGAAACTTATGAACAAGCTATGGATAGGTTTATAAATAGAAAAATTAGAGATACTATTAAAAATATATATTGTCGACAAAATAATATTAAATTAATCAGAATACCTTA
>JAZROJ010000035.1:0-5936 GCA_045648625.1 Candidatus Scatovivens sp.
TAGAGTCTTATGAAAAGAAATTTGTTGAAGAAATAGACAAAATAAGAAATCAAAAAGATGAAAAATATATATCAGAATTATACAATGATAATCCTGAAGATGAATTTATGAATGAATTTAGAAAATGGTTAAATGAAAATATGGAAAATATATTGACTAAAAAACAAGTAGAGTATTTAAGAGGGGAATTTATTATAGATGATGTTTCAAGTGTATGGAGAATAAATAAAAATATAGCTAAACGTGTAGAAAAGGCTTATGCACAAAGCAAAGAAAGAGAAGAAAGACTAAAAAAATTAAATAAACAATTAAAAGAAGTGCAAGATGTTTTAGATTTTAATAATGAAAAAGATTTTATTGAAAAAATAGTTAAGTTAGGACACAAGAATAAAGGTGGATTAATAACAAACTTATACGAAAGATTAACAATGGACAGTTGCAAAATACTTACAGAAATAATTAATACAAAAGGAAATATAGAGATAAACAAAGAATTTTATTATGACATTATAGCAGTATTGACTTATAGAGAATTTAATATAAAAATGAAGATAAAAGAATTGGAGAGTGAGTGCTAATGAGTAGAGACGGAAAACGTTTAGCAAGTCATAAGCCTAAAAACTTACGATTACAAATAGAGAAAGAGATACTTGAAATGGAAGAAGAAGTTATATTAACACCACCAGAAATAATATACGAAGAAACAGAAGAAGTATTGATAGAGCCTATTGTAATAAAAGAAACGGATTTTGAAAATGAAGAAGATGAAAGAATTATATGTATTAATACTAATGTAATATATGAGAACAATAAAATTGCCGGTGAACAAACAGGAATAAGTTCTGGTGCCATAAAAAGATGTTGTAACGAAGATACAAAGTCTGCTGGAAAAGATGAAGAAGGAAATAAATTAGTTTGGAAATATGTGAAAGATTTATAAAATATATCATAAATGGTATAAAAAGTACAAATAATTGTTCTTATATTATATATGTAGATACTTAGAAAGTATATCATAAATGGTATATAATATAAGAAAGGAGAAGAAAATGTGAATACAAAAGAATTACTAAGAGAAATATGCAATCACGCAAAAGCTAATGGAGTAAAACTAACTAGGGCACAAGCGAGAGCAGTATTGTCTGCATTAAGAGAAATTTCTATTGAAACTTGCAAAAGGGGAGATAGACTAATATTAAGAAATTTCTTAATAATAGAAGGTGTTATGACTTCTGCTAAAAGATTACCAAATGGTAAAATAAGTGAGCCCAGATTAAAAATAACTGTTAAAGTATCAGAAGCATTAAAAGAGAATTTCCGCTTAGAGATGAAAGATTTAAAAGAGTTAATGGATAATGATGACGAAGATGAAGAATAGACATAATATAAATATATACTTATAAAAGGAGAGATATACAATGCCTAAAATGTCTAAAAATTTAAGTTTTAAAAACTGTGAAATTCGTGTAAACCAAGATGAAATAAATGGCGAAAAGAAAATATGGTTTATCGAATACACAAAAGATGAAGAAATAATAACAGATTTTGATGATGTATTAGCAATGTTTGATGGAGAAGAAGGAATATCAATAAGTTTCAAAGTAGAAAAAGGAATAAATGAGTAATTAAAAGGGAGGTGGAGGGAGAGCCACCTCTTTTATTTTACAAAATTCTAAAAGGAGAGTATTGAGATGGACGAAATTCTAAAAAGAATGGAAGGAGAAAGCATAGAAGAATATCAAATGCGTCTTTCCGTAATGAAGTTAAGAGAAGGCTATGATATTGATTGGCAAGAGATTAAAGAGTTATTGCGTAGTGACGAACATGTAGATACACTTCGTAGAAAAGGCTATGGATTAGCTATGGCTTATGATTTATATGAAGATAAAATAAATAAATTGACAGAAGAATATTATTTACAAGTACAACAAATTAGAGATAGAACAGAAACAGAAATAGAAGACAAAAGAATAAAAGAACTACAAAATAAAGTGTTACAACTTAAAGTAGAAAAAGAAAAACTTAAAAACGAAAGAAATCACGTTAATGCACAAGTAAGAGTTATGGCAAGAGTTTCACATTTAATCGAATGTGTTAAAGCAGATATAATAGAACTTAATGAAAAGAAACCTTTAGTAACCAATGAAGTTATTCAAGGAGAGAGTGAAAGGGACGCAGTAATATTAGTATCAGATATTCATATTGGTGCCGGAGCAGAAAATATATTAGACATATATAATCCAGAAATTTGTAGATTAAAAATGGACTATTATATAAATAAATGTATAGAAAGAATAAACAAAGAAAAACCACAAATAATACATTTTTTATGTGGTGGAGATTTAATAAGTGGTATAATCCATACAACTACAAGATTTGACAATAGATTAGATGTAGCAGAACAAGTAACATTCGCTAGTGAATTAATTTCAGAGGCAATAGCTAAAGTTAGAAAAGAATGTAAATTACCTATGAAAGTAGCTATATTAAGTGGTAATCACGATAGAATAATTGCAGATAAAAACCAACATATAGAAGAAGAAAATTTTGTTAAATTTATAGCAGAGTTTGTAAAATTAAGATTACAAGAAGATGAAGGTATAGAATTTTACAAACAAGAAGACCCAACATTAATAAATATGGAGATAAGAGGATATAAGTGTGTATTAGTACATGGAGATAAAGATAGAAGAAATACTATACACAGATTAATAGAAATAAATAAAACAGTATATGATTATATATTTCAAGGACATTTCCATAAGTATGCAATAGAGCCACATAATCATACAACAGTAATAACTAATGGTGCATTTGGTGGAGAAACTTATGCAAGAAATGCTAGACTATATGATAAAGCTATACAAGTATTAATGTTCTTTGATGACAACGGGTTAGAAAGTACTTATCCTATAAATTTAGACGGATATAAAACAGATAAATAAAAAAATTAAAGTCAGATAAAAAATCATTTATTTGGTTTTTTATCTGACTTATATTTTAATATAAAGGAGTTTTTTTTATGGAAAAAAAAATAAAAAAAGCTATTATACCGGCAGCAGGATTAGGTACTAGATTTTTACCTGTTACAAAAGCACAACCAAAAGAGATGTTGCCGATAGTGGACAAACCGATATTGCAATATATTATTGAGGAAGCTATATTGTCAGGAATTGAAGAAATATTAATAATTACAGGAAGAAATAAAAAATCAATAGAAGACCATTTTGATAAATCCGTAGAATTAGAGTTAGAATTAAAATCAAGAGGAAAAGATGAATTATTAAACTTAGTGGAAAACATAGGTAATATGGTTGATATTCATTACATAAGACAAAAAGAGCCAAAAGGTTTGGGACATGCAATTTATTGTGCTAGACATTTCATAGGTAATGAGCCTTTTGCAGTTATGCTAGGTGATGATATCATTGACTCAAAAATTCCTTGTTTAAAACAACTTATGGATATTTATGAAAAATATGAGTCTGTAATATTAGGTGTTCAAGAGGTTAGAAAAGAAGACACTAATAAATATGGAATATTAGATATAGAAAAAAGTGAAAATAATATTTATAAAGTTAAAGCATTAATTGAAAAACCAAGTATTGAAAATGCACCTTCTAATATTGCAATTTTAGGAAGATATATATTGACACCTAAAATTTTTGATATTTTAGAATATTTACCACCTGGAAAAAGCAATGAAATACAATTAACAGATGCCTTAGAAATTCTATTAAAAGAAAATTGTGATATTTATGGATATAATTTTGACGGAAAAAGATATGACGTAGGAGATAAATTAGGTTTTCTTCAAGCTACGGTTGATTTTGCAATAAAAAAATCAGAGTTAAAAGATGATTTTTTAAAGTATTTATCAAATGTTTTAAATAAAAATTAAAAAAATCAATTTTTTCGTCCTATAAGAAATATGTAGGAAGAATTTACTCTACTTACAATTTGATAAGTAGAGTTTCTTTTTAGATGGATTATTTAAACTAATAAAAAAAATTGTTAGTTTAAATAATCTATCTAAACAGAGATAGATTATTAAAATTTTAGTTCTCCTTCTTTAATATAATAACTCCAAAATCAATCACGTATTATATATTCTCAATTATCTCTCCCTAATTAGGAGGAAGAAGCATTTACTTCTTCCTCCTTTTTTTTATGTAAAACGAAAGGAAGTGAATTAATGGCTAAAAAGAACGAGATAACATATACTTGTCTTTGTTGTTCGTATGATTTGGTAGAGTCGGAATTCCCTAAGAGTGCGTCCTACTTAAATCAAAAAACAGGTAGATTACCTTATTGTAAAGGTTGTTGTTCTGAATTTTATGACAGATTATTAGTAGAACAACAAGATGAAATGAAAGCATTATATAAATTTTGTATGCAATTGGATATCTATTTTGACAGAGATTTAGCTAATACATTAGCAGCTAATAAAAATGCAACAAGCAACTTAGGTTTTAGATATATTAACAAAATGGGATTAGTTCAATATAGAAAGAAAACTTTTTCTGATACTAAATGTTTTATAAATGTATTTCCTATATCAGAAGATGAACTAGAAGAAATAATGTATATTAATGTAGAAAAAAACAAAGAAGATATTCTTAGAGAGGCAAAAAATGCAATTACCCCGGAAATAATTGGAAGGTGGGGAACTGGCTTTGAATATGAAGAATATATGTTTTTAGAAGAAAGATATCAAATATGTCTTGATACATATGAAAATAATAACCCTGCGTCATTATGGGATTATCAAGAGATGTGTATAAACTATTTAGAATTAAGAAAAAACAGAGGGAATTATCAAGCACAACAAAAACTACAAGAAATGATAGATAGACTTCAAAAAGGTTGTAAAATGAAAATAGCACAATTAGATAACACAGAAGATGATAATGCGTCATTTGGTAGATTTATAGACCGTATAGAAATGTTTGAACCTTGTGAAAAGAAACTATCGTTTTTTGAAGACATAGATAATATTAGAAAATATATTAAAAAATGGTTTACTTTACCATTTGCTAGAGAATTAGAAATAGTTAATGAAGAAGATATAGATAATGTTTTAGAAGGTGAACATATAGACGATTATTCTGATATAAATAAAATTTATGAAGAACAAAAAAGAAATGGAATAGAAGAAGATGACAGAGAAGAATAATCAAGAAGTAGAAGAAATTTTATCGGACGAAGTTATAAAAAGCTACCATAAAAAGAGAGATAATCTATCTGCAAGAAAGAAAGATAGATTTCAAGAAGGTATGAAAATATGGACATGCTTTTATAGATTAAACATTCATAGATTTGCTATGGATTACCTTCAATTAAACTTATATCCTTTTCAAATGATAATATTATATTTAATGAATATAATGTATAGTAGTTGCTTTATATGTGCAAGGGGTTTATCTAAATCATATACAACTGCTGTATTTGCTTGTTGTAGAGCAATATTATTCCCTGGGCAATTAATATTAATATCTTGTACCACAAAAGAACAATCGAGGAACTTAGTACGTGAGAAAATTGGGAAAGAATTGATGAAGCAATCCCCTATGTTACGTAGGGAAATAGCCGATATAAAAGTTGGGACAAATGAAACGTGTGTGTATTTTAGGAATGGTAGTACTATCCAAGCAATAAATGCAAGTGAGAACACAAGAGGGTTACGTTGTCATATTTTGGTAATTGACGAATATCGTATGATACAAGGTGGATTTGACACACTTAACTCTATATTAAAACCTTTCTTAAACTGTGTTAGAATACCTAAGTTTAAGAATAATGAAAATAGTAAATATAAAAATTATCCGTCAGAAGAAAATAAAACTATTTACTTATCATCTGCTTGGCTTGGCGACCATTGGAGTTATGATTTATACAAAGAACATAGAGAAAAAATGTTAAAAGGAGAAGATTGG
>JAZROJ010000036.1:0-7775 GCA_045648625.1 Candidatus Scatovivens sp.
ATTTGCAAAAATAAGTATATAAGTTTAATAGTAAAAATATTTAGCACATACAAAATATTTTAACTAAATAAACTTATATACTTATATTGTTAATCTATCAATCAATTTACTTTAACACATTTTGATTTAACACAAGAGTACTATATAAAAATAATACATCTTGATTATCAAAATCTATATATTCTCCTAATAAATTACTTGATATATATCTAATATCTATCAATGTAATTTTAGTGTAGTTTTCAACTAATAAAGGTGCTATGCTACTTCCATAAGAATCTCTAAATAATAACAATTCTCTTTCTGCTTTTGCATTTGGATTGTTTATTTCTATTATTGGAGTAGCTCCCTCTAAAAATATATCATATTTATCTGAAGTTTTACTTTCAGTGTAAATTTCACCTTGTTTTTGTGTCTCATAATTATATGTTGTACATTTTTCTATAATTTCATTTGTTAACACATTTAATACATCTGGTTTTAAATTTAACCCTAGTTGTCCGTAATATCCACCATAAAAATCACCTTTATTTTCTAATGTATATTTTGTTTCACTTGTATTAGTTAAATTCATTTGTTCTTCAATTTTTGATACTACATTTCTCAAATTTTCTTGTTTCCAATGTGCGTCAGTTCTATAATAATCTTCTAGGCTTAAACTGTTCCAAATATCAATATATTCGAGTTCTTCCAAATTTTCTTGCATTATATTTTTTAGTTTTTCATAATCTATTTTCAAATGGTCATCATTTTCTAAATAATAATTTTTATCTGGAATAATTGCATAATAAACTTCCATATTTTGCAAATATTTTTCATATACTTCTTTTATTTTACTTGCTGATTTATTTACATTCCATTCTTTTAATTGATATTCCATTTTGTAGATAGCACCATCTTTTTCAAATAAACCATTATTATCTTTTTGTCTAAAAATTTTTGTATTCCAAAAACTTTTTATTGTTCTAAAGAAATCTCTTCCTACAAATTGGTCTATTGCATATTTTTCCCATTCTTCCATAGCATCTCCGCTCAAAATTGTATCTGTTGTAATTTTAGGAAATTGAGCTAATTTTCTTCTTTCTGAATTTGATATTTCTTTATCCTTAACAAAAATATTTAATATTAATGTAATTATTAATATTGAAAAAAATCCAATTGTAATTAAAAACTTTTTAATCTTATTTTCCATAATTAAAATCATTCCTTATATAATGTTTTTTAATATTTTTCTTAAAACCTTCTATTATAAGAATTTATATGCTAAAAAGCATCTATTTCTTTTACTTTCCTAAAACCTAAAATATAAAAACGGATTAAATGATCCATCTATTATATAACTTGTAGATAAAATAAAAACTACAGTTAAAAATATTGGTTCTAAAAAGTCTACTATTTTTGATATTTTTTGTTTTGTTACAATGTTTTTCATTATTGGTGTAGCTCCTATACAGCTAACTAAAATTACTATTAAATAACTTTTTAAATAATAAATACTTTCTCTTGAAATTATAGATGAACTTGTTATTCCTAATAACCCTCCTATACTTTTTGTAATTTGTTCCATACTTTCTAAATTAAATATAACAAAACTAATAATTACTAAAAATAATACATATACTCTTTGTAAAATTTTAGGTAATTTTTCTATAAATTTTCCTAAAAATAGTTTTTCTATAATTAAAAAACATCCAAAATATAATCCCCAAAAAACAAAATTCCATGCTGCTCCATGCCATAAACCTGTAAGTAGCCATACTGCTAAAAGATTTCTAACCCATTTTATTCTTCCAACTCTATTTCCTCCTAGAGGAATATATACATAATCTCTAAACCATGTGCTTAATGATATATGCCACCTTCTCCAAAAATCTGTTATACTTGTTGCAATATATGGATAATTAAAGTTTTCTAAAAATTCAAATCCAAACATTTTTCCTAAGCCAATTGCCATATCTGAATATCCTGAAAAATCGAAATAAATTTGTAATGTTATTGTAATTGCATATATCCAATATCCTAAAACTGTATTGTCTGTTCCTGCTGAAAATACATTATTCAATTCTCCCAAAACATTTGCTAATAATATTTTTTTCCCAAGTCCAATAACAAATCTTCTTACACCTTCTGAAAATTTTTGTAAAGTATGTTCTCTTTCATCAATTTGTTCTTCAATAGTTGTATATCTTACAATTGGACCTGCTATTAACTGTGGAAAGAAAGATATGTACATTGCTAATTTAAAAATATTTTTTTGCACTTTTGCTTCTTTTTTATATACATCAATTACATAACTTAATAACTGAAATGTATAAAAAGAAATTCCTATTGGTAATGCAACATAAATAAAATCTATCTTGTTTTTTAAAAACAAATTTACATTTTCTATCACAAAATTTATATATTTAAAATAAACTAATAATCCTATGCTTATTATAGTACATAAGATTAAATATAGTTTTCCGTGTTTTCTATCTTTATCTATTAAAAGAGCTAATACATATGAAACAAATATAGAAATTGCCATTAAAATTACATATTTGGGCTCTCCATAAAAATAAAAAGCAAAAGATGAAATAAGCAATATGTAATTTTTCATTTTTTTAGGCGATATATAATACAAAGCTAACACAGCTGGTAAAAAATAAAACAAAAAAGTTATGCTTGAAAATACCATTTTCTACTCCTTATATTAAAATTGGAAAAGGGGACGGTTCTCTTTTCCAATTTTTAATGTTTATTTGGAAAAGAGAACCGTCCCCTTTTCCAAAAAATCTGCCAAAAGCTTAGCACTCCTGGCAGATTTTATATTTAGATTAATACATATCTTCTGGTAATTCTGGTTCTTCTGCTGTTTTTTGGAATTCTTGTCCAACAACTCCAGCTAGCTCTTTAAATGTTCCATAAATTGCTGTTGCTGTTTCTTCGTTTGACATAACTAAGCATACTACATTTCCACTGCTTGTTGTATAAACTTTTTCTGCTGTTACACATATCCATTTTCTATTATCTATGTTATCACACATAGCTTTTGCTACTTCATCTGTATTTACTCCATCTTTTACTTTAACAAGAACAAAAGAATAAGCTTGTGATGACATCATTGGTTCTGATGCAACTACAAATTCTAAATTCTCTCCATTTTCAAGACCTGTTACATAACTTACCATGTCATTATCTGTAACATCAATTTCTTGTGTTTGTAGCATTGGCATTTCCATTGTTTGTGCTGCATATACATTATCTATAATAGTAGTTAATGCTTCTGCGTTTTCAATTTCTGCAAAATTAGATTTTGGAGCTTCTTCAGCAGTAAATTTGAATGCAAAAACTGCTACTACTGCTAAAACAACTACAATTCCTAATACTGTTAATAATTTTTTCATATGTGAATCCTCCTTAAATTTAAATCCATTTATAATATACTATAAAATCTTTTTTAATTCAATGGTAATTATTATTTTTTAGTAAATTTTTATTAATTCATAATTTGAATTTCCTAAACCGATTTTTTCTCCATGAGTAATTTGAATTTCCCAATTTGTTTCTGGATGATTTGTGTGTAAATTATCTTTTTCTATAGTTTTGTTCTCTATATTTTCACCTAATGCACTATTTATAAAGGCTGTTTCTTTATTTACTAAATCAGCTGAAGCTTTATCTATTGCAACACAATCAAAAGATGCAAGCATTCCAACATCAGGAACAATTGGAGCATCATTTTCCGAATGGCAATCACAATTTGGTGAAACATCGCAAATTATATTAATGTGAAATTCTGGTCTATCTTTAACCACAGCTAATGCGTATTCAGTCATCTTTTTATTTAATATATCATTTGCAGAATTATCTTTTGGTTGTATAGCATCAAAATTACACATTCCTATACATCTTCCACATCCAACACATTTGTCTTCATTAATATTTGCTATGCTAGTTTCCTCATTATATGTAATTGCTTCATGGGCACAAATTTTTGCACACACTTTGCATTTTTTACACTTATTTTCATTAACTTTTGGTTTGCCATTATAATGCATTTCCATTTTTCCAGCTCTTGAACCACACCCCATACCAAGATTCTTTATAGCTCCACCAAAACCTGTAGCTTCGTGTCCTTTAAAGTGGTTTAGGGATATTATTATATCAGCATCCATAACTGCTTTACCTATCTTAGCTTCTTTTATATATTCACCATCCATTTGTATTAATTCTTCATCTGTTCCTTTTAAACCATCAGCAATAATTACTTGACATCCTGTTGAAAATGGTGTAAATCCGTTCTCATATGCTGCTTCTATATGGTCTAATGCATTTTTTCTCCTTCCTACATATAAAGTGTTTGCATCTGTCAAAAAAGGTTTTCCACCTAATTCTTTAACAACATCAGCAACAGCTTTAGCATAATTAGGTCTTAAAAAAGCTAAATTTCCTGGCTCTCCAAAATGTAATTTTATTGCCACATATTTGTTTTTAAAATCTATATTTTCAATTCCAGCTTTTTTTATTAAATTTTTTAATTTTTGCGGAATGCTAATTCCTCCTCTTGTTCTAAAATCTGTAAAATATACTTTTGAATTTTCCTTCATTTTTTCTTCTTTCCTCTAATTTTTTTTAATTTCGTTCTAGATATATAATTTTTATAACTTTATTTGTATTATGCACTTTTTAGTAAGTTGTATTTATTATGTAAGTAATGTCATCTAGTCTTCTAATATTTTATCATTAAGAGATACTTTTTATAATAAAATACATAAAAATAGCCACAATTACCGCTAAAGTTAAACTAACCATTGCTTTAATTCCTGAATTATTATCACCTTCAATATAAGACTCATGACAGTTATTAGGATTATAATGCACAGTCACAATTTTTCCAACTTCTCTAGGTTGAGAAGTTCCAATATTGGTTTCTCTAACACATTTTGTTTCTCCAACTGTATATTCGCATAAAGAATACCATCGAACATAATTCCTATAATTCCCATTGCTGTGGCTCCCAGTATGTTCTTCACGTCTTATATTAGATATTATTTTACCAAAAGTTTTACAAGTACATTTATTTTCTTTTTTCTTTCTAATTAAATAAAATAATGCCGTAACAAAAAAAGCTCCTGTTATAATTGCTCCCATTGTCCCAAACATAATTTTCATTAGTATCGTATCATCCAATTTTATACCTCCTTTTACAACTTACTATTTATCTTATTATTTTTTATATTAAACTTGTGTGTCAATAAAATGCTTACTTCTCAATTATTTAATTACGCAAAGCACTTGTACATATAATATTACTTCTTTTTGTGGCCTAAGTACCTGTCCTCCTCTGAGTACTATATTTTTCGACACATAGCAAATCCCTTATAAATGTTGATTTTTCAATCAAAACCATCGCTTTTATTATATCAAAAAAATTAATATTTTTTATATGCTTAATCATTTTTTAACTTTTTTGCTTCTAACAATAATTTATCAAAATCAGAAGTAATTTTTTGTGTCTTATTAAATTCATTATACTCTTTTTCAGCTTTTTCTTCTGCCATTTTTCTAGAAATCTTTCCATTATCTTTTAGAATATCATACTTTCTAAATTCTAAGAACTCATTGACACTTTTTGAAAACTCTTCCATAGTAAAAGTATTTTCTCTTTCTACTAAATCTTCTATATAATCAAAATATCCTGTTACTGCTCTTTCTAATCTTTTTATTTGTTTTTCTTCTAAATAATTTTTAGCAATCATTACATCAGATTTTAATATTCTTCCGCCTGGAGAGTTTTTCCATGTTGTTAACCCCATATTTTCCTTAGTATGGTCTGCTTTTTGATATATTATTTCTGCTGCTGTATTTCCTGTAATTGCGAAGTGGAATTTGTTTTGAATCATTGCATAAAATTGATGTGTTATTTCTGAATTTTTATCATAATCAATACTACATTCTGCAAATATATCTGTAATTTGTTGCCATATTCTACGTTCACTTGTTCTAATTGAACGAATACGTTCTAATAGTTCTTTAAAATAGTCTTTTCCAAATTTAGGTCCATTTTTTAACATTTCATCGTTTAAGACAAAACCTTTTTTTATGTATTCTTTTAATGTGTTTGTTGCCCATATTCTAAAATCTGTTGCTTCTTTTGAATTTACTCTATATCCAACTGCTATGATTGCGTCTAGACTATAAAAATTAGTGTTATAGTTTTTACCATCATTCGCAGTTGTTCGAATTTTTCGAATAACTGATTCTTCCGTTAACTCTTCAGATTTGAAAATTTCTTTTAAATGATAATTAATAGTATTTACTTCAACATTAAATAATTTAGACATTGATTTTTGCGTTAACCAAAAATCTTCTTCATCATATAAAACTTCTACCGATATATTTTCATTATTTTGGCTTTGATATATAATTAGGTCTTTCAAGTTTTCTATGTTGTTCATGATTTTTCTCCTTTCCTTTTGGATTATTCAGGATTTCCTAATAGTTTAATTTAAATCATATTTTTTTATTTCACAATTTCCTTGCTTAAATAAACTTATTTCTTTTGCATCAGTAATATTATTCAAGTACGCATAAATAGCTTTACATACATCACCATGCGTTACAATTAAAATAGACTTGTCTGGATATTTTATTTTTACTTCTTCTAAAAAATTTTTCACTCTATTTAATATACTTTTAAATCCTTCAGAATTCTTATAAACTTTAATTTTTTCTACATTATACCATTCTTCAAAATCTAATTTTTCTATTTTTTCAAATTGCATACTTCGTGAATCTCTTTCTAGTATCCTTCTGTCATAAAGTACTTCAATTTTATTCTTGTTTATAATTTTACATGTTTGCTTAGTTCTTCTTAACGGAGAACAGAATATTAAATCTATTTTTGTTTTTTCCATTTGCTCTGCTGCATTTTTAGCTTCTTGTTTCCCTGTCTTATTTATGCCTATTATATTTCTGGCGTTTATTAAGCCTTTAACATTGACTATAGTCTGTCCATGCCTAACTACATACAATTCCATTTTCTCACCTCAAAATTATTCTCTTTTACTTTTTAATTTTTATCGCAAAATTGTGTGTCGATAAATTGCTTACTCCTCGATTTTAAAATTACTCAAAACACTTGCAACTGTAAGATCACTTCTTATTGTGTCGTAAGTATCTATCCTCCTCTGAAAAAACACATCCACAATATTTTTGCATATACATTCCAAGTTCTCGAGCTTTGTTTTGACCTTCTCTAAACCCTATTCTAAAGTCTCTATATAAAAATTCAATATCATATTTTTTAGCTAATTCCTCACAAATGCTTTTTAAGGCTTCATGTTGCTGATAAGGACTAACAAAAAGTGTTGTAGTAAATGCATCATATCCATTTTCTTTTGCATATTTTACGGTTTGCTCCATTCTTATTTTATAACAATAATCTACACATCTGTTTTCTAAATCTTCTATAACGTTTTTACAAAAATCTCTTAGCCCATAATTTTCTTCTACAACCAAATGTAACCCTATATTTTTAGCATATTCGATTAAAGTATCTCTTCTTGCTTTATATTCTGTGTATGGATGTATATTGGGATTATACCAATACAAATCTGGATTTATCCCTTCATTTTTTAGACTTTCTATACAGTACACACTACATGGTGCACAACATGTATGCATTAATAATTTCATTTTTTTCTCCTCTATTTTTAGTATGTTAATGTATTTTTTTATTTTTATAAAATGCGAAAGAAAATATTTTTAATTTCATTTTGCCAGTACTGTTT